>DRQF01000206.1 GCA_011369445.1 Planctomycetota bacterium | reverse complement strand
GGCGCTCCGGGTCCCTGGTCAGCAGGACGGCGTCCCGCAGGAGCACCCACCGGACGCCCAGAAGATCCAAGACGGGGGAAAGGAGGAACTGCCTGGAGGCGGGCAGCAACAGGTAAGGCGGCCAGATCCCCGGATTCACCCAGGGTGCCATGAGGGCGTGATAGCGGGCGATGGGAAGGGGCTGGACGCTGCGCACGTCGCGCCAACCCAGAACTGAGGAGAGAAGAGGCGGATTCAACTCGCCCATGGCGGTCGTCCGCCAGGGTTGTCCGGTTTCACTCTCGGCCTTCTCTTCGAGATCGTGGAGCGTCTGCATGACGGGGGGGAGTTTCGGGAGCGGCGTGTCCGGTCGATCCGGCAGGTTCGGACGAAGCCAGAGCAGGCCCCCCATCCACCCCACGATCAGGATGCCCAGGGTGACCGCGGAGTCACGCGGTGGCGCCAGCCAACCGACCACGAACACCGCGGCGGCCATGAGGACGATCAGCGGTCGGCCGACGAAGGGCTCGCCGGCCCCCCAGATGAGGTACGCGCCGAGAGCGGCTCCCGCGATGGCGGCCGTAAGGGGAGCCAGACGGTGACGGCTGTCGAGGAGCCGGGCCGCCAACAGCAGCCCCACGAGTTGCAGCGCTCCCACGTACTTGAACCAGTTGACGTTCCGCAGAACGGGCGCGCGCCCGGCCACCCAGTCGTTGAGCCAGGGGACCACCAGGAATCCGAGACCAAGGGCGAGAGACCACGCCAAGGCGCGCCCTCGCCGTGATCGGCCGAAGAGTGCCAAGACGCAGGCGACGAGGGCGGCCAGGGCCGGGACCGGGCCCATGGCCCAGTTCGCGGGGCCTTGTGTGAGATCGAGGGCGCCCGTGGGGGCCGCCATCGTGCGATCGATGGGGGAGAGGAAGGCCGTCAACGTGGAAAGACACGCTGGGGCGTCGTGATCGAAGGCAACGCGGCTGAGCGCGGGCCCCCTCAAGAGTTCCGCCATGGGTAGCAGAGACGCCGCCGTGAGGAGGGCCCCGAAGAGTCCGGCGGCCGCCAGGGCGAGCCCGCCCACGAGACGTCGGCGGAAGGAAGTCTCCGCGCCCGCGTCGAACAAGGCCAGCAGGAAAACAGGCGCCGCCGCGGCCACCAAGGGCTGCGGGTTCCCACCATTCAACGCCAAGCCGTAAACGAGGGCCGCCAGGAGCCAGCGGCGAAGACTCGGTCGGTGAACGAACGCCGACGTTGCGAGAAAAACGAGCGGCAAGAGCGCCGTCACGTTGAGGTGGACGAGGTTCGCGTGCAGCACGAAGTTGGGACCGAACCCGAAGGCCGCGCCCACCAACCAGGCCGAAGAGAGCGATCCTCCGAATGCGAGGACCAAAAGCATCCCGAGAAAACACGCGAGCCCCATGCGGAAAAGAGCAAAGACGTCCCACCCCCCCAAACCCCAACGATGCAGGGGGTACTGGATCACCGAGAAAACCGCGTTCTCGCCGTCCGCCAAATGGGGCGCGCCGGCGGCCTCGCCGGGATTCCATAGGGGAAGCCTTCCCGCGTCGAAGGCCTTCTTCGTGATGGCCACGCCGGGGCCTTCGATGAGGAACCCGGCCCATGCGTCTTGCAGGTGATCGAAACCCGCCGTCGCCTCCCGCGGATCGTGGGCTCCGTGAATCCACGGCCAGGACTGCACCGTCTTGCCGAGGAACGCCACGTCGAAAAAGAGCACAAGCGTCGTGACGATGCTGATGAGAAACGCCGCTCCGATGAGCCCGCGCCGCGCGAAGAGCGTAGCGAGGGGATCGCCGTCCCCGCCTTCGACGTGGCTCATGACGAGACGACCGCCAAGGCTGAACGCAGATCGTTCGCGTCGAAGGGCTTGATGAGATAGGGCACGCCGATGGCGTTGAGGAATTCGAGAGCCCTCGGCGAAGCGACGTCTCCGGTGGCGAAGATGCAGCGGCGGGCGAGGGCCGCGTTTTCCTTTCTCAGGCGGTCGTAGAAGTCCGCGCCGCTCATGTCGGGAAGGTTCAAGTCGGCGAGGACGACGTCGACGCCTCCGCGCCGGACGACATCCAACGCTTCTTCCGCCGTCTCGGTTTCCACGACCCCCAGTCCTTCCAACTCGAGGATGAGCCGCAAGCTCTCTCGAGTCGCCCGGTCGTCCTCCACCAGGAGGATCGTGCGGCAGGTGTCCGGAGGGAGCGCTTTGGGAATGGGGGGGGCGTTCTCAGGCGCCGCCCCGTCTTCGTCCGAGGCCGCGGGCAGGCGGAGGGTGAAAGCGGCGCCTTGCTCGGAGGTTGCGACGAGGGCCAATTCGCCTCCTTCCTCCCTGGCGATGCGGCGGGCGACGGCAAGACCCAACCCCAGGCCCGTGTTCTTGCCCGTTCGGAAGGGTTCGAAGAGGTCGCTCTGCAACGAGGCCGGGATGCCCGGCCCCTCATCGCGCACCTCGATGACGACGCCGTTATCATCCGTCTTGCGGGCGGTCAGGGTGACGTCGCCCGTCCGGTCCGCCTCCGCCATGGCCTGGGCGCCGTTGCGGACGAGGTTGAGGAGACAGCGGACCACCCGTTGGCGGGCGGCGGCGACGGCCGGAAGATCGTCGGGGATCGATCCCTGGACCAGCCGCACGCCGTGGGGCAACTCGGCGAGCGCCGCCACGTCTTCGAGGAGGCTTTGAACGGACGTGGCCGTGCGCGCCTCCCGGGAGGAGGGCTGCGCCAGAATCAGAACGTCGTCCACCAGGGCGCGGCAGGCCCGTGCGCCGGTGCGCAGTAGATCCAGCTTCTTGACGAGTTGGGCGTCCACTTCGTCCCCTTCGGTCACCCGGAGCGACTCGGTCAACGAGACGACGCGGACGAGGAGGTTTCTCAACTCATGGGAGAGTTCCGCCGCCTGGCGTCCGAGTTCGACGAGCTCTTGGGTGGACTCCTCCTGGGTCATGAGGAGATTAGCGCAGATCCCGCCCGAGGCATCAACCCCCGGCGTGGGGCTCCGGGCCCCCCCAGGTTGTGCCGGGCGCCGCGCTGCCTCATCCCATGGTTCGAGTTTGTTGCGGTGCTTGAAGCAGTCGGCCACGGTTCTTGCGGCTCCGTAGGCACGCACGTCGATATCGTCGATGTCGATTTTGCGCGGCTGGGAGTCAAGGTGCATAGTGGGGTTGTCCACCAGGCTGGGTGAAGTCCGTTTCAGCCCTGCGCCCGATGTGTGACCACCAGTGTGAAGGCTCTCCCACCGGCGTCGACCGAGAGGCGTCCCGAGGAAAGCAGGGCGAACGGGAGAATGACGATTGTGGTTCAGGTGACCAGACGATGACGAAGTCTTCGCGAGCTCTGCGGGGCGTCGTGCTGGCTGTCGTCGTGCTCTTGGCCCTCGTCATTTCCTACCTTTGGGGGCCGGAGCGCGACGACGCAAGAAGGCTCCCGACATCGGAAACTCCCCCTCGTGGATCTCCCGTCCGGAGGTCCCCGAGGGAGGAGGGCCCGTCCTCCGGGGAGCCCGTCCCGTCGGATGCCGGTACGGCTGTCGATGCAGCGGCGGTGACTTTGAGGTTCGTGGACGAGGAGGGAAACCGGGTCCGAGTGCGCCGCGTCGTCGCCCGCAACGCCGGGGGGCTCGTGGAGTGGTTTCGAAAAAGCCCTGCCAGCAAATCCTGGGTGAGTCGACTGGTGCCGGGGGAATGGGATCTTGCGGTCCAGCCGGGCTCCTCGATCTGGATTCGTCAGCCCCTCCGCGTTCAGGGGCCCACGGAGCGGACCCTCGTCTTGACGATTCCCGGCCGTACCGTTCGTCTTTCCGTTGTCGACGAGTCGGGGCGTCCCGTGAGGGAGACATGTCGGCTTCGTCTTCGCAAGGCGCCATCCGCCGCGCGGGGCCGGGTCGAATGGAACGCCATGGCCTCCTGGGCCAACGCTTGGCCGGCCGAGTGGATGGCCGGTTCCGCAGGCGGCGTCCGTCGCCGATTCGAGGGGCCCGAGACGGACCTGTCCGTGCGATGTGGTCGCCGACACCTCCTCGAGGTCGATAGCGCGAGCGGGCTGCGGGGACGCGTTTGGTTCCGGATCGCCTCGCCGCGAGATGAGATGCACCGCCTCGACCTCGTCCTTCGGCGGGATCAGGCACGCACGTTTCGCGTGCTCGAGCCTCACCGGATCGAAAAAGGTTGGGCTCTGGTTCTGCTCTCGGGCGGTGACTGGACCCGACCCGAGTGGAAAAAGGCGATCGACCCCCGTGGCGAGGCACGCATCGAGGGCTTCCGCCCCTTCATCGGGGAGAACCGCGCCTGGCTCGTGAGCGCCGAAACACCTGGGCTTCCCTTGGGGATCGCCAGCCTGCCCGACCTGGGGAGTGAAGACTGGCAGTCGGGAGATCCTGTCGTGCTTCGGTTCTCGGGCGTTGCCGAGGAATCGTGGACGTGGGCGGGGCCATCGGCGGACAAAGCGCGGCTTTCCTTCCGGGTCCTGCACCGAAAGGATGACGGACGTCGTTTTCGCGTCGGCACCGAGCTGGGCGAGATCCCTTGGGCTCGGGCCCTCGATCTCCCGGAATGGCTGTCGTCGGACGAGGACTGGACCGTCTCCCTCGTGCGCGAGTCCGGAGAGAAGAATCTCGTCGCCATCGACCGCGCCGCGCGGCGGCTTTCCATCGCCCCTTCGAGGATCATTCGCGTCGTTTGCGTGGACGATCGCGGTCACCCCGTCCCCGGCGTGGAGGTCCGGTTTCGTCCCACGAATATCGCGCCTTCTCCGGGTGCGGTGGCTCTCGCGTCGTGGTGGACGGACAGCGCGGGGGAGTGCGCCGTTCAGGTCGGTGTCGAGGGCGGAGTGCTGGATGTGCGGCACCCCGGCTACACGGATAGGGCGGTCGACGTACCTTTCGATGTGGAGGGTGACCCCTTCACGATCACTCTCGAGCCCTTGGGTCTTGCGCGGATGACCGTCCGTTGGAGCGACGCAAGCCCGCTTCCTCTGGATGGGGACATTCAGTTCACCCCATCTTCGAATCGATCCCACGTGGCGGCGCATGGGCCAGGCCGCGCGTCTCTCGCGGGAGGCTGGGCGCTCATTCCCCTCGACGGGGGACCCGGACCTCACCGCGTGCGCATCACCCTCGAGGACGAGGATGTCGAGTTCAGTCGGGTCGTGGCGCTTGCCCCCTCAAGTGTGGAGATCGTTCTGGCGCCGCCCGTCCCGGCCGAGGTGCCCGTCACGGGCCTCGACGAGATCCGTGCCAACCTCTCGCTCATCGTCAAGTATGGAAGCCCCGGGGGATGGAGAGTGCGCTCGGCGGGAAGCGTGCGCGGGGGGCTCGCCCGTCTTCTCATTCCTCGCGATCCCAATGCCCGCGTCACGGTCGAAGTGCGATTGCGGCGCTCCACCACCTCGCTGAGGGACCTGATGTTTTCGGATCTCTTGCAACGTCGGCGCATGACGGTGCGGGAACTCCTGCGAGGTCTCACGCTGGGATCCCTGAGCCCGGGAACGATCAAGGTCACCACCTCCTCCGAGAGCGCAACGCTGATCCTGCGGTCGAGGATCGGCTCGTCACTGCGGAGGGTTCCCGCGAATGAGAGACATTTGGTGCCGTTGCCCTGGGGGGAGGGACGTTGGGAGGCGACGGTGAACGGAAGTCTCCCCTTCGAGCTGAAAGCGGGCGATGTCGTTGACCTCCGCGAGTTCGCGGTGCCCGATCGCATCCGTTTCGGACCCGTCCTGGCAGATCTCCTTGGCCCTGGGGACGCGACGCTCACTCTCTCCTTCCGATTCTTCGAGAACGTAGGGATCGACCTTGGGTCCGCACGTCTGCCCCCCGTCAAGAGCGGCCAGACCCTGCGGGGTATGATGAGGACGGCGGCACTGTCCTCGTCGATTCCCGTGACGGCGCGGCGAGTGGGGCGGGTTTTCGAGATCCGGGTT
>DRQF01000205.1 GCA_011369445.1 Planctomycetota bacterium | reverse complement strand
GCGCGGGATTCAGTAGCTGAGAAGGCTGCGGGTGGGGAGGTCGGAGAGGGCGCGGCGGCCGTTGAGGAACGCAAGCTCGACGACGAAGAGAGCGCCGACGACCTGGGCGCCGGTCTTGGCGACGAGGCGCGCACAGGCGGCCATGGTGCCGCCGGTGGCCAGGAGATCGTCCACGAGGAGGACCCGCTGGCCCGGCTGGAAAGCGTCGTCGTGGATCTGGAGCGAGTCGGTGCCGTACTCGAGTTCATAGGTCTCCTCGAGGGTCGTCCAGGGTAGCTTGCCGGGTTTGCGGATGGGGGCGAACCCCAACTCGAGGCGTTGCGCGAGAGGCGTCCCGAAGATGAACCCCCGGGCCTCGGGGCCCGCGATCATATCGGCTTCCAAGTCTGCGGCGGCCTCGGCCAAGAGCTCCACGCTGGTGCGGAACCCCTCCGCATCCGCGAGGAGAGGACTGATGTCTTTGAAGAGGATGCCCGGCTTCGGGAAGTCCGGGACGTCCCGGATGAGTCCGCGGATGAGTTCGTGACGTGCGTCGCTCAAGGTGTCATCTCCGAAAGGTGGGCCGCGGCTTGGCGAACCAGGTTTTTCAAGTCCTCGAATTGCAGGGTGTCGATGGCCTCCTCGGCAGTCATCCATGCAAAGCGATCATGCTCGGGGCTGAGGTGTGGTGTCCCATCCTTGGACTCGCCAAGAAAGTAGACCACCTCCTTGGTCGCCTCGTGGCCGTCCTCTTGGACGGGGTAGCGCGTCACCTCGCGAAAACGATCGATGAGGCGGGGCTCGCCGAGCCTGGTCTCCTCGACGTACTCCCTGAGCGCGCAGGCCCGATCCTCCTCATCCGGCTCCCGGTGGCCCTTGGGGAAGCCCCAGGTTCCGTGGCGAGCATTCCTGAGAAGAAGGAATCGGGGCCCGTCCTCGTGGACCCGAAAGGTGATGATGCCGGCTGCCGGTACGACGTCGCTCATGAGGAGAGGTTAGGAAGCGCCTCCGCGCTTGTCCACCGTCCCGAGGGGACAGTAGTCTGGGGACGATCGGAACCGGAACGGAGAACTGTTCTGCGCCGCCAGATGGAGGCGCCCTGGAGACGAAGACATGCTTGGATGGTGCTCACGGACGGCTCTGGTGCTCTTGGCCACGATCTTGTCGGGACTGGTCGCGTGTTCCTCTTCGAAGCCCGGGGGCTCGTGGCTCTACGAGAAGGGGCCGGGGGGGCGACTGCTCGATAGTGAGATTCGAATCGAAACGCAGAGGAAGACCCGGGGCGATCGACGCCGGGATGTGCGCCGCATCCGATGCAAGGATGGAGTCATCACGGGGTCGGTCGTGGCTCCCCGACAAAAGCTCCGAGGTGAGAGCCCCATCTCCTTCGACGACTACGCAGCCGTCTGGGAGAGGTACAACGAGTCGGGTTGGGGCCTGAACGTGGAGCCTCTGGATCCCTCCGGCGGCTACTATCACATCGTAACCATGAGACTGGGAGGCCATTCCCACGAGTTCTCCGCCCAGCAGCGGACGAACTTTCTGGGTGTGGCGACCCAGGACATCGCGACACGGCTGGATCTCGTGAACGAAGTCGTTCGCCTCCTGGACGAGGTCGTCAAGCTCGAGCCCTACGAGCCGGACGTCGAGGGCGAGCCCTCTGAAGGGAACAAATCGTCGCAGGGAAAATGACATGGAACCGTCGAGCGAGTTTCACGGCCGGATCGATCGTTTCCTGATGGAGCTGAGAGCTTCGCTCCAGGGGGTGAACATCGAGGACTATCAGGCTTTCCGCGAGGCTCTCGAGGACGCGCGCAGGGTCGCCGTGTTCGGCATCGGGCGATGCGGTGAGATTCTGCGGACCTTCGCATCGGGCTTGACGCGTTCCGGACGGCGCGTGGACGTGATGTTCACGCCGTCCGCTCAAAGTCTGGATGATCAGGACCTCTTGTTGCTCGCGTCGACCTCGGGAAAGCACGCCGCGCTGGCCGCCCTGGCCGAAGAAGCCGGGCGAGAAGGGGTTTCGCTCGCCGTCATCACGGCCACCGCCCTCTCGCCTCTTTCGCGGCTTGCCAACGTGCGCATCGTGCTTCCACCGCTCCTGCTCGAAGGTGAAGTCTCGCCGGCGGAGATGTTGCGCCCCTTGGGGTTGCGCTTCGAGCAGGCTCTCCTCCTCGTTCTCGACGCTTTAGCCCTCGACTTGGAAGAGAAGGGCCGCCTCGGTTGAAAGCCGTTCCGAGCGGGCGCTAACATCCAGCCTGCTGTCCGCTCGCGATCCCACCTCTACGGTAAGAAGAAGACATGCCAGACGCCTACATCATTTCAGCTGCTCGCACCGCCATCGGAAAGTTTCAAGGGAGCCTCGGATCGGTTCCGGCCGTCCAGTTGGGAGCGAAGGCTCTCAGCGCCGCCATTGAACGCAGCGGCATTCCCGCCACGGAGGTGCAGGAAACCATCATGGGATGCGTTCTGCAGTCGGGGCTGGGACAGAACCCGGCGCGACAGGCCGCCCGTGCGGCCGGAATTCGCGACGAGGTCGGTGCTCTCACTCTCAACAAGGTGTGCGGGAGCGGCCTCAAGGCCGTTGCTCTGGCGGCACAGGCCATTCGCGCGGGAGACGCCCACTGCATCGTGGCTGGCGGAATGGAGAACATGAGCGCCACCCCTTATCTGGTTCCCGGTGTCCGGACGGGACTGCGGCTGGGCCACGGCAAACTCATTGACAGCATGGTCCACGACGGGCTCTGGGACATCTACAACGACTTCCACATGGGAATGACGGCCGAGCTCGTCGCCGAGAAGTACGACATCTCCCGAGAGCAACAGGATGCCTATGCCGTCGAGAGTCACCGACGCGCCGTCGAGGCCAGGGCTCAGGGGCGCTTTCGGGAGGAGATCGTTCCCGTCGAGGTGAAAGGGCGCAAGGGAGCGACCAATGTGGTCGACGCCGACGAGTCGCCCCGTGAGGACTGCACCCTGGAGTCCTTGGCGCGCCTACGCCCCGCATTCAAAAAGGACGGGGGTACGGTCACCGCCGGAAACGCCCCCGGATGCAATGACGGTGGAGCGGGTCTGATGGTGGTGAGCGAGGATTTCATCAACACCCACGGTTTGAAACCCCTCGCCCGCATCGTCGGATACGCCACCGGAGGCACCGCCCCGGAATGGGTCATGATGGCCCCCGTGAGTGCCGTTCACAATCTCCTCGAGAAGACCGGCTGCAAGATCGACGACTTCGATCTCATCGAGCTGAACGAAGCGTTCTCGGTGGCGGCCGTGGCTGTTTCCAGGGAGCTCGGTCTCGATCCCTCCCGTGTCAACGTGGAAGGGGGCGCGGTCGCTCTCGGACACCCCATCGGCGCATCGGGTGCGCGCATCCTGGTCACCCTTCTTCACAGCCTGAAGGCGCGTGGCAAGTGTCGCGGCTTGGCGGCTCTTTGTTTGGGCGGCGGGAACGCCGTGGCGCTCAGCGTCGAGGCATGTCTATGAATCATCGAAAACTCACGGCTCTCCTTCTCGTTCTGGGCGCCTCGATGTTCGGCGCGTGTTCAGGCGAAAAGCCCGCCCAGGACTATGCCGTCGTGGGCAAGGTCACTCCGGCGCCGAACCTGGCGGCGTCTTTGCGCCGCATGGTGCAAGCGGGATACGACGTCCGCGTGGTCATGACCGCCCGCACGAGCCCGAAGGTCGAGGACGTGATTCTCCAGCGGCGTTGGATCAAGGGGACCCTTCCCCTGGCCTTCGGCCTCGGGAAGGGCCGGGGCTCGCGCCTCAAGACGAAGTATTCCTCCGTCTACCTCACCGTGCTGGTCGATTTCCTCGTTCCCCAGACGGGGAGACTCGCCAAGTCCTACGTGGGCTGGACTCCGGAGCCCGTGGCCATCGGATCCGACGATGTGACGGTGTTCTTGAGCCACGAGCTCGAGGATGAGTCGGCCAAGTCACTGCGCAACTACCCGGAAGGAGGTTGGTACAACTGGGAGGTGCGGGAGGAAGCCGTGCCCCCGGGCGTTTCCGGAAGTTCCCGCGGACCCGTGGTCTTCGCCGGCACCGTCGATGTCAAGCCTGAGTCTGCTCGGATGCAGCTGCGCGGGGTCAATCTCATGGTCCTGGCCAGAGAGAGGAAGGACCGCGGGTTTCCCGAACTCATCAAACCCGTTGAATTGCCCATCTACCCTCTGCGGTTCGCCCTCAGGCAGGGGGATCGGCAGGCCGGTGGAGACGAGGACATCACGACACCGAAATTCGTCGAAGCCATCATCGACCTGGACGGCAACGTGGAAACGAAGGAAGACCGCTATCGCGCGGTCACGTCCGAGCAGGTGAAACCGGGGACGAAGGATCTCCACCTCGTCATCGATGTGAGCCAGCTCATGGAAAAGGTCAACCAGGCCCGGGCCGGAGCCTCCGCCCCCTCCGATCACGCGAGCGGCATGCGCAAGCCTGTCGAGAGTGGCCGTGTCCTCGTCTCGGGAGTCGTGGAACTCCCCAAGAACCTGGAACCGAAAGTCCAACCCGGCTCCACTCTTTTCCTGTCGCTGCGGGACGAGCAGGGCAAGCTTCTCATGGTCCTGCAGCCAGTGGCGAGTCCGGAATTCCCCTATGCGTACAAGATCACCGAGGGCAGCGGAGTCATGGGCGCGGGAGTGCCCGACGCGAAAGCGAAGGTTCGCGTGAAGGCCCTTCTGTCGAACCGAGGCGCCATGGCCAAGGCAAAAGACGGTGCCCTCATTGCGGTCAGCAAACCGGTGGAGCAGGGAACGACAGGCCTCACGCTCCGTCTTTCCGACAAAGACTGAGCCCAAAAAGGAGAGGGAAGACATGACGTTTTCGAAGGTAGCTGTGATCGGCGGGGGCACGATGGGCAATGGCATCGCCCAGGTCTTCGCGACGTGTGGCTCCGAGGTGGTCCTCGTGGACACCCAGGATGCATTCCTGGATCGCGCACGCGAGACGATCGAAAAGAATCTGAGTCGCATGGTTCGCAAGGAAAGGCTCACCTCGGACGAGGCCGCCGCAGCGATGGATCGCATCACGTTCACGACGTCGATGGACGGGGCCCAGGCCGCGGAGCTTGCCATCGAGGCTGTGCCGGAAGTTCTGGACATCAAAAGCGACATCTTCGAGCGGTTGGATGGCATTCTCGGAGAGGATGCCATCATCGCCAGCAACACGTCGTCGATCTCCATCACGGTGTTGGCCTCGCGAACTCGCCGCCCGGAGAAGGTGATCGGGATGCACTTCATGAACCCCGTCCCCGTGATGAAGCTCGTGGAGGTGATCCGAGGGCACAAGACGAGCGACGAGACCAACGATCGCATCCTTGCCGCCTGCAAGGAGCTGGGTAAGACCCCCGCGGTCAGCAATGACTATCCAGGGTTCGTCGCGAATCGCATCCTGCTGCCCATGATCAATGAAGCCTGCTTCGCTCTCATGGAAGGCGTCGCCACCCGTGAGGACATCGACACGATCATGAAGCTCGGGATGAATCACCCGATGGGCCCCCTTACGCTCGCTGACTTCATCGGCTTGGATGTTTGCCTCAATATCCTTCGCGTCTTGCACGAGGGCCTTGGCGATCCCAAGTACCGTCCCTGCCCGCTCCTCGTTCGCATGGTCGACGCCGGCCTGCTGGGACGGAAGTCCGGACGGGGATTCTACGAGTACGGGAGCTGACATGGACTTTGATCTGGACGAGACGTTGCTCGCCCAGCAGGCCGAGGCGCGAGCCTTTGCCAGCGAGAAGGTGGCCCCCGGGGCTGCGGACCGGGCCCGCCTGAAGGAGTTTCCCGAGGCGTTGGTGCGGGAGGCGGGTGCGAAGGGTTGGATGGGCTGCCTCGTACCGAAGGCGGAGGGCGGTTCCGGAATCGGCAATCTCGGGCAGGCCGTCGTGCTGGAAGAGATCGCCGTCGCCTGCGCAGGAACCCATGTCACCATTAGCGTCCACAACTCCCTGGCTTGCGGAGCGCTCTACGCGTTCGGCGGAGACTCGCTGAAGGCGCTTTATCTGAGAAAACTGGCCACCGGCGAATGGCTCGGCTGCTACATGTTGACGGAGGCGGATTCCGGGAGCGATGCCGCCGCGATGAAGACCACGGCCGTGCGTGATGGCGATGACTGGGTTCTGAACGGCGAGAAGATGTGGATCACCTCCGCCGACGTTTCCCAGTTCGCGGTCGTTTTCGCCCGCACGAATCCGGATCCGGCGGTGAAGAACACGCGGGCCATCAGTGCGTTTGCGGTGCCCATGGACACCCCTGGGATCGAGGTGGGAAAGCGGGAAGAGAAGCTCGGCCTCGCCTCCAGCACGACGTGCTCGGTGGCGTTGCGCGACGTTCGCATTCCCGCGGACCATCTCATGGGGGAGTTGGACGAGGGGTTCAAGATCGCCATGGAGATGCTGAACGGCGGTCGAATCGGCGTGGCTGTCCAGGGGGTGGGGCTGGCTCGCGCGGCTCTCGAGGCGGCGATCGACTGGGCCGCCGACGCACCCCTCGGCGGGCGCCCCCGCACGAAGGATCAAAGGACCGCCTTCGCTCTCTCGGAAATCGCCACTGAGATCGAGGCCGCGCGCCTCCTTGCTTGGCGCGCGGCTTGGCTGAGGGACAAGAAGAAGAACCACATCCGCGAGGCTTCCGAGGCGAAACTCTTCGCGACGCGCGTGGCCAACAATGTTTGCCGGAAAGTGGTCGCGCTCATGGGCGAGGCGGGTTACGGCGACGCCCAGCCGGTCGAGCGGTTGATGAGGGATGTGCGCGTCACCGAACTCTACGAAGGGACGACGGAGATCCAGAAGCTCGTGATCTCTCGTCAGATTCTGCCGAGGTGATCCGTTGACGTTGTCTGCGGCAGATCTCCGCGATCGGGTCTTGGCGGGGGATCGACGCGCCGTCGCGCGTGCCATCACGGTGCTCGAACGGGGTGGGGACGATGGAGCCGCGCTGCACGCCTTGTTGTACCCCCACGCGGGCAGGGCTCTCAGGTTGGGTGTCACGGGGCCTCCGGGAGCCGGAAAGAGCACATTGGTGGACCGACTGGCGCGAGAACTTCACGGTGACTTCTCTCGCTTGGCCGTCCTTGCCGTGGACCCCTCCAGCCCCGTCACACATGGTGCGCTCCTCGGCGATCGCATTCGGATGGGGGCGCTCCAGGAACTGCCGGGAGTCTTCGTGCGCAGCATGGCGAGTCGGGGCCTGCTGGGCGGGCTGGGGCCCGCGGCGTTGGAGGTCATGGATGGATTGGATGCGGCGGGTTTCGATCTTGTGCTGGTGGAGACCGTGGGGGTGGGCCAGTCTGAACTGGACGTGGCGTTTGCGGCCGACATCACCCTTGTGGTCGTCGCGCCGGGAGCGGGTGACGGGATTCAGGCGTTGAAGGCCGGGCTCCTCGAGATGGCTGACATCGTCTGCGTGAACAAGTCGGATCTGGGGGGGGCGGAAACCGTCCGCAACGACCTCATGGCGGCCTTCGAGCTTTCCTCCGCCCGTTCCGAGAAGGCGCCCGCCATCCTTCTCGCCTCGTCCAAGACGGGTGAGGGCGTGGGCGCGTTGGCGGCCAGCGTGAGAGAGCTGGCCGGGGACGAGGATTTCCGGATACGATTTGGCGAGCGGCGCCGTCGCGCCGCGCAACGCAGAATCGTTGGCGGTCTTCAGCGGGAGGCGGGCCACGCGGCGGAACGGGTCCTTGAGAGCGATCCCGTACTCGTCACCTCGGTGGTCGACGGTCTCATGACGCCTCGCGCCGCGAGTCACGAAGTTTTCCGCCGCATCTTGAAGGGAGAGACGTCATGAACCATGCGTCCGCACCCATCCGGGTTCTCGTCGCCAAGCCGGGTTTGGACGGACACGACAGGGGGGCGAAGGTCGTGGCCGCGGCACTGCGAGACGCGGGAATGGAGGTCATCTATACCGGTCTTAGACAGACGCCGGAAATGATCGTCCGCACGGCCCTCGAAGAAGATGTCGACGCCATCGGGCTTTCCATCCACTCGGGCGCCCACATGGTGCTGTTTCGCAAGGTCCTGGCGATGCTTCGAGAGGAAGGGATGGACGACGTGCTCCTCACCGGGGGCGGCATCATCCCTGAGGACGATGCGAGAACGCTTGCGGAGGAGGGAGTGGGACGTCTGTTCGGGCCCGGCGCGCCCCTCTCTGACCTCGTGAAATACATTCGAGAAGAGGTGGAGGCGCGACGCAAGGCCTCAGAGATGAAAGAGAGCTGATGACTCTTTCCGACTACATGCATCCAGCCTTGGACGAAGAGCAGAAGATGCTCGTGGATACCGTCGGTGACTGGGCAAGGGAGCGCCTGGAGCCGCTGGCGGCCACGATCGATGGGGAAAAGGCCTGGCCTGCTGGCCTCTTGGGCGAGCTGGCTGAGATGGGGCTTTTCGGGGTGCCGATTCCCGAGGCCGCCGGAGGCGCCGGCTTCGGTCACCTGAGCTACGGGCTCGTCCTCACCGAGTTGGCTGCGATCCTAGGAGGAGCAGCCCTTCACGTTTGGAACCAGACCAGTCTCGTTTCGGGTCTTCTCGCCCGCGAGTCTTCGCCCCGCCCCGAGCTGGGGGACGTGATGTCTGGCAGTCGACAGGGAGCGCTCGCCCATTGGGGGGCGTCCGGGAGCGGACGCCCCGAGGACTTGGAGGCGTCCGTCGATGGGAATCTCGTGCTGAACGGCCAGACGCGTTTCGTCTTGGATGGCGAGGCGGCGCAGTTTTTCCTCGTCTTGGCGACCGAGGAATCCGGTCTCTCCTTGTTCCTCGTTCCGAGGGACGAGAAAGGGGTGAGGGTGTCTTCGGAGGGCGCGCGCATGGGCATGCATCCTTTGGGGGCGTCCAAGGTCGAGTTCGAGGGCGTGGCCCTCTCGAAGGCGAACCGAATCGGCACCGCCAAAGAAGGGGACACGCTCCTCAGCTCGGTCCTGATCGAGGCCCGTGCCGGGTTGGCCATGATCGGTGCCGGTCTTGCCCGCCGCGCCCATGAGGAGGCGCTTCGCTACGGCGAGGAACGGCACCAGTTCGGCGCGCCCATCGCCTCCTTCGGGGCCGTCGCACAGCGCATCGAGCGATGCCGTCAGGCCTTCGGCACCTCGCTCGTTTTGGGTTCCACGGCACTCAGATCTCTGGACGCGGGTGCTCCTTCGATGGCCGCCGCGGAACTCGCCCACGCGAGCAGCGCGGATTTGGTGATGAGGGCGGCCGACGATGCGCTCCAGGTTTTCGGCGGGTACGGCTTCAGCAAGGAGTATGTGGTGGAACGCATCTACCGAGATGCCAGGTATCTGGGCTGCGCTCTTTGAGAACGGGCTCGTCCTTCGGTAGCGACTTCGACGCCTCTCTGGCAAGATGCAGGGGGCGAGGGGGTTCGCCTCGTTGTTTCGGCCCGCAAGGAGCGAGATCTTGAAAATCGGCGACTGGTTCGTTGTACCTTTGTTCGAGGGGATGATGGCGATCGACGGAGGCGCGGCCTTCGGCGTCATACCTTGGACCGACTGGTCGGAATGGATGGCTCCCGATGCCCAGAATCGTGTCGACCTCTCGCTGTGCTTTTTTCTCGTGCAAGGGCGGGGACACAATCTTCTCATCGATACGGGTTTCGGCGATAAGCGATCGCCGGAGGAGATGGAGACGCTAGGCGTTCGGAAGCGAGCGACGACCGGCGAACTGT
>DRQF01000204.1 GCA_011369445.1 Planctomycetota bacterium | reverse complement strand
GCTCGTCGTCGCCGTTCTTGCTCTCCTCGCGATCGTGGCCGGCCCTCCCCTTGCCGATGTCATGATCCAGGCGACGGGCCGAAAAGACCCCCAGAGTTTCGTTCTGGACGAGGCCGCCGGAGTCTGGATCGCGGCGCTCCGCCTCTCAGGCCCGCACATCGACGACCTGGTGGTGGCCTTTCTGCTTTTCCGTCTCTTCGATATATGGAAACCCTGGCCTGTCGCTCGACTAGAAAGATTGCCGGGAGGATTCGGCGTGGTCTATGATGACGTCGCAGCGGGCGTCCTCGCCCTAGTTGCCGGATATGGGCTCAAGGCTCTGTTGCTCTGAAGGAGACGACCCGGACACTCATGGTCAAGAAACCAACGACGCGCCGTCGCGCTCCATCGTCTCAGGGCGAAGTCCACCGACCCGCCCGCCATCGCGGACTCGGAATCGCTCTGAAGTTCGCCATCCCCATCAGCCTGTTCATCGCGGCTCTCGTCAGCAGCCTGGGGTGGATTCTCTACGACCACGTGGAAACTGCTCTCAACGAAGACATCGACCGCGCGGGCGTTTTCGCCGCCAAGGCCCTCGCCGCCCCCGATTGGGCCATCGCCGACAACACGAAACGGCTCCGCGGCATGTTGACGGACAAGGTGGAAGAAGTCGCGATCTGGGAGTTGCGCGGGAACAAGGTCGCCCTCGTCGCCACGGCCACCGGGGCCAGGACACTGCCCATCACACGCTACAAGGGGACGCGCAACGTCGACGACGTTCTCATCGAAAGAGGCCTCATCGAAACCAAGAACGACCGCAAGGTGACCTACCGTTCATTCCGACACGCCATCACGAACCCGGAAAACGACCGAGAGGCCATTGGTTTCGTCCAGGTCTTCCTTTCGGAGGAAGCCATCGAGAACGACCTCGATGCCATCTCCCGGTTCATCATCATCTTCTGTCTGTTGGGAATCATCCTGGGCATAGCCCTTTGCTTTTTCGTCGCCGGACGCATCACCACGCCCATCAAGACCCTCATCTCCGACATCAGCGAGGTCGCGAAGGGGCGGCTCGACCATCGCACCCGCGTTCGAACCCGCGATGAGGTGGGCGTTCTCGCCAATGCCTTCAACGAGATGACAGAAGGGCTCGAAGACGGCATGCGCGCCAAGAAGGACCTGAGTTCCAAGGAGCACCAGGAGCACATCGCCCAGGAGATTCAGGAGAAGCTCTTTCCGAAGACCCTGCCCGATCTCCCCGGCATGACACTGGATGCCGTCTTTGAATCCGGACACCAGATCTCGGGCGACCTCTTCGACGTCCTGCCCCTGGGCCCGAACCGCACCGGAATGCTCCTTCTGACCGCCAGCGGACACGGTGTGCCCGCCGCCATCATTCTCGCGATGGCGCGAAGCGTCTACCGCGCCGTCGCCGAGGACTTCGCGGAGTCCCCCGCCGGTGCGTTGAAACGCGTCAACGCCCTCTTCTCGCCCGATCTCCGACGGGGCATGTACGTCACGGCCATCTACGCGATCGTCGACGTCGAGAGGGGAACGGTTCGCGTGGCCTCAGCGGGACACAAGATGCCCATGCTCCACTATGTCCGAGCGAGAGACTCACTCTCACGCGTCCATCCGGGCGGGATCGCCATGGGACTGGACACGGGCCCGATCTTCGATCGGAGCCTCCAAGAGGCGGAGGTCGAAGTCGCGCCCGGAGACGAGGTCGTGCTCTCCACCAGTGGGATTCTCGACTTCCGGCTCTCCAGCGGAGAACCGCTCGGCGAGCAACGATTCTTCAAGGCCGTGTTCTCCACGGCGAAATCCGGGACCCGACGATTGGCCCACCAAGTGCTCGCCCGCATACAAGCCCACGCGGATGAGGAACCCGGCGATGTCGACATCACTATCGTCAGCCTTCGGGTCGGCAACGAGGACTGAACGATGCGGATCGCGGAGTTTCAGCGGCTCATCGAAGACACCTACGGCGCGAAAGACGAAGAACGCGGCATGGAGGGGACGTTCTTGTGGTTCGTCGAAGAAGTCGGCGAACTGGCCCGCGCAATGAAGGGTTCCGACACGGAGAATCTCCGTGAGGAGTTCGCGGACGTCTTCGCCTGGCTCGCGACGTTGGCCAGCATCTGCAACGTCGAACTCGGAGACGTCGTCGAAAAGTACGCACGCGGTTGCCCCAAGTGCAACGACACTCCTTGTATCTGTGACGAACCCCACCGCTTTCGCTCCGCCGAGCCGTGACGGTGTTCATCGCCGACGTCGCCGTCCCCCTCCCCCTCCCCCATGCCTTCAGCTACGTCGTTCCCGAAGATCTCCGCGCCCGCGTCGTCCCAGGAATCCGGGTGCGAGTCCCCTTCGGTCCGCGACAACTCGTGGGCTATGTCATCTCTGTGCGCGCCGCCGAGGACGCAACGGGCTTGAAAGCGATTCGATCCGTCGTCGACGAGGAGCCCTTGGTCGGCCCAGTGCTCATCGAACTCTCGCAGAAGATTGCGGACCGTTATTTCTGCGGCCCGGGTGAAGTCCTGGCTGCCATGTTGCCATCGGGGGTCCGCCGGAGTTCGCGGACCAGGCGCACGGCCATCGTCCGTCTCGTTCCGGGGGCTGGGGAGACCTACCTCGAGCAGAACAAGGGCAAGACGTCGGCGCGGCCCAGACTCGCCGTCATCGAGGCATTGCTCGCCGAACCGCAGGGCGTCCCCCGTCGCGCGCTCGAGTCCAGACTCGGAGTGAGCGCCTCTCCGATCCAGACACTCGTCAAGAAAGGCATCGTCGAGATTCACCACCGCGAGGAGCGGGAGGATCCCTTCTCGCGACTCGACACGAGGTCCACCGCCGCGCCCGATCCGACCCCGGACCAGAGGAACGCGATGGATGCCATCGCGGAAGCTCTGCGCGGCGGTGCCACCCAGACGTTCCTTCTCCACGGCGTGACCGGAAGTGGAAAGACGGAAGTCTATCTCTCAGCCCTGGAGACCTGTCTCGCCATGGGTAAGGGAGCCATCGTCCTCGTGCCGGAGATCTCTCTCACGCCTCAGACGGTGGAGAGATTTCAGGCGCGCTTCGGCGAGGTCGCCGTCCTCCACAGTCGGCTCAGCGACTCGGAACGGGCCGCCCAATGGCGCGACATCAAGTCCGGCGACAAGCGCATCGCCATCGGGCCTCGCAGCGCCATCTTCGCACCGGTCGAACCCCTTGGCCTCGTCATCATCGACGAGGAGCACGAGAACACGTTCAAGCAGCAGAACAGCCCCCGGTATCACGCCCGGGCCGTGGCGCTGATGCGCGCCGAAGCGGAGAGGTCCGTCGTCGTCCTGGGGTCGGCGACCCCGAGCCTCGAAGCGTGGGAAGCGGCCAGACGAGGGCGCATTCGCCTCTTGACGATGCCGCGCCGTGTCAGTCGCAGACCCCTGCCCAAGGTCAGTCTCATCGACATGCGCGTCCAGAAGCCGCGAGGACCGGGCGGTGTCTTCTCTCCTCTTCTGGCCTCCCTCATCGGGCGAACCCTCGATCGCAAGGAACAGGCTCTTCTCTTCCTGAACCGCCGCGGCTACCACACGACGATCCTCTGCACGGGTTGCGAGGAGCCGCTGACCTGCCGCGACTGCGACATTCCGATGACGTTCTACAAGGCGCCCGGACACCTTCTGTG
>DRQF01000203.1 GCA_011369445.1 Planctomycetota bacterium | reverse complement strand
CGAGGCTAAAAGCGCCATTCCCATCGGTGCTGTCGTGCGGCGTGTAGAGCTGGAAATGACCGGGCTGCTTCTCCACGTCCAGATCGGCTCCGACGACGGGTTGCCCCGTCGGTGTGAGGATCGTGCCCTGCAGGAGGACTCCCGGCTCGACGGGGAGGATGCCCAGGTTCAAGGCGCCGTTGACGACGATCGGGAAACGTTGAGCGACATGGAGGTCGCCCGCTGGGGGGCGAATGAAGAACGTGAATACGCCCGTCGGGACCACGAACGCGAAGTGTCCCGCGCCGTCGGTGAAGTCGTTCAGAAGAAACAGTTGCTGCCCGGTGGAAGCATCCGCCACGTTCAGATCGAAGCCGGCGAGGGGCGCTTGGCTCACGGCGTCGACGAGCGTTCCGGAGAGGAGGTTCCCCGTGGGCATGGTCACGTTGCCGAGGGATTGGGTCGGGCCCGTCACCGTGAAGCCGGGAAAGTGCAGGGGAACGAGGAGCGTTCCCGCGGGCGGCTTGATGAGAAGATCCACGGACCCCACCGGAAGGATGACGGCGAAGTTCCCCAACAGGTTCGTGCCGTCGTTCGGCGTGAAGATCTGGTTGCCGGACACGGGGTCGAAGGCGTCGATATTCGCATTGACGACGGGGAGCCCCGCGTCGTCGAGGACGGTTCCGGAGACCAGTGAACCGGATTGAAGGACCACGACCCCGAAATTGACGGTACCCACGATCGTGACACAGGGGAAGCACTGAGGGACGTAGGCATTGCCCGGCCCGGTGATCGTGACGTCATAGGTCCCGGGTGAGGCGATCAGAGTGAAGAACCCACCCGGCCCCGTGACAACGGCGCTGACGCCACCGTTCGCGTCGACTGTCGCACCCACGATGGGAATCCCCATCGCATCGGTGATCTGGCCGGTGAGTTGGTCGGCCCGCAGGCTCCCGGACAGTCCTAAACAGATCAACCCCATCCACGCGATCCGCATCCACCCCGGTTGCATTCTCATTCCCGACACTCCTCGTGATTCTGACGGTGCATAGCAGGCCCATCGGGCCCCACGAAGCGAAGGAGGGAGGCGATGGCGATCTGATACGGAAAACCCGAAAACCGCTCCTTGTGCCCACCCACGAGGATGGCCAAGCTGGGCCGATGAGAGGTTTTCTCGAGTATCTGAGCGGCCCGGCCTGCCTTCGGTTGGGCGTGCTCATCCAGCTGACGGCGTCCCTTACGGCGCGGATTCAGGCCACGGGGGCCATCCCGGGCGACGAGTTCGCCTTGGCTGGCCATCTCTACGGGGCCCTGGTCCCCCTGCGGATCCTGGCTGCTTTGCTTCTCGTCGCGGCGGCAGCGGGGGTGGCGGTGGAGGCCAGACGGCGTCGGGGTCGATCTCGCTGGCTTCGCCTTTCTGTCGGAGCGGCCCTCCTGGGTGGGCTCATTTGGCCGGTCGGGGGGTTGGGGCTGGCTCTTTTGCTGTGGGAGTCCACCTGGGCTGTGGAGACATTGGGCGGCCTGGAGCGGACTGCATCCCAACTGCAAGAGGGGCTGAGGAGTGAGGGCCATCAGCTCCTCGTGGCGGACTGGCGGCGTTGCATCGCCTGGTGGCCCGGTTTGGCGGCCCTGGCCGCCGTGGGTGCGTACTTGGTGGCCGGGATCGAATCCGTGACCTACACGGCGTCGTTCGCGCCCGAACTCTTCAGTTCACGAACGCTCACCGCCTATCGGTGGCGTCTCGTCGACCTTTCGGCCGCGTTTGGGGCCGGGATGGCGCTCTCCTATCTTTTGCCGTTGCTCCTCGCACGACCGGTGATGAGACTTCTGAGTCGCCTTCCGGGCGGCGATCTCAAGATCCACGTGGTCGTCCCCCTTGCTCTCGCCCTGTGGGCGACGATCTATTGTCGCATCGGCATCTTTCGCGTGATCGGCGATGAGATTCGGGCCACGGGCGTCGAGGGACAGACCGAAGTCCTGTTGGCGCTGCTGTTTTTCCTCTGGTTCCACCTGGCCCACGGGAGTCTCTTCGCCCTTGCCGAGAGGGGAGGGGCGTCGCGGGTCTATGGAGCCGGAGAGATCTGGACCGTGGCCGCGTTGAGTCTGACGGGTTTCTCGTTCGCCATGGCCCCGGCGACCGTCGTGCGCCCCCGACGCGTCACCTACCTCGTCTGGGCGGCGTTGGCCGCGGGATGGTTGGCCGTGCTCGTCTACGGCGCCTATCCGGATCTCCAGGATTTCCGAGACAGGCTGATCGTTCTCGACGTGTTCACCTCCGTGAATGTCCTCGTGCTGATGATGCTGGCACTTGCCCATGCGCTTCGTCCGGGACGCCCGTTCCTCAGGCAGTCCCCGTCCCGCATCGCCTTGGGAGGCATCGTGGCCGGCTTGGCGCTGTTGTCCCTTCGTCCCATTCACGGTGAACTTGCCGTCGTTGTCCACGAATACACCCGTTTCGGTTACATGATCAAGAAGGGGTCTCTGCGCGAGGTCCTTCGACCGGAGAACCGGCTGGGGTACACCCGCCCGGACCGCGAATTCCAGGTCCACGGTCCCGGCGAGGACCGCTATCCAGCGTGGACTCCTTTGGGCGGGAACGGCACGCATGCGAAACCTCCCATCCTCATCGTCCTATGGGACGCGGGGAGACCCGACAGGATGCACGTCTACGGAAACCCCCGGGACACGACGCCCGTCGCCGATGAACTCGCCGCGGAATCCATCGTGTTCGAGCGGGCCTACAGCATGGGGACGGCGACGACCTGCGGTGTCCGTCATCTGTTCACCGGGCGGTATTCGACCCGGTACATGCTCTCGACACGGCACGCACCCTTCTTCATCCATGCTCTTCGGCCGTGGGGCTATCGCGACTTCTTCGTGACGGCGTTCGGCAGCGACTACAACGGCGTCAGCCTCGCATCGTTCTTGCGCGGCGGGCCGCCTCTCGAGTCCGACGGCTCTCACGTGGTCAACGTGACCCATCGCGAGATCAATCGGGAGTGGTCCGACCGGATCAAGACGGAGAAGCTCGTGGCGACGTGGCGCGCGGTCGTCGCGGACAAGGGGCCTGGAGGGCTGGACGGCACCTTGAGCTACCTTCACCTGACAGGCACCCACTTCCCCTGGTACAACGAATCCCCCGTCAGGGACTACGGCTCCTCGTGGGTCGATCTGTATGACGGTGAGATGGCAAAGGTCGACGCCTTGACGGGGAAGGCCTTCGACGTCCTGAAGCAATTGGGGGTCTGGGACCGGGCCATCGTTGTCCTCACGGCGGATCACGGTACGGGTCTCAAGGAACACGGACGCTTTGCCGGCTTTCTGCCCTACGAGGAACAGATCCGCGTTCCGCTCTTGATCCGGGTGCCGGGAGTTGCCCCCCGCAGGGTCAAGGCGCCCGTGGCCTCCATCGACGTGGCGCCGACTCTGGTGGGGCTCTTCGATCCGGGGGGAGCGAACCCCTTCGACGGGGTGAGCCTGCTGCCGCTCATGGACGGCAGCGAACCCTCCTTGAAGCGCGAGGATCTGGTCAGCCTCTGTGCCTTCGAGGACGCCTATGCGCTCATCCACGACGGGCGCTACAAGCTTCATTACCACCGGACCGAAGACTATGCACTGCTCTTTGATCTGAAAGAGGACCCGGGCGAGCGGGTGAACCTCATCGAGCGCCGACCCGAGATCGTGAAGGACCTGACGGCACGCCTCGCCGCGTTCCTTTGGCGCGGGCGAACGGGCTACGCCAATCCCTACCACTACCGCGCTTGGACCCCGCCGTCGGAGGACTGAGTTCCCCAATCCTCACGGGGAGCAGGCGATGATCTGGATGTCCTGCTTGCTGACTAGGATCAGGTGCTGAGGTCCCCCTTCTCGGAGCGCGCGTACCGACGCATCCACCAAGTCCTCGACCTCGCCCGTCATCGAAGCCTCCTTCGAGATGCCCAGTCGCCCCTTGGGGTCGAGCGAACCCGGGAAGAGTTTCCACCTGTGCCGGTTTTTCGAAGACCGACGGATCTCGATCAGGTCGACGATCCCGTCGCCGGTGAGGTCGTCGCCGAGAAAGAGCGAATTGCGGGCCGCCCAGCGTTCGAAGTCCTTCGTGTCGACGCTGCGTTCCAAGGAAAGATCCGGCGCCCCGTCGAAGAGCTTGGGGCCGTTGTTGCGCGCCAGGTGAACCGCCAGCCGGACCGGGACGCGACCGAGAAAGCGAGCGACGGCGTCGCCGAGTCCGGCCCCGTAAAGACCGTAGGCGAGGTCCTTCCTTCCGTCTCCGTTCAGGTCCTCGAAATAGGGGCCGACGCCCACGATGCCCTTCAGCCGGAGCGCCACGGTGGGCTTGAGCGGGAAGGGTTCGGAGCCGCCCCGGCTGAGGAGGATCACCAGGTTCGACCGCATGTCCGCGATGCCTCCTCGTGCGGACCGCATCTTGATGAGAACGAGGTCGGCCCGCTGGTCGCCATTCAAGTCTTCGAGCCGGATGGATGTGTTCTCGAGGAGGTTGCCGTCGCCTTCGCCGGCCAACCAGGGCAGGGGGAGCATGTGGGTCGGAGCGAACACGCGGGGACGGGTCTGCAGGCGGTATCCGAGTCCCCTCTCGTCGAACCAACAAAGGTCGTAGCGGCCGTCACCATCGATGTCGCGAAAAAGCGGATGGGGTTCCCGGTGAGAGTCGACGAAGCCCCCGTCGGAGGACGGGAGCACTTGGCGTTCGTCGGGGAGGGAGAGGGTCGTTGGGGCGGAAAAGCCCCCAGCGGGGCGACCGAACCAAAGCTCGAGGGCCTGCTCGGCGGGAAACATGAAGTCGTCCAACCCATCGCCGTCGAAGTCCGTGGACCAATGCCAAAAGCCGGGCAGGTCCGTGGGCGTCGCGGTGAGGAAGCTTTCGAAGGGCCACACGGGATCGGCGGCCGTCAAGCCCTTCGCGTCGGACCACCGCAGGGGCCGGAAGGAGCGGGGGAAAACGGCGACGATCCGCTGGTGTTTTCCGAAGTTCCCCTCGACGAACGCCGTGGCTCCCGGAAGCGTGCCGCTTTCGGGTGGAGCGAACTGGCCGTCCTTCCCCTGCAGGGCGACGTCCGCGCGAAGACGGCCGTCGGCGAGGCGAGAGAGGAGAAAGACGTCCTTTTGCCCGTCACCATTCAGATCCACGAGAAACCAGTCGTCGAAGGGTAGGGAAGCGTGGACTCCGCTGACTTTCTGTGCCGGTGAAAACGCCTCGAGGAGGGCAAGCAACACGATGGAGAGCGCGAGGGGGTATCTCATCGGACAGGTCTCTTCGAGAACACCAGCATGGCGACAAGCGTGGTGACCCCTGTCACCAGAAGGGGACCCCAGACCGGCGCAGACGTCAGGGTCCAGGCTTCTACCTGCGGCTGAACGGCCTCGTTGGCGCGGGCGAGCTCTCCAAGGAGCTCCATGGGGCGGGTCAGCAGTGCGGGAGGACACAGGGGGGCAAGGTCGGTCTGGACGGAGCCCAGTCCTCCGAGACCCGCCGATATCAGCAGCCCCAGCACGACGGCCAGGCCTGACGAGTCGATTGCTGCCGAGACCAGAAGTCCCAGCCCGGAGCTGAAGAAAAGGGGGGGGACCTGGGCTATCGTGAGACCGAGGGTGAAATGTTTCATGGCGGCGGCGGAGTAGACCTCGGTGTCCTCCAAACCCGGGATGACGATGGACACGGCATGGAAACCACCGGCCCGTTCCGTCCACAAGTAGGCCGCGATCAACGCGAGGGTCGCGAGGACAAGCGTTGCAACCGCAAGAACGAGAGCCTTCGCGAGGAGATAGACGGCTGGGCTGACCGGTCTGCAGCGGACCGCGCGCAACGCTCCACATATCCCCTCCTCGTTCACCGAGGAGCACCCCAGGACCAAAAGGAAGAACGCGGCGAGCAGAAAGCCCCAGCTCGAGACCTCGGCAAACAGAGCATAGCTCTCGACGGGCTGGGCAAGGGTCGTCGCGGCCCATCCAGAAAGCACGACGGTCAAGGGGACAGCGGCGAGCGACATCCAAAACAGATTGCGCCTGACGAGCTTTCGCGACTCGAAACGCAAGCAACGGAGAAGGTCGTTGATCAACGGGTTCAAGTCAGTTGTCCTTCCGTTCGGCCTCCGGCCCTGGACAGGAAGAATTCCTCGAGGCTCATGCGATGCTCGGTCAAGGTAAACAGATCCACGCCACGTTCCACGAGAGCGGCAGTGAGCCGCGGGAGGTGGTCTCTTGGGAATTCGAAAGCGATGGGAGCATCCTCCCCTTCGTCCGCCGGAAGAATCCTGGCCTCCGCGAAGGAGCCGACGACCTCCAAGGCCAGTTGCCTGGGCGCGGCGTCCAGGCGAAAGGAACTCTCGAGGGTCTCGAAGATGCTCTTCAGGTCCTCTTCGATGACCAAACGACCCCCATCCAGGATGCACACCCTGGAACAGGTCATCTCGATCTCGTGCAACAGATGGCTCGAGATGATGAAAGTGACGCCCTCCTCCCGGTTGAGGCGCTTGACGAGACGTCGCATCTCCAGAATGCCGTTGGGATCGAGGCCGTTGGTGGGCTCGTCCAAGATCACGAGTTCGGGACGGGACACGAGGGCGAGAGCGATACCCAACCGCTGCTTCATGCCGAGGGAGTAGTGTTCGGCGGCGCGGTGACCGGCGTGACTCAAACCCACCAGATCGAGCACGTGATCCACGCGGGATTTCTCGAGGGGACCGGATAGGCGGCCGAGGTGCCAAAGATTCTCGAAACCGGTGAGGGATGGGAAGAACGCGGGGCTTTCGACCATCGCTCCCACGCGGGCCAAAAGACGGCGGCGTTCGCGGGCCTTCGTCTTCCCGAAGAGACTCACCGTACCCGCCGTGGGCGGGAGAAGGCCCAGGATCATGCGCAGAGTCGTCGTCTTCCCGGCGCCATTGAGCCCCAGGAACCCGTAGACGTCGCCGTTGCGTACGGTGAGGGAAAGATCCGACACCGCCTGGATGGGGCCGAAGTGTCGAGAAAGTCCACGGGTCTCTACCAGGGTGTCGCCGCTCATGGGGGCAAGCTATCCGACCAGCGTCGAAAGAAAAATGCCGCCCTGTTCGGTTCACCCGGTGGGCGTGGGCTGGATGCGAGGGGAACGCGTCGCTCCAACCCGCGGTTCTCGAAGAGTTTCCAAGCGTCGAGGGGCCTGTCGGGCCACCGGCATCATGGGTTTTCTTCAGGCATTCCACCGGGAATTCAGAATTCTTTGGCACTTCCCCCGGGGAAGGATCGTATACTGAGCGTCGTTTTTCATCACATTCGGAGTCGGTCTTCAGCCTTGGGAGTCCTCGGCCGATAGAAACACGTGCAGGGATGAATGGCCGCCCGAGCGGCCCATCAGCCCCGGGTTTCAGGCCCAATGCATAAAGCTTCAACGGTGTCGACTCCAAAGACGTATCAGCCTTTGACGGTTGCGCTCCACGAGCCGCCCGCTGAAGACAAGGAATCAGATTCGGGGCGCCTTCGGGCGTCCCCTGCGACTACGGAAAGGCCAAGGTTGCGCTACGCGTAAAACTTTCTGTCACATCTCACATTTCCCTCTTCTATTCCCTTTTCCTTCTTCTCGAGAAAGTTCCCTTGGCCCTTCCTTTCTTTCCTTCCCGAAAGATCGGACGTCTCCGCCCGTCTCTTCCAACTTCCCTTGAATTGAAACTCCGGCAGCTCGCCGCTTGAGCGAAACCCCCGCCGGGTCCAGAATCCCCCCATGGGATCCGCCGCAGCACTGTTGAATCGCTTGGACCGATGGGCCGGTCCCGGTCTGCGGCGCTCCATGTTCACGGCGGCGCTCTCCTCCTTCGGTGTGCTGCTTTGGGGGCTGCCCGTCGCCGCCTTTCTGTGGCGGGCGGCTTGGGGGAGACCGGAGCGACCTTTTCTCGTCACGGCTTCCCTGCTTGGTCTCACCCTCGTTCTCGCTTTCGCTTCGGGTCTCATGCGAGCCTGGAGACGCCGCCACGATCCCTATGCTCTCGCGCGGGCCGCGGATGTCCAACTGGGTTCTGAGGAACTCATCCTGACCGCTACCGATGTGCTGTTGACGGACGTCAAGAGCCTCTTCTCCGGGAGCGTCGTGCGATCGGCCGAGAAGGCGGTGGAGAACTTGGAACCGGCAACCCGTCCCCGCACTTCCCTCGTCCTACCTCCCTTTCGGCGGCTGGCGGGGGCCGTTTTTCTCGCATGGCTCGTGCTCTGGCTGCCATCGGCTTCGCGCGGTCTGTTCGGCTCCGAGCGACCCGGTGCCGATCCCGGTGCCGCGGCGGCGGAGGACACCCCCGAAGACTCTGAAGCCGCGGGCGCCGGAGCTTCGAAGGAAGGAAGGGAAGGACCTCGTCTTTCCTTGGCGTCCCGGACGGATCGCAAACTCTATCTCTTCGGCGAGGAGGTCCAACTGGATGTCACCGTGGCGACTCTGCGGGATCTCTCCCGGGATCTCCCCGTGGTTCTTTCCATTCGGGTGGACGATCGCGAGGTCGGGTCGTTTCCCCTGGACCGCCCCATTGGTCGACGAGCCGGGACTCTCTCGAGGGAACGTCACCCCTTGACGCCTCTTCTGCGGGCGGCCGGCCTCTACGAGCCTGGAGTCCACAAGCTGGAGGTGCGTGCCCGTGCGGACACGCCGCCGGGCGAGCGACCCATCACCCTCGATGCGCCACCGTCGTCCTTTCGCATCGCCGAGAACGTCGAAAAGCAGCGAAGATCGACGGCGGCCCGTCGTCCGAAGCCGCCGCCACCCGACAAGGACTCCAAGTCCAAACGCGCGGGCCGCTCGCCCAAGAAGGAGAAGCGGCGCCCCAAACCATCGCCGAAGGCGGGCTTTGGAAGGTCCGCCGTGCCTCCGAAGGCGAAGGAGAAACCCTACGTGGTCGAGCCTCTGTTTGCCGGGAACCAGACGAAAAAGAGAAAGGTGCGTGTGTTCGATCGGGAGAAAACCGCTGGAGAACCTCCACCGTCGAAGACACCCGAGGCCGAGTCGCCGAGGAGAAGGTATCGAAAACTGGATCTGCAGCGTTGGAGGAGGATGCCCTTGCGAGGTCGGGAGCGGCGTATCGTCGAGACCTACTTTCGAAGGCTGACGGGCGAGGAGGGGGATCGCTGAAACATTGGGACGAAGGGGGAACGGTGGGGGAGGGAAAGTCCCTTCTGGACGTCGCGTTCTTGTCGAGGCTGGAAAAGCTGGACTTCCTGGCTCGAAAGGTCCTCGCGGGTGAGGTCCGGGGGGAACGTCGGACATCGAGGGCCGGCATGGGCACTTTGTTTCGCGACCACAAGAGCTATGCCCAGGGCGACGACCTCAGATTCCTCGATTGGAACGTCTACTCCCGCTTCGACGAGCTTTTCATCAAGCAATTCGAGGCGGAGGAGAACCTCGACTTGTTGCTGATCATGGACGTCTCCGGGTCCATGGATTTTGGCCGGGCCAACAAGATGTCGGCGGCGAGGCGGATTGCCGCGGCTTTGGGATTCATCGCGCTCGAGCGCTTCGGGAGTGTGGAGGTGTTGCCGTTGCCGCAGACCGACTCCTCGCGAGGGCGTCTCCGATTCCGCGGACGCTCGGCGTTGAGGGGATTCCTTGCCGGTCTGGACGCCCTCAGGCCTGCGGGGACCTTCGAAGCGCATTCTCGTCGTCTTGCCAAGCAACTTCGACGCAAGGGACGAGGTCTGGCCCTGGCGATCTCGGACTTCTTCGACCCTGAAGGCTACGAGGGACTCTTCGGCCTGTTGAAGCATCTGGGTTATCGGACGGGGGCCATTCAGATCTTGGACGAGCGCGATCTGCACCCCGGCATCACCGGTCTTTTGCGCATGGAGGACGTCGAAGGGGCCAAGTCCCTCCGTCGAGACGTGCGCAAGGAGGATCTCGACCGTTACGAACTTGCCGCGCAGCAGCTGTGTCGCCAGTTTCGACGGGCCTGCAGAAGTGCAGGGGTCGTCCATGTGCGCATCGACTCCGCGTGGGGGCTCGAGCAGGCCGTGCAGAAAATTCTTCTCGGCGGCGGGCTCATCGCATGAGTTTCGCGCGTCCCGAATGGCTGCCCTGGCTCTGGGCGCTGGCGGTCATCCCGCTGTTTTATCTGATCCGTCGGCGCGCGAGGCGGGTCCGCGTTCCCCATCTGTTCCTCTGGGAGCGCATCCTCGTCGATCCGAGAAAGCAACGCCTCCGCCGGGTGCGCGACGTCGTGAGCATCCTCGCGCAAGTTTGCATCGGTGCGGCGTTGATCCTGGCCGCCGCGGGGCCCCGCGTGAAGACCACAGCCCCCGCGGTGCGGTCCGGGGCCATCATCTTGGACGGTAGCCTCAGCATGTCGGCTCTGGACGAGGCGGGTGTTTCTCGATGGACGCGGGCGGTTCGCAGGGCTGCGGAGGATGCGGCCGTCATGGCCGCGCAGGGGCCGCTGACGGTTGCCGTGGTCTCCGGTGACGTGAGCATTCCCGTCCCCTTTGGAGACAAGGTGGACGGGCTGCGGACCGTGCTCCCCGCACTGGACCCACCCGGTGGAGAGCTGGACACGGCCCTGCTCGAATCGTATCTGCGGGGAATCGAGAGTCGAGGCGGATCGCCCGTGATGAGGTTTTACACGGACGGCACCGCTTTGTCCCTGGCGGAGCTCGTCCAAAGACACGAGAACCTGCAACTCGTCCCCATCACGTCGGATCGTGCCAACGCGGGGATCGTCGCGATGGATCTGGACGTGGCCCTGTCGACACGCTTGGTGGCCCGCGTGGTCATGCAGGCGTTCGGCGGTGACGTGGAGGGGCGATTGCTCGTTCGAAGTGCGCGGGATGCCCAAACCACGGCACCGTTTTTCCTGCGCGAGATTTCCCTCGTTCCCGGGCAGCCGAAAAAAGTGGAGATCCGATGCGACGCGTTGCCCGATCTGGATGCGGTGGAGGTGGTTTGGGAACCGCGCGGCGGCGATGCCCTGACGCAGGACGATGTGATCTCCATTCCCTTGGAGGAGCGTCACCGAGCCCGGGTCCTCGTCGTTGCCGACCGGGTGCCCGAGCCTCTGAAGGAAGCTCTGCTGGCCCTCGCGGATGTGGTCGACCTCGAGGAGGCTCAAAGGACACAGCCTGCCGGTTGGCGCTCGGTTCCCCGGGCGGACCTGACGATTCTCGTGGGGGTGCGGGAGTCGGAGCCCCTGCCTCCCGGGGCGTATCTGCTCGTTCAGTCCTTCGCTCCCGGTTTGGGGATCTCCGTCGGCGTGCGGAAGGCGCGCCCTCGAGGATTCACGTCCCGCTTGAAGGGGCTCGACACCAGGGACTTGGACATCGCGACGGCGAGTGTGCTTCGGGTCGATCCGTCGGTCGATGTGCTCTTGGAGGGTGTGGCCGGGCCGCTCATCTGCCGCGGGGAGAAGAACGGAGTGCGCTATGAGTGGGTCGCCTTCGACGTGTCGGAGGAAACCACCTCCTTCGTTCTCATGCCCGCCTGGCCTCTTTTTCTCCTCGACGCCGTCCTGCGCCTGACGCCCCATGCTCTCTCGCTGACGCCGCCGTTCGCGCCGGCGGGGCAGCTCTTCGTCGCCTCCGCCGAGGGGGAAGAACATGAGCTCATCTTTCGCGACATGGTGACCGGGAAGGAGACGCTCCGAGCCATTCGCCGGCCCGGTCGCATCGTTCGCGCGCCGGTCGTCCCGTCTTTGTACCGCGTCGAGGGCCTACGCATGTCCGATCGGATGGGGGTGGGCGTGTTGTCCGCGGATTCCAGCGATCTTTCGGCGAAAACCTCTCTTCCGGATGTCTTGCCTCCCGTTCCCGAGCCGCCCCGTGCTCCGAAACCTCTGGACCTCACTCCGTGGTTTCTGGCCGGTGCTTTTTTCCTCTTGCTCCTCGAGTGGGGGACGTTCACCCACGGATGGACCCGCTGAGCCCCGCTCCGTGCGATTTGCATGGTGTCCCTGGCCCGCGTTAGAGTCCCGGCACTCCAAAAGAAAAAGCCGCCGAGGGGCTTTGCTTTTTTTTTTTGGAAGACCGCCATGACTCCCTTCCCCGAAGGCATCACTTACGACGACGTTCTTCTTCAGCCGGGTTACTCCACTGTCCTCCCGGGCGACATAGACACCTCGAGTCGCATCTCCAGAAACATCTCGATCGGAATCCCGCTCATCTCGGCGGCCATGGACACCGTGACCGAATCCGACATGGCCATCGCGTTGGCGCGCGAAGGCGGCATCGGGATCATCCACAAGAATCTCGGGATCGAAGAGCAGGTGCTCGAGGTCGATCGCGTGAAGCGGTCCGCCAACGGCATCATCCGCGACCCCGTCACGCTTCCTCCCGACGTTCCGGTCGCCGACGCGCGAAGGATCATGAAGGAGCACGGCGTGTCGGGCATTCCGATCGTGGAAGGCGATACTGTGGTGGGCATCCTCACGAAGCGAGATCTGCGCTTCCACGTTGACGAGGCCGCTCTCGTGGGAACCGTGATGACCCGTGACCTGACGACCGCACCCCCGGATACGACCCTCGATCGGGCCAAGGAGATCCTTCACGGGGCGAAGGTGGAGAAGCTCATTCTCGTCGACGAGGACCGAACGCTCAGAGGACTCATCACGATCCGCGACATCGACATGACTGAGCGTTTTCCCAAGGCCGTCAAGGACTCCTCCGGACGGCTTCGCGTGGGGGCCGCAGTCGGGGTGAAGGACCTCGACCGGGCTTTCGCGCTCTCGGAGGCCGGCGTGGATCTGATCGTCGTCGACACCGCGCATGGCCACTCGGCCAATGTGCTCGAGGTCGTGCGGGAGCTGAAGCGAAAGGTCGACGTCGACATCGTTGCCGGTAACGTGGCAACCAAGGAGGCGGCGAGAGACTTGGCCGAGGCGGGGGTGGACGGGATCAAGGTCGGTATCGGACCCGGTTCGATCTGTACGACACGCGTCGTCGCCGGGATCGGCGTCCCCCAGATGACCGCGATCTTGGGCTGCGTGGCGGGGGCCGAGGGAACGGGAGTCCCTATCATTGCCGACGGGGGAATCAAGCAGAGCGGCGACATCACGAAGGCCCTGGCTGCCGGTGCGGAGTCCGTGATGCTCGGATCTCTTCTCGCGGGGACGAGCGAGAGCCCTGGCGAGATCGTCACCTACATGGGGCGCGCCTACAAGGAAGTCCGGGGAATGGGTTCCCTGGGGGCCATGGTGCGTGGGAGCAAGGATCGATACGGGCAGGCGGATGTCCACGCTACGGAAAAGCTCGTTCCCGAGGGGATCGAGGGCCGCGTGCCGTTCAAGGGGCCGCTCGCCCAGTTCCTCTACCAACTCATCGGCGGACTTCGGGCGGGCATGGGCTACGTCGGTGCGCAGAACGTTCAGGAGCTGCGGGAAAAAGCGCGCTTCATCCGCATCAGCTCAGCCGGCCTTCGCGAGAGCCATCCCCACGACGTCTCGATCACCAAGGAAGCGCCCAACTACGGGCTGGAGGCCTGACATGTCCGTCCAAGACAAGGTGGTCGTGGTCGACTACGGCTCCCAGTATACCCAACTGATCGCCCGCCGAATCCGTGAACTGGGCGTGTTCTGCGTCATCGTGCCACCGAGTGTCTCCGCCTCGGAACTGACACAGGACGGTGTTCGCGCGGTGATCCTTTCGGGGGGGCCGTCTTCCGTTTACGGCGAGGACGCTCCGGGGCTGCCGGACGGCTTCGATGCCTTGGACGTTCCTGTGCTGGGGATCTGCTACGGAATGCAGCTTCTCGCTCGAAAGATGGGAGGGATCGTCAAACCCGCGACCGAGCGGGAGTATGGGCGCAGGGAGATCGAGGTGGTGCGCCCGGGACATCTGTTCGAAGGGTTGCCGCGACACCAGACGGTCTGGATGAGTCATGGCGACCAGGTCGAGCACTTGGAGGAGCAGTGGGAGGTCCTTGCGAAGACGGACACCTGTCCCTGGGCGGCGGCCCAGACGAAAGATGGACGTTTGATGGGCATCCAATTCCACCCCGAAGTGCACCACACCGAGCATGGTAAGGCCATCATGGACAACTTCCTGACGTTTGCGGGCTGCGAGCGCACTTGGAGGATGTCCGCGTTCATCGAGGAACAGATCCGCTCGATCCGCGAGCGAGTGGGTACGGCGCGAGTCATCTGCGGGCTTTCCGGTGGCGTCGATTCCAGTGTCGCCGCCGTTCTCGTCCATCGTGCCATCGGCGACCAGCTGTCATGCGTGTTCGTCGACAACGGTGTGCTTCGCCAGGACGAAGACGTGGAAGTGGAAGAAACCTTTCGCGAGCACTTCCACATGGACTTTCACAAGGTCGATGCCGGTGATCTTTTTCTCTCCCGTCTCGCGGGAGTGGAGAACCCGGAGGAAAAGCGAAAGATCATCGGTCACTCGTTCATCGAAGTGTTTCAGGAGAAGGCCCGTTCCTTCGAAGACGTGCGGTTTCTCGTCCAGGGGACACTCTATCCGGATGTGATCGAGTCCGTGTCGGCCCACGGGGGACCGTCCCAGACCATCAAGAGTCACCACAACGTGGGAGGACTCCCCGAAGTCCTTGGGTTCGAACTCATCGAACCTCTTCGGGACCTATTCAAAGACGAGGTGCGTGCGGTGGGGCGAGAGCTGGGCATACCGGCGCGCATCATCGGACGGCACCCGTTCCCCGGCCCCGGCCTCGCCGTTCGCATTCTGGGAGAAGTGACACCAAAGAAGGTGGCGATCCTCCAGCACGCGGACGCCATCATGAGAGAGGAGATTCAAAAGGCCGGGATCTACGACGAGATCTGGCAGGCGTTCTGTGTCCTTCTGCCCGTCCAGAGCGTGGGCGTCATGGGCGACGCTCGAACCTACGAGAACGCCTGCGCCGTGCGATGCGTCACCTCGACGGACGGCATGACCGCGGATTGGTACCCCATGCCCTACGACGTCATGGCAACGATCTCCACGCGGATCATCAATGAGGTGCGTGGTCTCAACAGGGTGGTGTACGACATCTCGAGCAAGCCGCCCGCCACCATTGAGTGGGAGTGACCGAGGGGCCGATCTTTGCGTAGGCCTCCAACCGTTCGAGGTCGAGAGGTATCCCGGTTAGGATGCGAGCATGCGCGAGTCCAGACCCGTTCCCGACCTTGATCGATTGCGTATCGACAAGAGCCGTGTTCCGGCGGCCCGGACCGGTCGAAGGAAATGGATCTGGGGGTTGCTCGTCATCGCACTCGCGGGGACCGTTTACTATCACCGCGATCGTTTGCCCTGGGGGCGGCGAGCTGGCGCGGAGGCGCAGGCTTGGCCGACGGCTCGTGTGGAGGCGTTCGGGACCTTGAAAGCGGTGACCACCGGAATTGCCGCGAACGGATACGTCGTTGCGCGCCGCCGAGCGGCCCTGTCGACCGTCCTCTCCGGACGGCTCGTCCAGATGAACGTCGAGGAGGGGGATCACGTCAAGGCGGGCGACGTCGTGGCACGCATCCAGTTCGACGACTACGAGGCTCGCGTGCGTCAGGCCTCGAGGGCCATCGATCTCACCCAGGCCAGTCGAAAAGAAGCGGTGGCTGGCCTCGAACTCGAGCGACGAAACCTGAGCGAACGCATGGCGAATCTCGCAGCCAGCCGTCTGCGTCGCAAGGCCGCGGAGGTGCAGGCCGCTGAGGCCGAAAGAGAGAAGGTTCGGCAGCGAAAGAGCTTCGAGCAGGGCGTGATCTCGGAGAGCGAGTGGGACAGCGTCAAGACCCAGGCTGACCGCCTGAAGGCCGTCGCCGAGGCTGCCGCCGCGGACGAGCTTTCCGCGTCGCGTGCGGTCGACACCGTGAAGGCTGGAATCATGGCCCGGGAAGCTGCGGTCCAGCGAATCGACGAGGACCTGCGCCGGCTGCAGGCCATGGCGGACCAAGCGGCGATCGATCTGGAGAAGACCTATGTCCGAGCTCCGTTTGCCGGTGTCATCGTCGACAAGGGCGCCGAGGAGGGGGAGGTCGTGGCCGCCCTCGGAGCTTCGGGGAATTCGAAGGGGGCCGTTGCTACTCTCGTGGACGTCGCCACTCTCGAGGTGCAAGTCGAATTGCCGGAGCCCAGGCTCGAGGGTTTGGCGGAGGGGCAGGGAGCCGAGATTTTCCTCGACGTTGCGCCCCAGAAGGGTTGGCCGGGTCGTATCCGCCAGATCTGGCCCCGTGCCGATCGGCAAAAGGGTACGGTCGAAATCCGCATCGTTTTCCTCGAACGCCCGCCGGAGCTTAGAGAGGAGATGGGCCTCAGAGTCGTCTTCACGGGAGAGATGGGAGCCGATGGTGCGACGGAGCCTTCAGGCCTCCGCCTGCCCTCGGAGGCTCTTGTGAGGCGAGGCGATCGAACTCTTGTCGCCGTCGTGCGTCGCGGCATCGTGGCGATGGTCGAGGTGGAGGTCCTCGAGGAGAAGGACGGTCGGGTTGTCGTGGAGGGGGCCTTGAGGGCTGGGGAACGAGTCCTGCTGGACCCCCCGGCACACCTGCGCGACGGCGATGATCTGCCGGTGAAGGAAGGGGGGCGCGACGAGTGAGTGCGATCAGCGCGAAGAATCTGACCAAGGCCTACCAGCGAGGCGGGGAGACGCTACAGGTTTTGGATGGCGTCGATCTGGAGGTCGCCGCCGGCGAGTTTCTCGCCCTCACGGGACCGTCGGGGTCGGGCAAGTCGACGATCCTGAATTTCTTGGGCGGTCTCGATCGACCGGACGAAGGAAGCGTCATCGTCGGAGGAACCGACATCACGCGCTTGAAGGGGGCTTCTCTCGCCGACTGGAGATCCCGCTCGGTGGGGTTCATTTTCCAGGCCTTCAATCTCATTCCCGTCCTGACTGCGCTGGAGAACGTGGAGTTGCCTCTTTTGCTTCAACCGCTGGGACGCCGGGAGCGCCGGGAGCATGCGCGGCATGCCCTCGATATCGTGGGACTCGCGGATCGCATCGATCACAGGCCGCGCCAACTCTCGGGGGGACAAGAACAGCGCTGCGCCATCGCCCGCGCCATCGTCACGGATCCGGATGTAATCCTCGCGGATGAACCGACAGGGGATTTGGATGTCAAAAGCGGTCGCCAGGTGCTCGAGATCCTGAAAAGGCTATCAGGGGAGCACGGCAAGACGATTGTCATGGTCACGCATGATCCCGAGGCCGCGGCTTTTGCCGATCGGGAATTCCGGCTCGAGTCTGGAAGGCTTGCGGAGACCAGTCACCCGTGAGTCTCTTCCTGCTCGTTCGTCGCAATCTGTTTCGACACCCGGTCCGGAGCCTTCTGACCTGTGCGGCAGCGACCGTGGGAATCTTTCTTCTGATTTTCCTCACGAGCATCGTCACCAGCTTGAACGATGCCGTGAAGCAGGTGTCTACGAAGCGCGTGGTCACGCAAAGTGCGGTCAGCCTCTTCGTCAACATGCCGGAAGCGTACCGGGCCAAGATCGCCGGAGTCCCTGGGGTGGAGAGCGTTATGCGGCTCCAGTGGTTCGGCGGCGTCTACCGGGAACCGTCGAATTTCTTCGCCCAATTCGCCGTGGACCCTGAGTTGTTTCTCGAACAGTTTCCCGAGTGCGTTCTCGACGCTGAATCCCGCAGCCGTTGGCTGTCCGACCGCCGTGGCTGCATTGTCGGCGAGCTGCTTGCCGACCGCTTCGGCTGGAAGGTTGGAGATTCGATTCCTCTCCTTGGGAGCATCTTTCCCAAGAATGGGGGGGAGGCCTGGGATTTCACCGTGCGGGGGATCTATCGATCCACGAAATCGAATCTCGATGAGAGCAGCATGTGGTTCCATTTCGACTATCTGAAGGAGACCCTCGAGGCGGGATTGGCGTCGGGGCCCGACGGCGTGGGCGTGTTCTACGTCCGCCGCGATGATGATGTGACCGCTCCGGAACTGTGCGAGCGGATCGACGCTCTCTTCGCAGGAGGTCCTCAACGCACACTGACCCAGCCGGAGGCCGCCTTCCAAGCCGGATTCGTCTCGATGTTCGGGAGTCTACCGACCTTTCTGGGCTGGATCGGCGCGGCCGTTCTCTTCGCTCTCTTCATGACGCTCGCGAATACGATGCTGATCTCCTCGTCGGAACGCATCGAGGAGTTGGGTGTTCTGAAGGCGCTGGGTTTTCGAGACGGTGTCTGCAGCATGCTCCTTTTGGGCGAGTCGTTGGCCCTCTCTCTGAGCGGGAGTGCCGTGGGCGTGGGACTCTCGCTGGCGAGTGTGACGACCTTTCGAAGACTCTTTGGGACGACGATCCCTTCCTACGCCATTCGCACGGAGACCCTTTTTCTTGCGGCTGCGGTGGCCGTGGCGGTGGGCGTGGCCGGCGGCTTGGCCCCGGCGGTGACGGCTTCGCGACTCAACGCGGCCGAGGCCTTGAGGGCCGAGATATGAGAGATGTCGGCTTGGGGATTCGGTCGGGGGGTGTCTCATGAAGCTCGTGCCTCTGCGCTACCCGGTGAGGAGCGTCGTCGTTCGCTGGCGAAGCTCCCTTTTCGCAGCGTTCGGAATCGCTTGCACAGTGGGGGTGTTGGCGGCAATCCTCGCCCTGCGCGAGGGATTCGAGTCGCTCTACCGGGATACCGGATCGGATCAGGTGCTCATCTATCTGCGTCCTGGTGCGACCAGCGAAGGGGAGTCGGGGATTCGCCGGGATCAGGCGCGGATTTTGAAGTTCGAGCGCCCCGAGATTCAGCGGGACGCCACCGGCGCTCCGATGGCCGCCGAGGAGACCTATCTCGCCATCAATCTGGAGCGGGTGGGCGGCGGTACGACGAACGTTCCCCTGAGAGGCGTCGAGGAAGCGTCGCGCCGAATTCAGGGCGACCTTTGGTCTGTGGTGGAAGGCCGAGATCTCGTCTTCGGCGCCGACGAATTGGTCGTGGGGGAACAGGTGAGTCGACGGATCGCGGACTGCAAGGTCGGGGATACGTTGATGATCAATGTCACGCCCTTCCGCGTCGTGGGCGTCTTTCGACACCCGGGCCCCTATGGCTCCGAGATCTGGGGAGACGTGGATCGGATTTCGGAAGCGCTCGACCGCAGTTTTCGCCAGAGAGTCATTGCGAGAATCCGGGACGGCACGGACGTGGAGGCCGTGGCCCGCGAGTTGGAGAACGACAAGCGTGCTCCCGCGACAGCGAAGACGGAAAGGGACTACTTCGTCAGTCAGACGAATGCTCTCGGAGGAACCTTGCTCGTCCTGGCCGCCATCATTAGCGCGATCATGGGGACGGCTGCGGTCTTGGGTGCGACGACGACCATGCTCGCGTCGATCGGCTCACGGACCCGCGAGATCGGCATCCTGCTCTCTTTGGGCTTCCCGAGAGCGGCGATCTTCGCCGCTTTCCTCGTGGAGTCGTTTCTCATTGGAGTCATCGGGGGAGTCGTGGGAAGTCTGGCCGTGCTCCCGTTCGACGGGATCCAAACGGGGACCACGAACATGCAGACATTCACGGAGGTGGCCTTCGGATTCCATGTGAGTCCGGGGTTGCTCGCGACCTCCTTTCTCGCGGCTTTGTTTCTCGCCCTCATGGGCGGGGTCGTTCCCGCCTGGCGGGCGTCGCGGTTGACACCGACCGAGGCGCTGAGGCGACATTGAGGGCGGTTCGCGGGAGAAGAAGTCGAGCCGGTTGACGCCGACGTCTCGTTGGCGGATGCTGGAGTGGACGCCAGTCGGAGGAAATGCGGTGGAGAGAATCGACTACGATTTCATCAGCCTCGCTCTTGCGACGGTCGGACTGTTTTTTATTTGCTGCGCCACCCTCCACAAGAAACCACGTCTTATTCTGGAGGAGGCCTTTGGCATCTATCGCGGCGGGCTGCGTGATTTGAAGTCTTCCGTCTTCAAACGAAACCAGGTCGTGATGGGGTTCGTGTGCGTCGTGGTCGCAATCGTGGTGAACCTCGTGGGAAGTTCAGCGGCTCGAGAGGGCGGGTTCATGAACCGATTCGGCACTCCCGTTCAGGTGGTCATACTCCTAGCGGGCATGGCCGTGCTCGGAGGCATCCTGAACTACCTCTCGCGGCTCTGGAGCAAGCGGGCCTTCAAACGACTGGTTTTCGAGGTCGTGACGGATTACCAGTGGCCCTTCGAGGACAACATGGTTCTCACGAGAGAGATCGGCAAGTTGCTCGAGATCCCCCAGCGGGACGATGACACCATCGAGAGCTACGTGGCCCGGATTCGGTCACACCTGAAGATTCCTCACCCCTTGGCGCAGGGAAAGCCCCGTTCGGGGCGCGCCCAGCGCCTGGGGTGAGTGCGCATTCTCGACCCGTTTCTCCCGGCGGCGGAGGTCGTCGTGGGTGTTGGAAAACTCTTCAGATCCTGGGGGGATGGACTGGCCTGCATCCTCATCCCCTCGTCTTGTGTACGTTGCGGCCCCCCCATTCCGGATGATGGGTTGCCGGGATTGTGCCGTGACTGCTCAGCGGCACTCCGCCCGTTTCCCGCAGTCGGGCAGTGCCGCGTCTGCGCGCTCCCCTTGGAGCGCGATCCCCTGGCGGGCCGGGATCGGTGCAGAAACTGCGCCTCTTCGCGTGTCCCTTACGGCCGGATCACGGCATTGGGCGACTACGAAGATGTGTGGGGGGAACTGGTGCGTGCCCTCAAGTATCGGGGCGACAGGGTCGTGGCCCGAGGTTTGGGCGACATGCTGGCCGCTCAAGTCCTGGCCGACGCCGAGGGTTGGTATCGAAGTCCCGCCGACGTCATCGTGCCCGTCCCTCTGTCGAGGCGGCGCAGACGGGAAAGGGGTTTCAATCAAGCGGAAGACCTCTCCCGACCGCTGGCAGAGGGCTTGGGAAAACCTCTGCGCATCGCTGCGTTGAGGCGTCGCCGGGAGGGCGAGCGCCAGGTGGGGAAAGACAGGAACGCCAGGCGCAAGCTCGGGCCGGGAACGTTTGATGCCGATCCTCGATGGGTCTGGGGGCGAAGGGTCTTGGTTGTCGACGACGTCGTCACGACGACCGCCACCCTCCGAGCGTCGGCTCGGGCTTTGCTGTGGGCCGGGGCTCTCGAGGTGACGGCGGCCGTCGTAGCGCGCACGGGCTGTTCGGCGGATCCCCAGGGCTTCCACCTCACGGGTGACTCTCGAATAAAAGGAGACCCGCCGAGCCGAAAAGAATGATGGGGAGCCACGCCGCGAGCGTCGGGCTGAGCGCTTCGGATTGGGCGCCGAGTCGGATCATCACCTGGCTGAGTGAGAAGAACGCGAGAGATAGCGCAAAGGCCAGGGCGAGACCGACGAAGGGCGACTGACGCCGATTACGCAGAACCATCGGTAGACCGAGCAACAGCAAAACCAGGGGCGTCAATAGATACGTCAAATGCTCGTGCATGAGCACCGCGAGGAGCCGTTTTTCGGGGGAGCGCAGGTGCAGTCTGCGCAGTTCCCGAAACGATAGCCGGGCCGCAGAGCGTGACTCCGTCTCGAGGTCCCAGGGAGTCAGATCGGTATCCTTGTCCAGCCGGAACCCTTCCTTCTCGAAACCCGCGGGCCCGCGAAACGCACCGCCATCCGGGGTCTCGGACCACTGCAGAAAACTGAAGTGGAGGGGACGACTCGTGTGCGATCGCCAGATATACACCTCGTTCAATCGCAGTCGATCCGGATCCCAACTGGCTGCGTCTATGATGTTTCCGGAGCCATCGCGTAGCAGACCAAGCTTGCGATCCAAGTCGCCGGACTTGCCCCGGAGCATGCGTGACGCCTTGACCATGTCTCTCGCCAGCCGCGGTACGACTTCCTCCTTGACCACGGAGAGGCCAAAGGTGATGACGAAGGTCGCGAGGAGGATCGGCAAGAGGATACGCGTGCGGCTCACCCCTGCCGCTTCCAGGGGGACCAACTCATTGGATTGGTGGAGCGAATGGACCGAATACATTCCCGCCATGAGCAGGGCGTAAGGGCCCAGCATGGTGAGGATCTCCGGCAGATGTACGGCGTAGTAGAGACACAGCCCCGTCCAGACGGTGAGACCTTCGGCGGCAAAGGTGTTCTTCGCCTCCTCGAGGTACTTGACGTGACTGAACCCGTGGACCACCAAATACAGCCCGACCAGGGAGATCAGGCAGGCGGCCAGACTAAAGAGGAAAACCTTCAGCGTGTAGCGATCGGTGATCTTCACGGGGGCGTCAGCTCATTCTTGCTCTACGCGCGAGGAAAAGCGAAAGAGCGATGATGATGACGTTCCCCACCCAGAGACTCAACTCCGGGGGGGCGATGCCTCTTCGGGCCAAACTGGTTCCCACCATCGACGGTCCGAAGCTGAGAAGCAAGACGATGACGAAGCCGGCGGTGAAGATGAGTGCGCGATTCGTCCATCTCAGCACGAGACCGAAAAGGGCCCCGAACAGCGCGAACGCCAGGGCCGACGCGGCAGCGGAGCCTCTCCGGTGCAACTCCGTGGCGAATTTCCGGGCATCGGGCTCGCCGCTGCGGGATCGGATCATGAGCTCGTCGTAATGGAGGTTGTCGGACCCTCTGCGCGTCGGAGCTTTTTCGGTCAGCGACGAGAGGTCGAGACGGACTGTCATTTCTCGGGCGGAGAGATTCGTCGCATGGGACAGGCCTTCGAGTGTGATGGTCAATTCGCCGGAGGACGGATCGTAGAGGGGGCGAGCCCTCCTCGCGCGGGTGAAGACCGGAGGTTCGTCGTCTTTCGGAGTCTCGGAGAGGACAAAGTCCTCCAGAATGAGGAATCCGCGTTCGTCACGTCCGACTCCCTTCCACTCGCAGCGGAAGCGGCTGTCCTGCACCTGGTGATTCTCCAGGCTGATGAGATCGTTCACGCTGCGGACGAGGGCCGTGCGGGTGATCTCGCGCTGCTTGTAGTGGGCATCTGGAATGAGCGAGTCCTGAAGGACCGTCAGGATGAACATCACCGCGGCTCCGAGGAGCAAGGCCGGTTGCACGAGTTGCCCGAGAGGGACGCCCGCTCCTCGCATGGCCGTCATCTCGCCGTCGGATTGACTGCGTCCATATGTCCAGATGCACGCGACGAGAACGGTCATGGGCAGGACGATGTGCAACTGGCTCATCGTGAGCATGGCCACGACCGTGAGCAGCGGCCCCAGGGGGAGAGTGGAGAGGGAAGCTTTCAATGCGGCCAGGGAAAGCTGGAGCATCGTCACGAGGGCCGTCAGCACGAGGAAGGTGAAAAACGCATTCACCGTCAACTCGGTCAGGAGATACTTGTGGATGATGCGCATCCGCTTTCTATGCCGACTCCTTCAACGGGGGGCGGATTTCATCAGCTCCCGAATGAGTTTCTGGATCGCCAACTCCGCGTTCTGATTCTTCGGAAGATTGAATCGGTCGGGCGAGTCGAGATAGTCTCGAAGGACCTTGTCGGGCAGAACATCGACGATCCATTTCTTCGTGAATTCGCGAGCCCGAGCCTTGTCGACCGTTCCCTCTCGCAAGAAGATCTTCGCTTCGTCCTTGCGCGGCTTCAGCCATTGGCGCGCCTTGAGATAGACGGACCGCTTCAGCTTCTCGACCTCCTCCGCGTAGGCGGCGGCCACCTTCGGGTCCATGTCATTGATGATCTGGATCGCCTTGCGGAGATTCGCGGAACTGATTCGATAAGCTTTCCAACCGAAGGTCGGGTTCGCGTCGAGGACCTTGACTTTCGGCGCCGAGATTTCCGCGGCGACGAGTCGTTGAACTCGGGCCAACTCCCGTTGGTCCGGCGTCATCTCGCCCAACTTTTCCAGATTGGCCAGGATCTCCCGAACCTCGGGGGCCTTGTCCGCGTCCGGATAGGCATCCAGGAACTCCTTGCAGACCTTCCGGATTCCGTCGATGTCATTCGGCGTTCGCAGCTGCTTGTTGTGGATCTTGACCCAGAGTGAGTGAGACTCGGAGTTGACCTTGGTCTGGTGTTCGACGTACTTGACCTGGTCGATCATCTCCTTCAACTTCTCGAGCTTTCGCTTCTGAATCTCGGTGAGGTCGCCGTCGCGCAGATACCTGTAGTAGACCTTCTCGGCTTCGGGGAGCGCTTCCGCGCGTTTGTCGGTCAACAACTCGGTCGCGTTCTTGATCTCGATGGCTTTGTCGTCGCCACCGACATCGGTGGAGGAGAGCATGAAAAAGACGACGACGATGACCCCGACGATGATGAGTCCCACGTACAGCGGCGTGTTGGTCTTCTTCGAGGTGCCCGAATTCCTACGGTAGGACCGGGCGGACTCGAGTTGCGGTCCTCGCTTGGGGCGTCTCGAAGACCCTCCGTGGGCGGCGGCCTTCGAGGGGCCCCGACCGATGTAGGTGATCTTGGTGGCGCCGAGTTGAATCGTGTCCCCATTGGAAAGGACGTGGTCGTTGACCGTGCGACCGTTCACCTGCGTGCCCGTCCGCGACTCGAGATCGATGAGGCGAAACCCCTGCCGGACCTTTCTCACCTTTACGTGGAGAGCGGAGATCTCGTCGTCGCGTAACTGGAGGTCCGCCTCCCCACCGGAGCCGATCGTGAACTCGTCGTCCACGATTTCGTAGATCTTGTCCCGTCCGTCCTGGGTGATGATCAGCTTGGCCATGAGTCCTTCCAAGTGAAGTAGAGTGAGCGTAGGAAGCCTATTCTGTTGATCCCGGCTGGGCGGGGCAACGGGGGGCCTATCCGTCCGGATCTCCACCGTTTTCAGGCGTTCCGTCTCCGGTGTCACCTTCGGGGTCAGCCCCCTTCTCCTCGGGCTTGACCTCGCGGATGGAGAAGTTCTGCGTCCAATTCGAGCCCGCATTCCCGACACCGAGGAGGCGCCACGACTTGGAGAGGATGTTGCGATGGTGCCCGCTGGAGTGGATCCACCCCTGGTGAGCCGCGGCGGGCCCGCCGGGGTTGCGGGCGATGTTTTCGGAGATCCCGATGCCCTCGTAGCCGACGAGCTTCGCACGATCTCTCGGTGTCCTTTTCTTGGGATCGTTCGGATTGAAGTGGGAGAACCAGCCGCCTTTGGACATGTCGGTGGAATGCATCCGCGCACATCGTACGAGTGTGTCGTGAATTCGGACGGCATGACGGCCCATCATCACCCGATACTCGTTCGTGATGCGAACCTGCGTCTTCTCGGCGGCGGTCGCGACCGTGGGTTTCTCCGCGTTCTCGCGCATCCACAGGGCGGACTCGTCGATCCGGGTCCTCTCGTCGCTGCTCCGCGCGAACGTGCGCACCGTCACCGGTTGTTCGGTGGGCAGATGTTCGAGGAAGGCTGGGACGGGTTGCCCAGGGTCCAGGTTCATGTCGGCGAGCAGCGTGTCGATCTCACGGATGAGAGCCAGGTCTTTCTCGAGTTCCTCCGACGGCGCGGCCCGGAGCGAAGAGTTCCAGATGCTTCGGATTCTCGCGACCCGCCGATCGATCTCCGTCTGTGTTTCCTGGTAGAGGGATAGGATTTCCGGTCCTCGGTCCCGATAGGGATAGGGGTACTTCTCCTTGTCGAAAATCAACTCCAGCGCGGCTTGGCGAGCGTCCTCGAGTTCAGCATGCAGCTGAGCCACCGCGTCGAGCTTTCGGAAACTCTTCGTGGCCTTCAGGTGTTTCAGTAACTCGCCTTTGCGACGAAGAATGGCCTGATGAAATGCAAAGGCCGCGGCCGAACCGAGTGCCCTCAACTCCCCGTACGCCTTGGCGCGGACCTGGCTGTCCGGGTCCTGAATACGGGGAAGCAACTTCTTCACCTGGTCGGCCAGCGCGATGCGCGCGCGGTCGCGGTCGGTGATGTATCGGCCCTCGTACCAGACGATAGCGGAAGGAATGGCGTCCAGACGCAGATGGTCAGCGAGAAGGGATGCGATGGTGGCTTCCGTGGCGGCTCCCTGTTGGGAGGCGACCTGGTGCATGAGCCGATGAGCGGCGGTGTCTCGTCCCGCTTCCAAAAGGAGCCAGGCGACGGACAGATCGGAGGCCTCGCGCCCTCTGACGCGCTCGGCCATGACGATCAAGGCTTCGGAGTTGAGCCGGCGAATCGGCAGGGTCAAGGGCTCACCGGGGGTTCGGAACACGAGTTGGCGGTCGTCGACGCCGCTGACGTCGGCTTTCCGATTGGGCAGGACCGGAATGCCCTTGAAGGCCTGCGGGGTTTCTCGTGCCGCATTCAGGATCGCCATCAGAGCGTCTTCGCGGCGTTGTGCGTCCCGCTGTCGGCGCTCGAGAGACGACACCAATTCGGGGCCGAGACCCTGTGCAGCGGCCGCTCGGGCGGCCTCGCCGAAGGCCCGCGCCGCGTCTCCGAATCGTCTTTGAAAGAGAAGGTTTTCGGCCGCCCCTTGGATCTTGAAGGGATCCGGGGCGGCGATGGGAGCGTCGGAGGTCTGCTGGGACACGGTCTTGCCGCTCGCCGTGTCCGGTGGGGAGGCGGGGGGCTCGGCCGTCGAGTCTTCCGCGGGAGCCGTCGTTTGCGCGATCCCTCGGGTCGCCGGCTCAGGGAGGGTGGAAAGCGCCGCCTGCCACTCCATCTTGGCTCCTGGGAAAAGAGTCTCGGGATGGCGCTCCATTCGGGACGCCCACCATTGCGACAGTTCGTCCGGGCGCATGCGTCCCTGCCGCAGGGCGAGGGCTGTCGTCAGGCGCTCCCTTTCCTTGGCCACAGCGCTCTCGAGGGTGTTGCGAAGACTCAGGCTGCGTGAGCCGACCTTGTCTTCGAAGTCTGCGATCACGCCGGCGGCCGCCTCGAAATCCCCCTGAAGGCAGGCTTTGCGAATGGCGAGGCGAGCTTTCTTCAACCGTCGGGCCCGCTTTTGGAGGGATGCGATTTCCTCGGGCCTGAGGACCGTCTCGGGGGCTTCGGTCGTGTGCGCCTCGTCTGCCAAGGCGGCGCCCTTTTTCTCAGGGGGGCGTTGGGGCGTGGCGGTCTCGAGGTCCGGTAGGACCAGGTACAGGAGAGAGCCCACGAGAACCACCAGGCAGGCGAGAGGCGCCAGGCCGAGATGGCCCGAGGGCCTGGGGCGAGGACGCGTGGCGTAAGACGAGGATGATGGGATGGGTTGGGCCGCCTTCCGCACGCGTCCGAAATGGAGGCGATGCCCCCCCAGCTCCAAGACGTCCCCTTCCTCGAGAAGCGTCTTTTCCTCGAGGGGGCGTCCGTTCAAGAGTGTCGTATTGGAGGCTCCGAGATCCCTGGCCCACACGCGGTTCTCCTCGTCGCGGAGCAGCTCCAAATGCCGCCGCGAGACGCGAGGATCGGCCAAGACGAGATCGCACCCAGCTTCCCGGCCGACGAGGGTTCGAGGCTCGAGGAGCTCGTAGAGACTGGTCGCCGTGCCGTCATCGATAAAGAATTTGGGTGTCAAGATGCGCGTCTCCGAAGTGTGGGTCCCCGTTGGACTTGCAAAGCCTGTGCCGCGGGCTCTCGGAAATCCTGAGCAACGCGCGGGGAGGGCGCGTCCGTAAAGGATGACATCCACGCCGTTTGGGAAAAAGGAGTTCTTGGGGCGGGGCACCGATTCGAAGAAACGTAAAGGGACTTTGACGGCCAGCGCTTCAGGCTGCGAGCTCGGTGTCGCGAAGCGATCGTCGTCTTCCGACGAGGCTTCACGACTTCTTGCGACGGCGGACCTCTTCTTTTCCCCGAAGAAGGTAGGGCAGAAGGCCGAAGGCCTTGATCTTGCCGTCCAGCGTGGGACGCGAGATGCGCAGGGCCTTCGCGGCCGCACTCTTCTTCCAGTCGGCTTCCTCGAGAGCGCGGAGAATGATCTCCCTCTCCTTTTGATGCGCCGTGAGCTTGACGATCTCCTTCCAGTCCTCGGAAGGCCGTGGAGACGTCTCCTGTCCGCCGAACTTCGTTTCGGCGATGGCCTTGGAAAAGTCGTCGATCGTGATGACTTCTCCGCCCATGGCGCATGCTCTCTGGATTTCGTTTTCGAGTTCGCGGACGTTCCCGGGCCAGGAATACCCCATCAGGCTGTGGAGGGCCAGATCGTCCACCGAGCGCTTCGGCGTCCCGCTCTTTTTAGCGATCTTCCCCAAGAAGTGGTCAACCAGAAGAGGGATGTCCTCGATGCGGTTTCGCAAGGGCGGCATCTCGACGCGAATGACGTTGATCCGGTAATAGAGGTCCTGCCTGAACGCACCGCTCTTCACCAACTCGGCGAGATCCTTGTTGCTTGCGGTGACGAGACGCACGTCGACCTTCTTGACCTCATGTCCGCCGACGCGCCGGATCTCGCCCTCTTGGAGGACTCTCAGGAGCTTCTTCTGTATCGCCGGACTGACTTCGCCGATCTCGTCTAAAAACAGGGTCCCCCCGCTGGCCAACTCGAAGAGGCCGGGCTTGTCCCGATCCGCTCCGGTGAACGCGCCCTTGTTGTAGCCGAAGAGCTCGCTTTCGAAGAGGTTCTCGGGGATCGCCGCGCAATTCTCCTTCAGGAACGGGGCATTGCTGCGGGGACTGTTGACATGGATGGCGCGGGCGATCAACTCCTTGCCGGTGCCGCTCTCGCCGGAGATGAGGATCGGTACGTCGCTAGGTATTGCGCGATCGAGGAGCTGGAAGATTTCCAACATCGCCGGGCTTTCACCGACGATGAAGGAGTAGTCGAATTCGAAACTCGTCTTCTTCGGCGCGTGCGTGCGAAACTGGGCGAGTTCGATCTCCCGTTCGCGAAGGCGATTCCGCAGGAGGCTATTGAGCTCCGCGACTTCGCGGGTTCGCTTCAAAAGCTCGTTCTGGGCCCTTCTGTTCTCCTCGTACAGGCGCGCGTTCTCGATCGCGATGGCGGCGGGGTCCGAGAATGCTTCGACGAGTTGCAGCTCCCTCGACGTAAATGCACCCGCCCTGAAGCGATGGTCGAGGTAGAGGACTCCGATCACGCGCTCCTTCAGCCGGAAGGGGACGCAGAGGACACTGCGCAGCTTCAGGGATTCGACGCTCTTGAACGAATCGAATCGGTCATCATCCTGAGCCGAGGACGAGATGAGCGCCTTTCCGGTGCGACCGACCTCTTCGGCAATCGAGCGACTGAACTTGTAACCGGCCTTGTGAACGTCGGCATTATCGAAGTGCCGGGCCACCTTGACCTTCATGCGCCCCTTTTCGTCGATGAGAATCAGGAACCCGCGTTCGGCGTCGGTGAGGGCGATGACCGAGTCGATGATGAGGCTCAGGCAGCGCTTGAGATTCAGCTCGGAGTTGATGGCCTTCGTGATCTCGAAGAGCCGTTGACTGTCCGTGGGGGTGGAGAATGCGGGGCGTGGGAAGATCTTTCCCGTGGCCGTCTCGATACTCCGTTCCAACTCGACCAGGCCTCGCTCGTCTCCGAACGTTTTGCGGTAGTCGAGGCAAAGAGCGTCGAGCTCTTCTTGGAGAACACCTCTCGGGCCGCTGTCCTGGCGTGCGCTGATCTGGATGTCCTCGTCCGCGGCCGGTGTCAGCTCGTCCTCGTCGGGAGAGAGGGATTCGGTGACTTCGTCCGGGGCTTCCTCCAGATAAATCGGCAAGGGGCCGATTTCGATTCTGTCGCCCCGCCTGAGAATCTTCTGCGTGACCTCTTCGCCGTTGACCCGTGTGCCGTTCTGGCTCGCCAGGTCGACGATCTTCCAACCCTTGGAGAGCTTCTGAAGACGACAATGATGCTGCGAGACGAATCGGGAGCCGATACGCAGATCGTTGTCTTCGTGGCGACCGATGGTCACCACGTCATCGTGGAAAACGAAGTTCTGGCGGCGTCCGCCTGATTCGACCACGAGGGTCAGCATTCTCGGCCTCTCCAGTGTTTCGACCTGCAACGTTCTGGCCCTCCGACAATATAGCATCGAGGATGGCCGAAAACGGCACGCTTTGTGAAGTGGTGCATCAATACCCGTCTTCCACGACATCCAGTCGGGTGTGGGCCAGCGAAAGGCGGCGTTGGCCGGCTTCGTCGAAGTCGACGACGATGCGTGCACGTCGTGAGCTGCCGCTGAGTTTCTTCACCGTCCCGTAGCCGAAGTGTTCATGGCGAACGCGTGTTCCGGCTCGCAGGCTTGCAAGTGCCGGATCGGCGTCGGGTTCGTATTCCACCTGGACCTCCTCGAATCCCTCACGGGCTCCGCCCGTCGTGTCGCGGAGCTCGGTGAGTTCCTCCGGAATCTCCATGAGGAAAATGGAGGGGCGATTGAAGTTCGTGCGCCCGAACCTCGTGCGTTCGCGCGCCGTGACGAGGAGCACATCCTCCTTGGCTCGGGTGAGAGCGACGTAGAACAGCCTTCGCTCCTCCTCCTCGTCGGCGGGCTGGTCGGGGCGACGATGGGGGAAAAGGTCCTGTTCCAGGCCGAGTACGATGACGTGTGGGAATTCGAGTCCCTTGGAGACATGGACCGTGAGGAGAGCGACGCGGTCTTCCCCGTCCCCGGCGGCGTCGGCGTCCGTAAGCAAAGAGACCTCTTCGAGAAAAGCGGCCAAGGTTGCATCGTCGTGCCGGGCTTCGAATTCCGCGGCGAAGTTGATGAGTTGCTCCAGGTTGCCCCGAGGATCGACTCCGGAGAGCCCGGCATCCTTGGCGGCCTGCTCGAAGTATCCGGACGTTTCGAGGACCCGGTGGATGAATCGGGAGGGAGAAAGCTCATCTTTTGCCCCGATGAGTTCCCGGACGATCCCACCGAAGGCTTCAAGGGCCTCACGCCTTCGCTTTGCCTTGAAACCGACAAAAGCCTTCTCGTCCCAAAACAGCATTCCGGCGGAGGTGCCTCGTTCTGCGGCAAGGGTTGCGATCGCTTCCAGAGCCTTTGGGCCAATGCCACGAGAGGGGACGTTGATGATGCGCTTCAGGGAAACGAAATCCCTGGGGTTCTGGAGGTAGCGGAGCCAGGCGAGAGCGTCCTTGACCTCCTTGCGACCGAAGAACTCGACGCCGCGCCAGACTTGGTAGGGGATGCCGTTTTGGATCAGTGCTCGCTCCACGGGAAGGGAGAGCGAGTTCAGACGATAGAAGACCGCGATGTCCTGGCGCTGGGCGCCTTGGGCGCGGAGTTCGGCGATGCGGTCGATGACGGCCCTGGCCTCCTCGATCTCGTCCTGGACGAGCTGAATCCGAATCCGAGGGCCCTCGCCCCGCTCCGACCACAGGTGCTTGTCGCCGTGGAGAGCGTTGTGCCGGATGACCGACGATGCGGCACGAAGGATCGTGTTGCGACTCCGGTAGTTCTGGTCGAGAACGACGACTTTCGCGGTGGGGTACTCATTGGGGAAATCGAGGATGTACCGGATGTCGGCGCCCCTCCACGCATAGATGCACTGGTCCGGATCGCCGGTGACGCAGAGATTCGAGTGGGTTCGACCGATGAGACGCGTGAGACGGTACTGGGCCAGGTTGACGTCTTGGTACTCGTCCACGAGGACAAACTGGTAGCACTCGCCCACGGCGCGGGCGAGTGCCGGCTCACTCTCGAGGAGTTGAACGGACTTGGATAACAGGTCGTCGAAGTCGAATGCGCCCCATTCGCGAAGGAGACGCTCGTACTCGGCGAAGATTCTGGCACGCTCCTCCTCGCGGCGGGACACGGAGGCCTCCTCGGCATCGTCGGGCGTGAGCAGGGACGACTTGAATCCGCCGATATCCTCGACCACGGCTCCCGGGGGATGGGCCGAGGCATCGAGTTGGAGGCGCTCGAGACAGATCTTCACCGCGGACTTGCCGTCGGCGCGATCGAGGAGCGAGAAGTCGCGAGGCCGATCGAGTCTGTGACCTTCCTCGCGGAGGAGGCGCGCACCGAAGGCGTGAAACGTACAGACCGTGGAGCGGCAAGCTCCCACGAGTCGCCGCACCCGTTCGCGCATCTCACGGGCCGCCTTGTTGGTGAAAGTGACCGCAAGTATGGTCTCTTCGGGGACCCCGCGCTCGATCAAACGGGCGATGCGGCGCGTGATGACCCGGGTTTTGCCGGAGCCCGCGCCCGCGAGAACGCAGAGGGGACCTTTGAAGTGGTCGACGGCCTCCCGTTGCTGGGGATTCAAACCATCGAGGACCAGGCTTTCCGTGCTCATGGTCCCTGTGTAGGAGTGGAGATGGGTCAGGTCAAGGGTGTGGGAACCGACTTGGTGAGTCTGGAACGCTTTCGGGCGAGCCTGGAGCGGTATGGAGAAGCTTTTCGTCGACGAGTTTTCACGGACGACGAATTGGATCGGGTGGGGAAGGGACCCCGGACGGCGGAGCGCCTGGCGGCGCGGTTTGCCGCCAAGGAGGCGGTCATGAAACTTCTCGGAACGGGCTGGGGCGCAGACGTGGCCTTCCGGGACGTAGAGGTCGTGGGAGGGGGCGACGAGCGTCCCGTCCTGCGTCTGACGGGCGGCGCCGCGCGGGTTGCCGCCGATCAGGGGATTGAGGAACTCCATTTGAGCCTCTCGCATGACGCGGGAATGGCCGTGGCCTTCGTCGTCGGGTGTACCGCCTCATGACCTGGCAGGTTTGGGTATTCCTTCCCGTGGTAGCGGCGTTCATCGGTTGGATCACCAACTACATCGCCGTGAGGATGATTTTTCGCCCCCGTCGTCCGATCCGCGTGCTCGGATTCACCATCCAGGGCCTGCTCCCCAAGCGTCGCACCGAGTTCGCCGAGAGCATCGGTGCGACCATCGAGGAACATCTCGTGTCCCCTCAGGATGTGAAGGACGTCCTGGACGATCCGGCCGTCTCCGCCAAGATCCGTGAGGCCGTGGCTACGAAGGTGGAGTACTTCCTGGAGCACCGCCTCGTCGCCGGAATGCCGATGCTGGGCGCTTTCATGAAGGGGCCGATCGTCGAGAAGATGAAACAGGGTATTGTCGAGGAGTTGGGCGACGGGCTCTCTTCGGTCGTCGATACTCTGGGGGAGCATCTGGATGAACACCTGGACTTCCGCGGCATGGTGACCGAAAAGATCGAGTCCTTCGACATGGGCAAGTTGGAAGACATCGTGTTGGCCGTGGCGTCGAAGGAGTTGCGAGCGATCGAGTTTTTGGGGGCGCTCCTCGGTTTTGCAGTCGGCTGGATTCAACTGCTCGCTCTGAAGTGGCTGGCCTGATAGCCTGACGTCATGGTCGATGCCTCTCATACTCCAGGGGATCTTGCCTCCGCACAACGACGTGTGATGGCCGTGATCGATTCCTACCGGCCCCTCGCCGTCGCATTCAGCGGAGGCGTGGACTCCACCTGCCTGCTGGCCCTCGCCGCCCAGGGTGGGAGGGAGGGCCTCCTCGCCGTGACGGGGTTGTCTCCGGCTCTTCCCAGCGCGGATCTCGAGCGCGCCAGAGCCACCGCAATCCAATTGGGCGTGAAGCATGTCGAAGTCACCACCGGTGAGTTGGGGGACGAAAACTACGCCGCGAATCCGGTCAATCGTTGTTTCTTCTGCAAGAGCGAACTCTACGCCCGCATTCGGGAGGTCCTCCCCGACGCGACCTGGACCATTGCGGACGGGAATCAGGCCGATGATGTCGGAGACTGGCGTCCGGGCATGGTGGCGGCCCAACGGGCTGGCGTCGTTTCTCCGCTGATGGAGGCGGGCATCGGCAAGGACCTCGTGCGTGCTTTTTCCAGACAGTGGGGGCTCGTCACCGCGGATTTGCCCTCTTCGCCGTGCCTGGCGTCCAGGTTGCCCTATGGGGAGAGGGTGACGGAGGAGAGATTGAGGCGAATCGAGTGCGCCGAACGGGCGCTCTTCGAATTGGGCTTTGTGGAACTGCGTGTGCGTCACCTCGGGGCGACGGCCCGTGTCGAGCTGAGCGAGGGCGATCTCAGACGTCTTCACTCGGCGGATCTGGACTCCCGGGTGCGTGAGGTCGTGCTGGCGTCGGGTTTCGGCGATGTCCTCGTGGACGAACGTCCCCTGCGATCGGGGCGCCTGAACGAAGACCTGGCGCTGTGACGACCTGGGTGCGAATTCTGCTCCTTTTCTCCGTGACATCGCTCTCGTTGTCCGGACCCGGACGGGGGTCGCCGAGAGGCGCAGTGGGTCCGCGACGGGGCTTTCTCATCGAGGAGCGGTGGCCCATTGGGGACGCCTCTTCGGCGCTCAAATCCGGCCGGGTCCTGCACCCCACCCGTCCTCCCATCGAATTGGACTCATGGGGAAGACCCGTGCTGTCATCCGTCGGATGGGTCCATCTCGCCTCAGCGGGGCCCGGATTCGTGAACGGTTCAGGGCTTGCGGAGCGCCAGGATTCCGATGCAGCCTCGAAGCGGTTTCGACACAATGACTGGGCCGATCCCGAGGGTGTGCGTTTTTTCTCCCGACTCCTTCGGGAATGGCGGCGGCGCCGACCCGAGGGTCCTCCGATCTTGGTCAAGGAGGTGAGTGGCTCCGAGGGCGGCTTCCCGGACTTCGACGGCGATGGGCTCTCGGATCACTTGACCCACCAGACGGGCATGAACTTCGATCTGTTTCTCCCGACGAAGGAGGCGGGGAGAGCCATCGTTCATCTCGGGCGCGGAGACGACGACGCCTACGACGAGCAAGCGACGCTCGAGCTAGCGAAAGCGGCGTTCGACGCCGGAGCCTTCAGTATCACGACATCGGTTGCGACGGGGCTGGACCGGCCGCTGGCGGCCGAGATCTTGAATCTGGGCCCTGGCAAGGAGCGAGCCCCCGGTGTGGTGATCCATGCAGCCGGCGTGGATCGCCGGCAGGCCCTGATTCTGCTGAAGCGGGCGGAAGACCATGGAGACCGACTGAATGTCTTCTTTTTCGCCTCGAGGTAGCGCGGCTGTGGCCTTGGCCGCCGTCCTTTTCCTGTCGTCCTGCGGAATCCGGCGCCCTGCCGCGGCGGGGACCGGGGAGATCGTGGTCTCGACCGACGTTCCGGAAGCTCTCTTGTATCTGGATGGTCGCTTCATGGGCTTCCTCTCCTCGGGAGGTGAACCCCTCCGACTCCAGCTTTCGCCAGGCGAGAAGGAGCTTCGAGCGACCGCGCCCGGTCACGTGGACGTCTACGACCGCATCACTCTGAGACCCGGCGAGCGGGTGCGGGTGACGGCCGCATTCGGCCGCGCGGGGCAGGGAGGAGGTCAACCTTCGTGGGCGCCCCTCATCGGCTCGGGCCAAGTCGTTCGCGGTCGTGTCGGACCAGGGCGCGACGAGAACGGGAAGCCTCGGTTCACAACGGTGGGGGTTCTCGAGGGCCTGGCAGGCCAGCGATGGAACCTCGCTGTGAACGTGTCTCTTTTCCCGTTGGACGTCGCGTTGGTCCTCGAGGGAGACCCGAGTCGTCGGATACACGCCAGGGAAACGGGTGAGCAGATGGGGTTTCGCGCCCGCCAGATCTTCGAATTCACGCTCCCCGTGGATGGCCGGTATCGGGTGCAAGTCCGCTCTCGTCCCGGTGTCCCCGAGAATCTCTTTTTGCTCCGCGTCCTGCGCGGTCCGCCTCCGTTCGCCGAAAAAGGGGGGAAGGGACAGGCCCGAAGAAAGCCTGTCCCGGTCCGTTGAACGTGCGCGTCTCCCCGGCTATCCCTCGAAAGCGGGCAGTCCGGTCACCCTGTGCCCGATGATCAAGGTGTGGATGTCGTGGGTGCCCTCGTAGGTCTTGACGGACTCGAGGTTGCACATGTGGCGCATCACCACGTACTCATCCGTGATCCCGTTCGCGCCCAGCATGTCGCGGGCTTCTCGGGCGATCCAAAGTCCCCAGTAGCAACCGTTGCGCTTGGCCATGGAGACGTGGGAGGGGTGGGCCTTCCCCTGCTCCTTCAAGCGACCGACTTGGAGATTGAGCAGAAACCCTTTGGTGATTTCCGTGATCATCTCGGCGAGCTTGCGCTGGAAGAGCTGGAATTGGGCGATGGGCCGGCCAAACTGGATGCGCTCCTTGCCATAGGAGAGGGCCTCGTCGTAACAGGCCATCCCCGCGCCGATGGCGCCCCAGGCGATGCCGTAGCGCGCCTGGGTCAGGCAGGACAGAGGTCCCTTCATGTGGATCGATTCCGTCCCCGGGAGCAGGTTTTCCTTCGGAATCTTCACGTCCTGCAGGATGAGCTCGCTGGTGACGCTCGCGCGCAGGGACATCTTGTGTCCTTGGCGGCGTGTGCTGAAACCGGGGGTTCCCTTCTCGACGAGGAAGCCCATGACCCGGCCGTCGAGCTTCGCCCAGACGATGGCCACGTCACTGATGCAGCCGTTCGTGATCCACATCTTGGCGCCGTTCAGCAGATAGTGGTCGCCCTTGTCTTCGGCCCGCGTGATCATTCCGGTGGGGTTGGACCCGAAATCGGGTTCGGTCAGCCCGAAGCAACCGATCTTGGTGCCGTTCGCCATTCCGGGGAGCCACTTTTGTTTCTGCTCCTCGCTGCCGTAGGTATGGATCGGCCACATGCAGAGCGCTCCCTGAACGGAGACGAAGGATCGAAGACCGCTGTCTCCGCGCTCCAGCTCCTGCATGATCAGGCCATAGGCGACCGCGCCCAGGCCTGCGCATCCGTACCCGTCGAGATTCGCGCCGAGAAGGCCCATCTCCGCCATCTCGGGGATCAGCTCGTCGGGGAAGGTTCCAGCTCGGTAATGCTCCTCGATGATGGGGATGACGCGGGCCGACACCCATTCACGCGTGGTATCGCGGATCATCCGCTCCTCTTCCGTGAGGAGGGTGTCGAGGTCCATGTAATCGACGCCCTGATAGGGTTCCATGGTCTGACCTTTCTAATGTGGTGGATGAGGGTCGCCGCTGGGCGATCCCGAAGCGCTGCATCGTAGCAAGATGCGGTGGCCGTCAATACACCCCAGGATCGACGTCCCAGCCTTCGACTCTCGCCCCCGTGAATTCGCCGGAAGGGGGATGGGCGGGGTGCCATGCGTTGACGTATAGTGCCGGCCATGACTGCCAAGGTGTTTCTCAAACCCCGGAAAGCCAAACCCTTGTGGTGGGGTGCGGCCTGGGTGTACGAAGGGTCGATCGATCGCATCCGCGGCGGCGGGCGACTCACGTGTGGGGATCTCGTCGAGGTCTGCGACCATGAGGGACGTCGGATCGGTCAAGGCTTTTGGAACCCTCAAAGCCTCATACGGGTGCGCATGGTGACGCGGGGTGAGGAAAGCTTCGACGAAGCATTTCTTCGCCGAAGAATGCGCCGTGCCTTTTCTCTCCGCCGGACACTATTTCCCCGCGGAGCGGACACCGATGCCTATCGCCTCGTCCATGCGGAGGGCGACGGACTCCCGGGTCTGGTGGCGGATCGGGTCGGCGACTGGATCGTGGTTTCCTTCGATGACGAAGGGTTGGTCCGATGGCGCGAGGTGGTCCTGGACGAATTGGAAAGCGTCTGGAAGCCTCGGGGCATTTGGCGCCGGGTCTCTCGGAGCGCCCGTGAGAGGGGAGAAGGCGCCGAGCTCGAAGGCTTGCTCCGTGGGCGGGCTCCGGAAAGCCCTGTAGGGTGCCGGGAGGAGGGTGTCCGATTCTTGGTCGACCCCGTTGCCGGTCAGAAGACCGGGTTCTTCTCGGACCAGCGCTTGAATCGCCGCGTGGCCGAGTCCGTGGCGGCGGGGCGGGATGTCCTGGATGCTTTCTCGTATGTGGGAGGCTTCGGTCTGAGATGCCTCGTCCGGGGTAACGCCCGTCAGGTGACCGCCGTTGATTCTTCGGCACCCGCTCTCGAACTCGCGGCGACAGCCGCCGCTCAGGGAGGGGTGCGTGAGAAGTTCATAGTCGAGAAAGCGAACGTTCTGCGGTACCTGGATCATGCCGCGAAAGCCCAGCGCACCTGGGGATTGGTCCTTCTCGACCCGCCCAAACTCGTGCCGCGCCGTGGTGCCCTTCGCAAGGGGTTGAAGCTCTACCAGGAGATCAACCGCAAGGGAATCGCCGTCGTCGAGCCGGGAGGATACCTCGGCACCAGCTCCTGTTCCGGACTGGTGGACACGGCGACCTTCAAGCAGACCGTTCAGGCGGCCGCGTTCGAAGTCGGCCGGGAACTCCAGCTCCTCCACGTTGGGGGGCAGAGTCCCGACCACCCGGCCCTCGCCGGTCAGCCCGAGTCCAGGTATCTGGACTTCCTGCTTTACAGAGTTTTCTGACTCGCGGCGGGGGGGACGGGCACGCCGGAGTCATTTTTTCCGGCGGCGATTGAGGCTCTTCAGGTAGTCGGAGATGGCCTTGTCGTAGTCCGGGAAGTAGTCACGGAAGTTGTTTTCGATGAGCAGCTGCTGGGTTTCCGGAGGGAGCTTGCCCCACGACACGCGGTCATCGATGAAGGGCACTTTCTCTTTCTTCGATCCGGGAGGCCGTTGCCCGCTCTTCTTCTGTCCGGGGCGGTCCTGGGACTTCTCGGGGCCGTTGGGCTTCTTCCCGCCGTCGGGCTTTTTGCCCTTCGGTTTTGGCTTGCCCTGCCCGGGTTTCTCGTTCGGGTCCTTGTTGCGATCCCTGGCCTTCGGCTTGCCGTTTTTCCCCTTGCCCTTGGAACTGGAGCTTTGACCACCGCCACCTCCCGACGAGGACTGGCTCTGCTTCATGTTCTTCAACAGTTCGTCGATGCTCTTGACCACGTCCTTTTGGTTCGCGTCGAGCCCTTCAAGAAGCTTGTCGATATTCTCGACGACCTTCTCGCCTGCGCCGGACTCGTCTCCGGCGAGCTTGGCGTAGGAGTCGACCAGTTCGTCCAGATCCTTCTGGATCTGCTTCACGATCTCGCGGGGATCGATCTCGCCCTCGTCCTGAGCCCCAACTGTCGAGGTTGCAATGGCGAGGGCCATGATGGCGAACGTCGCTGTCGTAAGAGCTTTCATCGGTCGTCCTCTTTCTTCTCGTCCGGCTGCGGGGCCTGGGGGGCCTGCTCGATGAGCTTCTTGAACAGGTCGCGAATCTTCGCCTGCTGATGCAGGAGGCGCTTGGCCAGGAGTTTCTGAACGGGAGTGAGGCCATCCTCTTGCTCGCTGCCCGTTTCGATGAGGGTTCGGGTGCGGTCATTCAGCCGCTTTTGCATGTTCCGAAGCAGGACGAGCTCGGCAATCTTGCTCACGAGGGGTCTTTTGCCCTGAGGCTGCTGGTCCTGCTTCTTCTGTTTCTTCATCTGGCGACGTGCGGTCATCTCGTCCCGAATCGTCTGAGCCAGGAGATTCAAGTTGTCGAGGACGTCCTGTTCAAGGGCCTGAGTGAACCGCGCGGCCTTCTTCTTGCGAAGGCGCTCGGAGACCTTCTTCATGTCACGAGTGACCTCTTCGAACATGAACGTGAACGCGACGATCTTCTCCTCTTCAAGGGCGGTCTTCATCTCTTCGAGACGGTCGTGCGAGGTCATCTGTTTCTTCGCGAGTTCGCGGGCGCGGCGTCGCAGCGCGCGCGTGAAGCCGCCTCGCTCGGCGGCAGTGTCCGCCAGGGAGACGGTTTCATCGTTGATGGTCTTTTGAACCTCGATGAGCTTCTTCAGCTCCTTCGCCATGTTGAAGAGGAGCTCTTCCTCCTGGAGATCTTGGTACTTGCGCTCTTGTTCCTCGAGTTCCGAACGAGCCTCTTCCAGGTACTCCTGAGCCTCCTCTTGTTCCTTTTGAGCCTGCTCCGTATCCGGTTGTTCCCGCTGGAAACTCTGATTCGCCTTCTGCATGCTCTCGCCTGCCTGCGAGAGGGACTGCGAACCCTTGGGGCTCTTGTTTTTCAGGCTCTCCGCCAACTCGCGGGTCTTGTCCTCGAGTTCCCTTTGAGCCTTCTCGATCTGCTTGAGGCGCTCACTCTTCTCCTTGCGACGCCGCTGTTCTTTCTGCATCGCCTCCTCGATGGCCTCCCGAGCCTTCTCCATCGCGGCAGAGGACTTCATCTGATCCATTCCCGAACTCTGGGGACGTTGATTCTCGAGTTTCGCCGCGGCGCTGCGGGAGGCGTCTGCGGCCTCGGCGCTTTTTTCCGCAGCCCGCTGAAGCGGTTCGCTCTTCGGGTGTTCGTCGGCCATCTCCTCGAGGGACTTCGCGACGTCGTCGAGCTTGCGAGAGAGATCGAGCTGCTCTTTGCGGGCCTGCTGCAGGGCCTCGGGGCTCATCTTCGAAGACAGCTCCTTGGCGACTTCGGCGGCCTTGGCGGCCGCCTTCGCGAAAGCCTCGGACGCCTGTTGCGCCTTGCTCGCCGCCCGGCCGGCCTCCCCCTGCGCGTGGGCTTTCGAGGCCTCCGCCGCGGCCTTTTTCCCCTCTTCCGCGGCACGGCGGACTTCCTCGAGTGTCTGCTTGGCCTTCTCGCTCAAATCGCGCCCCGCCGGGGGAGCCTGCGCTTCTTCGGCCATCTTCGCCATGGCCTCGCCCATCTTGGCGAGCCCTTCTTGCTGGGACGCCATCTTCGCGTTGCGTTCGGCCCTCGCGGCTTCCGCTTCTCGAACCTCGGCGAGAGCCTCCTGGGCACGCTCGAGGGCCGTATCGGCCTTCGCGAGAGGTTCCTTGCGATCCCCCGGAGACTCCCCGGAGGCCGCCGACTTCAACTCCTTCGCGGCCTCGGCGGAGGAGCGTGCGCTTTCCCGCGCGGATTCCGCAGCCTTCTTCGAGGAGGCTTCCATCGCCTTGGCGAGATCCTCGAGTGCTGCCGCGGTGTCCTGTGCCGCCGCCCTCGATGCCTCGAGGGCTGCCTCGGGGGTGAGGCTCTTCGTCTTCTTGGCGGCGTCGGCGGCCTTCTTCTGGGCGGCCTTCACGGCCTCTCGGGCCTGCCTGCGGGCCTCGTCGGGGGTCTCGCCCGCCGCCTGGCGGGCCAGGGACTCCTTCAGGGCCTTCGCGGCGGCTCGGGCTTCGTCACGGGCATCCGTGAGAGCTCGAATGTTTTGGGCGACGGCCTGGATCTCTTCCTCGGTGGGGGTGGGGTCGCCCTCCTGGGAATCGAGCT
>DRQF01000202.1 GCA_011369445.1 Planctomycetota bacterium | reverse complement strand
CGGGCCGTTCCCCCGAGCGGGCTTTTCTGATGATGACTGTCGGTGAGGCTCGCGCGGCTGAGCCGGACGGGCACTATCTGCACTATTGGTTGGCGCAGCTTCAGCGCCGCCGACTGGGGGAGTGGTTGGAGGCCGAGGATTTGCCCGAGAAGGAAGAGATTCGAGCTCTGCGCCAGTTCATTCACGAATTCGGAACCCTCGGGATCAATCTGCGGGGTCGTCGACCCGAGGTGTTCCGCGCGGCCTACCGGGTCGCCTACCTCGATCCGAGACGGACACCCGTTGGTGACGAGCGGGATCGGGACCCGAGGACGATCCTCGGAGCTGTCCTTGCCGCGTTGACTTGGGGCTCGATCGACCTCGGTGCGGTTGTGCAGGTCCTCCTCGATGGCCCCCCCTGGTCTCCTGAGGCGGCGAGATACGTCGTGCATCTGGCGAGACTCTATTATGGTGTCGGCGAGACGGGGAAAGCATGATGCAGCTCGACGACTACCTCGCGAGATTGGAACTGTCGAACGTGGAGACGGCGAACACTTCGTTGCTCCATCGCCTCCACGAGCGCCACCTTCTCAAGGTTCCGTTCGAGAATCTGGATATCCGAGCGGGAATCCCAATCCTTCTCGACGAGAATCGGATCCTCGAGAAAATCGTCACGCACCGCCGGGGTGGGATCTGTTACGAGTTGAACATCGCGTTTGCATGGTTGCTCCGCGAGTTGGGGTTCAACGTCGAGATTCTGGCTGCCGATGTCCACACCGACCAGGGGAAGCCCAGTGGGCGTCCCACGGATCACCTCGTCCTACGGGTCGAACTCGCCGAACCGTGGATCTGCGACGTGGGGTTCGGAGATGCTTTCCTTTATCCCCTCAAGATGGACGATTCAAAGCCAGTGAAGCAGCTCGTCGGCACGTTCCGCGTCGTGGATGAAGGGGACCAAGGACGAGCGGTTCAGCGATTCGAGCGCGAGATCGGGGAGTTTCGGACCCTCTATTCGTTCGAGCCAACGCCTCGATCCATCGAGGACTTCGAGGATGCTTGCCGCTACCACCAAACGAGCAACGAGTCGAAATTCACGCAGCGAAGCGTGTGTACGATGGCGATTCCCGACGGTCGCATAGTGATTTACGAGGATCGTGTGGTCATCCGCCGGCGGGGCCGAGAGGAAGTGCAGCCTCTTCCGACGCCTGAGTCCCGCGAGGCGGCTCTGCGACGCCACTTCGGCATCGTCCTCTAGGCGCTTCTGGTGTACCTAACGTTCGAGAAGAATGGAGAGTGCGCTTTCCTTCGCATTCCACTCGACCCGACCTTGCGACTTCCAGGCGTCCTCGCCTTTTCCGTCCAGGTACTCGTCGACGAGGCGGGCGACCTCCACTGGCACGCTCGTCAACGTGAGATAGGAGCCGGGGCCGTGGCCGAGGTCCTCGGAGTCTAACGAGAAGCCGGAGGCCGGCGGCTCATCGAGGTCGCGGTGCAGGATCACATCGCCACCGAACGGGTTGTCGGCCATGCAGAGCATCTGGTCTAGGTAGGGGCCTCGCCAGTTTTTCATACTCTGTCGGAGGCTCAACTCGTGATAGCGAGGCTCCATGTACTCGTCGCCGGCGGAGCTTGCGGATCGCTCGCAGGGCGGATACCCGATGTCCGCCGTGAATCGCCGCGCCGCTACTTCGACTCTCTGCTCGAGTTGAATGATTTCCCAAGCACGATCGGACGCCTCCATGTCCTTCAGGGCTGGAGTCGCCATCACGACGAGGAGGACGATGACGCTCGAAGGTACCACGATTCCCGCAAAGCGATTTCGAGATGTCATGACCGATCTCACTGTTTCGTTGCGGACATGATGTAGATCATGAGCGCGCCACCCGCGGAAGGCGACCATTCGACTTTTCCGGTGTACCGCCAGGCGTCTCCCGGTTCGTCGGACAAGGCTTTATCCAAAGAGGCATCGATGGAGCGAGCCACCCGCTCCGGAACCCCATAGAACACGCAGAACTGGCCGGGCCCCTGCTGCTCGGCCGTTCCGACGCCATGAAGGTCGAAACCATTGGCCGGCGAGGCGGAGAGGTTGTTTTGGAGATAGATGGCTCCCCCATAGGGGTTGTCCTCGAGTGTGAGGGGGCGGTCCAGGTAGGGGCCCTTCCACTTGGGATTTCGCTGCGGCATGCTCAATTCGTGGAAGCGAGGTTGGGTATAGGAATGCCCCCCGCGTGCCGCGGTGAATTCGACGGCCATCTTCCCCGTGTCCCGGGCATGGCGGACACAAGCCGAGCTGATGGCCGCCGTCACGTCGAGAATGTCCTTGGCGCGGTCCGAGTCCCGCAGGTTCCCGATAGAGGGCACTCCGACGCTGACGACGATGGCGACAAACGCCACTGTGATCAGCAGTTCGATGAGGCTGAAACCGCGGGAATCTCTTGGGTGAAGATGCATTATGTCGTCCTTCGTTGCGGGCCCTTGCCGGGAACGTCTAAGGCATCATCGGAATGTGTAGAAGGAGGGCTTGAGTCCGACAGGGCAGGCACCGGGATTCCCTTGGGGGTGCGGGCGGAACGATCGCGAGACTCAGGGAAGGTCGCGAGCCAAGCGGAATCCTTGGACCTTGGACAGGGTGTCGTAGGGGAGGAGGATTCGCGGCCAGCACGTGAAAAAGGTCGCCGTCGCCGCTCCGAAGGAGCCACCCATGCTCCAGAATGAGTCGCCAAACTCGTCCCTTTCCGACGAATCGGAGCACCACTCCGACGCATTGCCGGCCATGTCCTGGACTCCGTAAATGCTCGTGTCGACAGCGAAGCGACCTGCGATGCGCGGGAGGTGCTCCCACGCATCCCCTGGCGGGACGGAGTATCGCCCGCTCGTGAACGCGAAGTCGAAAACACGCCCCCAGGGGTAGGGGCGGCCGTCAACGCCTCGGGCGGCCTTTTCCCACTCTCGCGCTCGTGGAAGTCGAAGCCCCTCATCGCTTCGTCGCTCCCGCAGCCAGGTAAGGAACTCCGCGACATCTCGGCGACTCACGCCGACGAGCGGGATGTTGGGGTCATACCAGGAAGCTTCGGAGGTGAGCAGCCGGCCATTTGACGCGAAAGGAAACAGGGGATCGGAGTACTCGGTTTCCCTTGGGACGAGCTTGAAACGGCGATGCGTCTCGAAGTAATCGAGAATCGCTTTGGAGATCTGCGGTGTGTTCAAGAACTCGACGTACTCCCCAAAGGTGACCTCTCGACGTGCGATCAAGAAATCGTCGATCCATCGCCATTCCGTGCGGGGATTCCAGCCGGCGAAGAACTCGGGCGTGGACTGATACGGACCCCGCGGGACGCGAGCCCAGATCGCCGTGTCGAAAGTGCCGTTGGGACTGAGGTCCACCGTCCAATCCTCATCCCGGAACTGGCCGCCGTGCCATTCTGGGTCACCCCAGGTTTCGTTCCGCTCGATGAATACGGGGTACCTGAGGGGCATGTAGCCTCGTTTGCGGACTTGAAGCACCCACAGGCCCGCGGGCAACGGATGGTCGCGGATGGGGGTTTCGCCGAGGTCGATCCCCTTGCGGACATCCGACCGGATCGTCCCATCGAGACCCGTGGTGCAGGGGTAAGCCGTGACGAAGGCCCCACCTGGATTCGTGCGCAGCGTGAGCCGCCCCCAGGGGGCGACGGTCGCCGTCGCGCCGGCCTGTTCGAGAAACAAACGATACTTCTCCATGGCCGCGAGCTGGCCAGCTCGTTCCGCACGAAGATAGAGATTCCTGTAGAACGCCACGCGTTCCTCGACAGGGCCTTGAGGGTCCATGGATTCCCGCGAGCGTTGCAGTTCGAACTCTATGGCACCCTCGAGTTGCGCGGCGCGGCGCTGAAGACGCTCGATCTCGGCGCGGGATTCGTAGAGGGCGATCTTTCTGGGGTCGTTCGGGGGCAGGTGCCTGGGAGTTCTCTTCTCGAGATCGACATAGGCGCGACGGCTGGCCTCGAGTCGGTCGAGGATTCGGGCGCGGTCCTCTTCCAGAGTCTTCGCTCGATCCAGATGCAAACGGTAGCGCTTGACGAGCGCGGCATTGCGGGATTCGCGAACCCAGCTCGTGACAAGGACAGATGGGACGACGATGGCGAGGACAAAGAGGAGGGCCGACATCACGGCCAAGGTACGATTCAATTCGGCCCAGCGGACGATCTTGCCGAGTCGCCCGATCGGACGGGCTTGGATGGCGCGATGCTGTCTCAATCTCCTCAGGTCGTCGGCGAGTTCCGCCGCCGAGGCATAGCGTCGCGTCGGGTCTTTCTCGAGGCATTTCATCAAGACGGTTTCCACGTCTCGGGAGAGTTCCGGGGCGATGCTCCGCGGTGAAGGGGGCGGCTTCATGACGATTTGGAACGCCAGAGCTTCATTCGTCTCCGCGACGAAGGGGCGACGCCCGCAGATACATTCGTAGAGCGTGACTCCGAGACCGTAGATGTCGACGCGGTGGTCGGTGGGGATTCCGCGAGGATTCACTTGCTCGGGGGCCATGTAGGGAAGGGTGCCCAAGATCTTGCCCGGCGAGGTCAAAGGATCGACGCCTTGCAGCGTTGCGAGTCCGAAGTCGAGCAGATGAGGCCTGCCCTCTTCGTCAACGACGATATTCGAGGGTTTCACGTCTCGATGGACGATGCCGTGGCGATGGGCGTGCTCAAGGGCGTCGGCGGTGAGCTCTCCGATTTCGAGAAGACGGGTCGCCACCGCGGGCGGCGCCGCCGCTTCCGTGATAGCGGAGTCGGGCGCTGGGAGGTCCGAGGAGGAATCGGCGCCATCCGTCGCCGGTCCGGTGGGGGCCTCACTTCCCGTTTCCCTCGCCCCGCGGCAGGCCTTCCGACACCACTCCAGAAGCGAAGTGCCCTCGACATACCGCATGACGATGTAGGGAGCACCGTTCTCTTCTCCGATCTCATAGATCGGGACGATGTTGGCATGTTCGACCTGACTGATCGCGCTGGCCTCCCGCGCGAAGCGGGTCTTGACGCCCTCTCTTGCCGCCAGTTCTGGTGGGAGGATCTTGATCGCGACTTTCCGGTTCAGGCTCGTGTCATGGGCCAGGTAAACGATGCCCATGCCGCCTCTTCCGATCTTTCGAATGAGACGGTAGTGGCCGATTGTCGATCGATCATCGTCGTTTTCGAGGGTGGGGTCGTTGTTCATGGCGCTCTCATTCTATCGCGATGCGGAAGCCATGGGAGGGTTTTCGGTGAGTATCCCCGTGGAGAGCGGAATCTCTTTGGGAATCCCGCAGGCGACCTGTACGATGACGATGCCAAAGAAAGAGATCCGCCCCGGAAGGGAAGCAGCCCATCGATACCTCATGGTCGACGGGTTTCCTTCTTCAGGGCTGCCGTTCATAGCATGAGTTTGAGTCCCACCGCTTGCTCGAAGGGGCGGGACGAGGAGTCCGTTTTCATGAGCATTCGGTTGACCCCCCTCCTGCTGCTCATCCTGGCGGCGACCACGGCCGGCCAGTTCAAGCAGACGATCGGAGTCAGTGGACTGACGTCCGCGAGTTCCAGTTTCACGTTGCGTCTCGAAGCGCTCCCCACATTCCAAAGAGACATCGACTTTACGAGTTTGCCCACCGATTATCCCGCCACCGCCATGGCGGAATTGATGGTGAACATGATCAATGACGATTTCCGTCGAAACGGGAGCACGGGTTTCACCGCGAGCGACCCGGTCGATACGGAAGGCCGCGGGAAGTTCGACGCGACGTTCATTCTGCATTGCACGGTTCCGATCACCGACGTCAAGGTGGGGATGCTGGGAAACCCGGTCACTCCGATCCCTCGCCCGCCCGGTGTGGGATTCAACCCGAATGTCTTCGACTACAATTCGACGGCAACGGGGCCGGGGTTGCCACCTCCCTTCATCGGGACTCAGGTGGGGCTCCCCAACGCGAGCCTCAGCGTCGACGGTTTGAACCCGGACAATGATTTCCTGCGAAGGATTCAGCACATCGTTGGGGAGCCCCTTGAATTGGGGGTCTCGAGCGGTGCGAATCCAACGGCGGGTTTCTTTCTCCTCGCGGGCCCCTTCCTCCACGGGACGATCCAGTTGCCGTTCACCGGTGACTTTCTCGATGTGGGCATTCCCCCCACGGCGCCGGGCGCTCTTCCCACGGGCATCAGTATTCTCGGCGACGGAATCGGCAATGCGACGGGGACGTTCTGGGATCAGCTTTTCGTCACTGACCCCTCGGGGACACAGACGATTGTCATTGGTAATACAGGGGGATTCGCGTCCCTGAGGATCGGCATCCAGGGCGGAGTGGCCGATCCCACCGCCGTGCCTTTCGGATTTCGGCTGACGCAGGCCGCCGACATCGACTTCGGCGTAGGACAACGCGCGGTCCTGCCTATCTCGAGCGATGGGGTCGTTGCCGTGCCGTTCGCACAGAGCACGTTCACGTTCTACAACCAGACGTACTCCCAGGTCTTCGTCCACGAAAACGGCTTCGTGTCCATGTCGCCGTTCGGTCCGGTCGGGGCTTCCAACAGCCTCGTGGACCCTCTCTCCGCGGCGAATGATGCGCCGGCGATCTTCGTGAATTGGGCCGACTGGGACCTTTCCGGAACTGGGGGGATCGAGATCTTCGAGTTCCGCGACCGATTCGTCGTCGGCTGGGGGACTTTGGCGTCTCCCATCCACCATCAAGGAGACACGGATCTTGCCCGGTTCGAGTGCACGCTGTTGAAGAACTCGCCGTCGGGGGTCTCTTCTCCCCAGTCCGGCGGTATTCTGATTAATCTCTTGACTTTGGACCCACTGGCCGTCGGTGGCAACGATGCCCTCGTCGGTATCAGCCCCGGCATGGGCATGGATCCCAATCCTCTGAACCGTGACTTGGGGCAAAACCAATTCGCGGCGGGGGCATTCGGTTCGCTCCTTCAACACGTGAACCGTGACGGAACGGCTCTTTCGAATCTGTCCGTCGCCTCGGGCGGCACGCCCGTCTACGCGAACGGGTCAACCCTGGGCGGTCGTCAATTCGCATTCTTCCCGCCCGGGAATGCCGGGCCCCAGGGGACTCAGTATCAGGTCGTGCCCCTCCAGAAGAATCCCAATGATATCCAGGGTGTTGCAGCCCCGGCGACCCTCAGTCAGTCCGCCGGTGCGGGACAAACGGTCGTTCTCGTCGGTTCCTTCCAATACCTTTTCTCCGGAACACCCGCGGGTGTAAGTCCCGTGACTCTGGACCCGGCGGGCACGGCCGGGATCGGGCCTCTTCCTTTGACCGTTGTGGGAATCATGGACGACACGGGGACCATCTCCACTCAGGTCGGCCCTACGTTCGTTCAGCCCGTTCAGCCAGGGTTCCGCGCCTTCGAGGGACTCGTCGTCAGCCTCAGTCAGCAGCTCCCCGTGACGGCACCGGGCGCCGTGCTGGATTTACAGGTGGATTTCGGGGACGGGTCGTCGTTCCTTCTTCCTGGCGCCCTGTTGGTGACACCATAGATGTCTCCGCGTAAGTTCTTGTGCAAGATCGCACGTCCCGGAGCGTTGAAGGCATGTCGGGCGTGATGTTGAACTCGAGATCACCCTTTCCCCGGGGTGGTCGGGAGGAATTGTCGTGTCGTCGAAGAACCCCCCACGTCCTCGACCGTCCAAATCCGTGCAGCGAATTCTTTTGATCACGCGCCGCGACGAATTCTGCGAGAGGTTCGCGCGGGGTCTCCGTGCCCTCCGTGCGAGAGGCCTGGAGATCTCGGCACAGGTCGCGCCGACAGCTCACGCGGCGCTCCATCACTTGGAGTCTCACAATGCTGGGCTCCTCATCGTGGATTGTGCGGTCGAGGATCTTTCGGCTCCCACCCTTCTGAGAGAGGTCCGCCGTATACACCCGAGTATGCCGGCCGCTGCGGTCGTCGACGGCCTCGATCCGATGTTGCGAGGCTCCTTGCGCAGCCAGGGTTTTCAGGCCTGCTTTGCTCTCGAGGAAGCACTTCTCGTGGATTTTCCGCGGCGCATCCTTGAGGAATTCACGGATTCTTCGGTCGGTGCGACATCGAACGACGAGGAGGACGTCTCGAAGACTCTGGATGCTCTGAGAGAGCCGGCGATTCTCGTGGACAGCGAGGGAGGAATCCTCCACGCCAACCCCGCGTTTCTTGCCGACCTGGAGGTGGATTCCGACGAGGTGATTCATCGTCGGCTGAGCGAGTTTTTCCCTGAATTGAGTCTGCGAACCTGGCGACGATTGGAGCCCGGTGCCGGGCCTCTCTGCGAGATGAAGCGGCCGAGCGGGAACCGGAAGACCGTCGAGGTGCGTTGTCTCGCCGTCACGAAGGGGAAGTTCGCCCCTCGGGCACTGCTCGTCGTGGGGTAGGCACAAGCCGCTTCGAGAGTAGAATCCTGGGCGACTCTCCAATCGGAACCAACTCATGTTCAATCGGCGCTCCTCGCAGGTCCTCCTGCTCCTCGCTTTTGCTCTGACCGTTCCCTTCCAGGCCCAGGAGCGACGCCCGTCCCGCGCGCCCGCACCTTCGTCTTCAACCGCCAAGGATCGCCCGGGTATCCCCGTGACGAACCAGCTTGTCATCGATCGCTGCAAGGCATGTCACGACATCGATGAAGAAGGGCGCATGTCGCGCATCTCATACATGCGCAAGTCTCCCGAGGGTTGGGAGATTTCGATCAAGCGCATGGTCCGTCTCTACGAGGTGCCCCTTGTGCCGTCCGAGGCTCGCGAGATGGTCCGTTACCTCTCGAATGATCACGGTCTCACGCGGAGCGAAGCCGCCCGAGGTCTCTACGAAGCCGAAAGACGCGTCCACTGGTCCGAAGCCGATCGGGATCAGGACCTTCGCAAGACCTGTGGCGCATGTCACACGCTGGGGCGAGTTCTTTCGCAGCAACGGGACGGCAAGGAGTGGAAACTGCTGAAGGCCACCCACCTGGCGTTCTTCCCCCTGGCGGACTTCCAGGCGTTTCGCGGGCGCAGCATGTTCGGAAGAGATAGCGGCATCGATTTCGAGAACATGACCGAGGCGGAAATCGAGGAGATTTTCGAACAGAGGCGACGCGAAGCACGTCGCAAGGGAGATCGTGCGGACAAGGTCTTGCGCGCACTCGCCAAGAGCCAGCCCCTCATGTCGGAGTCGTGGAAGAGTTGGTCGGTCAACCGTCGCTCCGTTCCCCTCGAAGGGACTTGGGCCGTGAAGGGGCATGAGGTGGGTCAGGGAGACCTTTTCGGGAAGCTCGTCATTCGAAAGGAGTCTGACGATGCCTACGTGACGGAATGGCAGCTCACCCGTGCGGACGGCACTTCGCTGACTCGGCGTGGAAAGGGACTTCTCTATGCCGGGTATTCCTGGCGTGGGCGGGCCTCGGGCGACGGCGACGGCGAGACTTGGCGGGAAGTTCTGTTGCTGAATGAGTCATGGGACGGAATGAGCGGGCGACTCTTCTGGGGGGCGTACAACGAGATCGGAATCGATGTCGAGCTGATGCGGTTGACGGGAACTCCCCGAATCTTCGCAGTGCAGAACGGGGCTCTCCCCATTCCGTCGGAGTCAGTCCGCATCACGGTTCTCGGGGATGGATTTCCGGAGGACCTCGAGGCCGATGACTTTTCGCTCGGTCAGGGTGTCACCGTCAAGGCCGCAACCCGTGAAGGTCCGGATCGCGTCGTCTTGATCGTCGACGTGTCCGTGGAGGCCAAAGGGGGCCGTCGCAAGGTGTCCTTTCGCGCCACTCCCGGACCGGATCTTCTCGTCCTGTACGACACGGTGGACTACATCAAAGTCGAACCGGGGCGAGGACTGTCTCGCGTGGGCGGTCGCACCATGCCGGCTCAGACGGAACGCTTCGAAGCCTGGTCCATGAATCGTGGACCCGATGGCCGGCTCTACACTGAGGACGATTATCCGATCGAAGTCGTTCCGGCCAAATGGAGTCTCGAGGAGTTTCCCATTCGGGAGAACGACGACGATGTGCGATTCGTTGGGCGCATCGACCCCGATACGGGCGTCTTCACGCCAGCCCTGGACGGCCCGAATCCGGAGCGCAAGTACGAGGCAAACAATGTCGGCGAAGTCTACGTCGTGGCTGAAACCGAACTGGAGGTGCGCGACGTCCCTCTCACGAGGAAGGCGCCCACGAAGCCCGGGAAGTGGGGGAAACCCCCGGAGGCCGGACGGACGGGTCGCGGCGGTCGCCGGCCCGGCGCCGGAGAAGGAAATCCGCCCCCGGATTCGGGGGCCGAAGAAGGTCATGAGCCACCGCCGTCGCCGCCGACCGAGCCCCACCCCGCCCATCCGGTGGGGGCGCCGCCCCGCCCGCCGGAGCCCCCCCGGGGGGAAGAGAACCCGGAGGAGAAACCCGCTCGGAAACCCCTCGTGGCGCCCTCGCCGAAACCCCTCGTGAAGGTGAAGCGTTCATTCCGCGCTCGGGGACGCCTCATCGTGACCGTCCCCATCTACGCTCGGTGGGATCGCCTGGATTGGAATGAGGATCGATGAAACTTCGCACCCGTTCGCACCGCAGGATGCCGACCCGAGATGGGGTATTCGTCTACCTACCGGATTCGGCTTCGATCATGCGCTTGGACGCGGAGGCCGTGACCGTACTGGACCGATTCGAGTGTCGGGAAGGCCTCGAGGCTGCCGAGTACCTGGCCGAGACGGGGAGGGGACGCGATGCCGCCGCCGAAGTTCTGGAGGAACTTTGCGACGTGGGGGCCATCCGTCCCGTTGAGGAGGTACGGCCTCCTTCCTCGTCTCTGCCACCCATGCCGTTTCCCTTGGCGACTCTGGTGCTCAACGTCTCCAGCCGCTGCAATCTCTCGTGTACGTATTGCTACGAGTATGGCGAGGACAAGCTCCCGGGGCAGGGCGAGGGCAAGCGGCCCGCATCGATGAGCCCGGAGACCGCTCTGAGGTCGATCGACTTCCTTTTCGAGAGCGCCCGAGGTCGCCGCGATGTTTCCGTGACGTTCTTCGGGGGCGAAACCCTCCTCAATCGCGAGGCCATCGAGGCGGCGGTGGACCACGCGGAAGGTCTGGCGCGGGCCACGGAGAAAAGAGTTCATTTTGCCCTGACAACCAACGCCACTCTTCTCGACGACGACATCATCGCGTTCCTCATCGACCACCGGTTCGGTGTCAACATCTCCATCGACGGTGATCGAGCCAGTCACGACCGGCATCGATCGTTCAAGAGCGGGCGGGGCAGCTACGACACGGTCGTTCCCAAGATTCGCAGATTGTTGGCCGCGGCGCGTGGCCGTACGCGACCGATCGGTGCGCGCGTCACCTTGACGCGCCCGCTTCCCAACCTCCGAGATCTCTACGCTCATCTCACCCATGACATCGGCTTCGACGAGGTCGGTTTCGCGCCTGTGACCAGCGCTCCGAACCGTGACCACGCCCTGCTTGGCGACGACTATGACGACCTGCTTGCCCAGTACTCAGCCCTGGCCGACGACTACGTGGCCGCAGCACTCGAAGGCCACCGCCACGGTTTTTCCAATCTCGGCGATCTCCTCCGGGAGTTGCACGAAGGTGTAAACAAGGCCCATCCGTGCGGCGCGGGGCTCGGCCTCGTCGGTGTAGCCACCGATGGAGAGCTGGGCCTGTGTCACCGCTTCGTGGAGTCGGAGGCTCATCCCATCGGCGACATCGAGAACGGGATCGATGAGGACCGCCGCCGAGAGTTCTTGGAGAAGGGGCACGTCAACCGCAAGATCGAATGCGCGACTTGTTTTGCCCGCCCCGTCTGCGCCGGCGGCTGCTATCACGAGGCCGAAGTTCGCTACGGCGACGCCTCTCACCCGAATCTGCACTACTGCGACTGGATCCGCGCCTGGACTGATCTCGGGTTGCGAGCCTATGCCCGGATCACGGACGCCAACCCCTCATTCTTCCAGAGGTTCGAAAGGACGAGCTCATGAAGCATATCCAACCTGTCAATCGAAAAGCGAAAAGACTCGCCGAGTGGGTGGCCGGCAGTCGCGACGAGGTGCGAGCGCTCCAGGACACAGACACGCCCTTCGGTTGCACGACGGTCTTCGCCCCCGGTTGGGAGGTGGATTCCGGCGGCGGAACCCACGGCCTGTGCCAACCCATCGAGCGGGACCTATACGACTGCTACCACTCCTGCTACTGGCCGGCTCAGGTGCCAGACGGGCTCACCAATTGGCCGTCATGGGCGGAGTCCTGCGGGGCTCCCATGAACGATTGGAAGAACATCGATCTGGTTTTCCCTTGAACCTCAGCCTGGGACCGATTTCCAAATGAAACGCATCACAGCCGTCCTCATGCTCTGCCTCGTCTGGCCACTCTTTGCTCCGGCTCAGGAAGCCTCGACTTCCGACGTTGCGCCCAAGGGCAAGGTCTATTTCTGGATGACCCTTTGGCCCAGCCGCATCGTCAAGTTCGATCCCGCCACGGACGAGGTGGTGGGAGAGATCTCCCTCGAGAACGGTCTGCAGTTCGGTGTGCGGCTCTCCTGGGACAAGAAGCGGTTCCTGGCCATCACGGGACAAAGGACCGTCGTCGAGGTCGTCGATCGCGCCCAGATGAAAGTCGTGGAGACCCACACGTTTGCGAAACCCGGCTACATCATTCGGGTGGATCGTGTCATGGAGTGCCCCGGCGGCACCCACTGGTTCGTCCGTGTGGACAAGGTCAAGCAGGCGAAGGATCACTACGTCATCGAGGAACCCGAGTGGTGGTATTACAACCTCGCGGAGAAGAAGGTCGAATTGGTCGGTCCACGTCTGCCGAAGGAATTGAGGGGGACCGTCAAGATCAGCCCGGACGGCAAGAACTGGCATGTGTTCGGAAGGGACTTGAGGGTTCTGGACGGTTCGACGCGCGAGGAGATCGGGCGCATCGATCTGCATACTCCGCGTTACTGGGGGGCGGGTCCCCTTCGCGTGCGTTCGGACGATTTCTTCGATGGCAAGAAGCCCGGCAAGTATCGCGTCATGTACTCCATGCAGGACCCGGTCCAGAAGAGTCGGCGCATCGCCGGCCTCGTCGATCTCGACTACGTCAACTTCAGGATCGATCGCGTCCTGGAGTGGGGTGCGGACCCGGGCGGATTCGGCATGGCCGTATCCAAGGACCACAAGTGGGGCTATGCCACCAAGAGGCTCGGCGGCGGGCGAGGACGCGGTCGCGGCTCGGAGGACCCTGACTCCAAGATCGTCCGCTATGACCTGTCGACCGGAAAGAAGGCGGGGGAGATGTTCTACCGATTCCGTCCGCGCCAGCGGTTGGCGGCCGCCTCGCCGGACGGCGGCAAGTTCTACATCGGTGGCGCGGGGAACGATTTCCAGGTGTTCGACAAGGACTTCAAGTTCTTGAAGACAGTCGTGTTTCCGGGCGATCTGGCCGGGCGAATCTGGTCGCTCGAAGACTGAGTGGCGTGCCGAGACTGGTTCTCATCGACAGCGGTTTGAACCCGAGGCATCCCCACGTCGCGGGGTTGAAGCGTGTCGAATGGGGGGACGTGGGCACAGGCTCTCCCATCGACGTTCTCGGGCACGGGACCTGCGTGGCCGCGGCCATTGTTGAGCATGTCTCCGACCTGGAGTTGCTCTCGATCAGGATCTTCGACACGAGCCTCGCTTGTCCGACCGGCCGGGTCTCGGATGCGCTTCGCGCGGCCCTCTCATGGAAGCCCGATGTCGTAAATCTGAGTTTCGGGACGACGTCGCTGAAAGCCGCGGCGGAACTCGAAGGGGGAGTGACGTCCCTTCTCGATGCCGGGATTCGGGTCGTGGCGCCCGCGTTCGCCAACGGCCTTCCGGCGTACCCGGGCCAGCAGAGGGGCGTCGATGGAGTCGTGGCGAACCCGTCTTTGCCGCGGGGCGCGATCGATCTCGTCGGTGAGGGCGATCATGTGCTCTGGTCGGCGTCACCCTACCCACGGCGGTTGCAAGGCCTCGAGGTCCATCGCAATCTCAGGGGTGAAAGCCTTGCCACCGCCGCCGTCAGCGCCGCGATCCTGAATGGAAGGCTTCCTGCTTTGGAGCACGCTGCTCGGTGAGGGGGCCTGGCGCGCTCAGGCGCGTTCATTTCTCAGATCGGCGGCCCAGCGAAGCGAGTCGATGTACGCGTCGCGGATCTCCTCTGGCGTGAGAGCCCCGAGATTGACCCGCTCCCAGTCCGCGACCTCGTAGGCGAGCGTGCAAGCGAGAGTCTGGCCGACGGGGCCTTCCAGGCGCAAGAGAGCGCCGTTCAGTTCATCGGTCAAAGGGAGCTCCTGGAGGACCTCATCCAGGGGGCGGGACAGGAGAGCGTCGAGTGTCGAGAAGAGCCCGGCCGTGAAGAAGACCTCGGGCCTCTCCGCCTCGGAGAGGCGGCCGAGGTTCTCACACATGCGAGCGCGAACGATCGCGAGGTCGAAGACGGCTTGAGGGCGCCCTTCGATGGATGCGAGGAGGGCGAGATTTGTCCATGTACGCAGCCATCTTTGCCCGAGGAGCATGACGGCATGCCGAACGGATTCGACCGTCGAGCGGAGCCCGACGAGAGGGGAGTTGACATACTTGAGCAATTTGAAACTGAGAGCGACATCCTGCTCGATCAACTCCACCAGATCGTCGATTGACGAGTCCGAGCTATTGATCGCCGCCAACATGCGCGTTCTCGAGATGCCTGCATGGAGGATTCGGCCCCCTGCCACGACCTGCGGCCGCGAGAGGAAGCGACCCTGGAACGCCTCGTAGCCGCATCTCCTGCAGGCTTCGAATTCCTCGTAGCTCGAGAGGTTCTTCGCGATCCGCCTGACCCCACGGCCGTCGAGCTTGGCAGCGATTCGGACGGCTTCGTCCGATCCGACGCCTTCCACGTCCACCTTGACGGCATCGATGAGGTCGGAGAACTCGCCTGCCGAACTCCGGTCGAAGTCGTCCAGGACGAGCTGGTAGTTCGCCGACTTGAGCTCTCGAAGCCGTGAGGAGACTTCTTCGTCCTCGAGCAGGGATGCGTTCAGAACGAGAGCGAGACGGTGCGGAGGGAAGATCTCCGGGCAGTCTCCCAGCAGGAATTCTCGACTGACGGGAAGAAACGCCTTCCAGTCCGGGGCCACGTTCTCGACGCCCAGCTCCATGAACGTGTTCCAGAAGGCCTGCGCCGTGGAGAATTCGCTCTCATTGCCCGAGTCGAGTTCGTCCAGCCCGTCGCGGTAGGAGATCTCCCAGGCCTGCACCTCGAGATTGCAGTCGAGAATCGGTTCTCGGCCCACGAAGGTGGGAACGACGGGCCTTTGGCTGAGTTCTGAATGCATGGTCGGACCTCCTGCACCGTGGCTCTTCCTCTTTCGGAATCGGGGGGGATCGACCTGTCTTCTGGGAAATGATGAAGCCGGGCGGGGGTGACCCCTCTCCCGGCTTCGTGCAACGATTCGGCGCGTGAGACTCTCAGAGAATGATGATGTCGGTGGCGGCGCTCAGAAGGGGAAGACCGCTGGCTGCCCTGTAGACCGCCGCCTGGATGGCTCCCACGGAACCCGGCGGAAGCGACGGGACCGTGAAACTCATGCTCTGCACGCCCCCCGGCCCCGTGTTCGCGAGGGAGTCGAGGAACGTAACCGGAGTGAGGCCGTTCAGAAGGAGCCCGATGTCACTCAGATCCGCGGGCCCGAGGAGTCCGATGTCCATCTGCCCGATCGAGAAGGAGGCATTGCCGACGTTGAGCGGACCCATGAGGAGCAGGAACGGCTGATTCGGGTCGCCGCCGACATCGAAGGAGAGCGCATCTCCAGGTGCGAGCTGGACTGCGAAGGGGCCCACGCTGGTGGCGGTGGAGGGGAGGCCTTGACCATCGACTGCGCCGGCGACGACGAAAGACGCCCCCGGCGAGTTGGGTTGTCCACCCCCGCCAGTCGCGTCCACGACATTGATGTCGTCGATGAGAACTCCATCGGTTCCCAAGGGGAAGTTGTCCCGCTGCCGGAAGATGATCCGGAAGTTCGCGCCGAGAGAAAGGCCTGCCCCCTGGGCGATCGTCGTGACATCGAGGACCTGTTCGGTCCAGACACTGGGGCCATCGTTGTGGGAAAACGCGAGGATTTCGGTGGTCCCGTCGGAGAAGAACACTCCATCCTCGGGATCGTTTTCGTCGTTCGTCTCTCGCCACCAGTAGGTCAAGAACACCTGGGTCGTGCCGGTCAGGTCGAGAAACAGAGTGGAGCTGTTCGTGGCGGCGGCGCTTTGTGTCGTCGCATCCATGACGAGCGCGTTGCCCCCAGAGTTGGGGGAGGGCACGCCGTCGATCGTGGCGAGGATGCGGCCGCCCGGTTCGGACACGAAGGTCCACTCGCCGGTCGCGGGGAGGCCTGCGTTGAAATCCTGCGAGTAGGGGAGCGAGGCTGGAGTGAGCGGGTTGACGGTGACAGCTCCCACCACGGTCACGGTATCGGAGCCGAGGGCATTCGTGACGGTGAGGCTGACGTCGAACGTGCCGACCGTCGAATAGGTAAACGTGGCCACCGACGTCGTAGCGTCCGTCGTCCCGTCCCCGTCGAAGTCCCATGCGTATGATGTTGGGAAATTCGATGACGTGCTCGTGAAGCTGACGGTCTGGCCGGCCAGGACCGAGGTCGCCGATTGGGTGAACGACGCCACGGGTGGAGCCGTGGCAGTCATCTGGCAGAGGGCCGAGAAGGCGGCCTGGAAGCTCGTATTGCTGAGCGACGTCCCCGAATTGCTGCCGCCCGTGGAGGTGCAGCCTCCGTTTGTGTGGACACCCACGACTTCGCCCGTGTTTTCGAAAATAACCGGCGAGCCGGAGTTCCCTCCGGTCGTGTCCACGACATAGCGAAGACGGGTTCCCGTCGTCGTGTCGTAGGGGCCGGTGTTGGTCTGGTTCGTTTGATTGTCGACGCCGCCGTCCGTCCCGTAGCCCGTGATGCGGATCGTGTCGTTCGGGTTGGGGAAGAAGGATGCCACATTGTAGTGGCCGTAGCGCTGCGCCGCCGTCTGGCCGAGATTGTTCGTGTTCAGTTTGACGACACCCCAGTCGTCGCCGAGCCCGTTGTTGTTGAAGGTCAGCGTGGTGGTGTCGATGGTGAATTGGTCGGCGACCGGCGGGTGCTGGAGCGCTCCGGATGGGAGCGAGGCCGGGACGTTGAATTCCGCGACCATCAAACTCCCGCCGGCGAAGCAGTGCCCGGCGCTGACGGCGCAGGAGTCGGCGCTGGCGATCCAGATCGTACAACCTCCTCCGGTGACCGTCGGACTGGAGACGAATCGGCCGGATCGATTGTCGGTCGACTGGATTCGATCGTCCGTGCCGCAAATCGTGTCCGTGCCGAGAGAGACTGCGTTGCTGCCGCCACCCAAGCCGTAGATGTATCCTGCGATTTCGAATGACCCCGTGGAGCCAGGCTGCAGGAAGAGGTCGATGATCACCTTGTCGCCGTTGAAGTACGCGGAGGTGTTTTCCCACTTGACGAGTTCCGCGGCGTCGAGAACTTGGCGTTCCCCGTCAAAAGGCGCGTAGACCTCGATCCAATCGCCCGGGCCCAGCGTGATCTCGCCAAACAGCACCCTCATGGAGGCCGCATCGGGGTGCTCCAGGATGTAGGTATAGACGGATTCGACCTCCACCAAGTCGGCGTTGGTATGGGGGCCCGAGTCATGGAATTGGGGGACTTCGAGGGCGAGAGGGCCCGTCGTTTGGGTGAACGCCGAGCTCGTGGCGAGGATAAGAGCGAGCAGGATCGTCAAGTAGCGTCTCATGGATGCACTCCGCATCGGGTCGAAAGAGTCGTGACAGGGCAAACGGGCCGCAGGTCCGGGGAGTGGGGCGACGAAGGTATCATAGAGATCGATCCCGGCCGACTTCCAGGATTCTTTTCTTCGTGGAGCCCTGGGGGACGGATCCCGACGACGATAAGGTCTCCCCGGGCCGTGGGCCCGCACAAGCGTCCGCTTCGAGAAGGGGCAGGAATTCGTCATGCCGGGGTCCTCCATCCGTTGGGTCACCTTGCCGCGGTCATGCCTTGGTGTTCTGAAGCGATTCGGAGTCTATCTTCCACCGGGTTTTCTCCCGTCAGGAGGCCCGTATCCCGTCCTCTACCTCTTGCGCGGCCATGAGACCGAGTGGGTGGGAATGCAGGATGGCCGTCCAGGACTCCGTTTCATCCTCGACAGGCTCATCGGGGAAGGGCTCATCGACCCTCTCATCGTGGTCCTTCCCGGATTCATGGACCGTGAGCGCCGCTTCCAGGGCATCCCGGTGAACTGGTCGGCGGACGGGGGCCCCCACGGCGTGGGCAATGGCCGTATGGAGGACCACTTTTTCGAAGTGCGGACATGGGTCCAACGCCACCTGCCGGTGCGGACCGATCGACGGGGAGCGGCCATCGACGGGTTCAGCATGGGGGGATATTCGGCCGTGATGCTGGCCACGCGATACCCCCGTCTTTTCGGATCGATCGGAGCCTACGATGGCAGCTTCATGTGGCCAGGGCAGATCGACCCCAGAAGGCCGCCTCATGGCCGCGCCTGCCGGCTGTGGTTCTCGGAGACCTGCTCTGTGTACTTCCGGCGTGACGGTGTTTGGGACAGAGCGAAGATGGAACGTCACAATCCCATCACCATCATCGAGAAGGCGGACGGCGATCGTCTGAAGGCGCTCAAGCGATTGGTGTTTCATCTCCACGTGGCGGGCGACGAGAGGTGGGGGAATGTGGATCGGGGGCACCGCATGGACTTGGCTCTGCAGCAGCGAGGAATCGTAAACACCTTCCGTAAGAAAGGAATGGTCCTCGATCGTCGTGCCCGCCACACGTGGCTCTGGGCAGATCGCCACCTGCAAGCGACCTTGCCGCTGCACATGGAGGTCTTCAGATCAAAGTCTTTGCAGTAAGGCGTCCGCGTCTTGGAACGTCGCTACGCAGAGGTCCAGATCGGGAGCAAGGGAAGCCAGCTCCTCGGGGTTTCCATACCCGCCGAGGATGACGACGCATCGAATGCCACCCGCCTTCGCCGTCGCGATGTCGGGGCGGTCGTCGCCCACGAGCACCGTTTCATCCCGCTCCGCGCCGGTCTGGTAGAGAATGTAGTCGACGACCTCGGCGCTCCCCTTCGGTGGCACCGGCTTGCCGTCTTCATCGACGGCATTCTTGCCGATGATGACATCGAGGTATTTCGCGAGTCCCAGGGTCTCCAGGACTTTCTTGGCGATAGGATCCGGCTTGTTCGTCAGCACGACCTGCGCCACGCCTTCCTCGTACCATCTCTTCAGGGCTTCGGCGACGCCGGGGTAGGTCTTCGTCTCGATCACTGGGTCGAGACAGTATTCGCCGATGAAGACTTCCATGACCTCGTCGAGATCCGTCCATCTCTTCGGCAGGCATCGGGTGGGTCGCATCACCGGGTCTTCCACCATTCCAAGAAGAGCCCGCTCGAGAAGACGGCGCACGCCGTCGCCGATGAACGCTTTCACATGATCGACCGAGAGGGGTTCGAGGTCATAGTGGGCGCGGGTGCGGTTGACGGCGGCCGCGATGTCGTCCGCTGAGTCGATCAGGGTCCCGTCCAGGTCGTAGATGATGCAAGAGACTGGCATGAACGGCTCTCCCTCGCGAAGGTGGGCGCCGGCCAAATGACGGCGGGCTCGAACGAGGATACTCCATCGCTCCGCGGGCTCAAGTCGCCGGGAGAGCCCCCTCGTCGCGCAGACGCTGGAACCCGGGCTTGATGGTGTCGTAGATGATCTCGATGCGCTCGTCGAAGCCGATGAAGGCGCTCTTCATCGCATTGACCGTCAGCTTCTCCAGATCGCCGGGGCCCAGTCCGAAAACCGACTGCGCGAGGGCGTATTCCTTCGTGAGCGTGGTGTTCGACATGAGACGATTGTCCGTGTTGAGCGACACCCGGAAGCTCTCGTCGAAATACAGGCGGAACGGGTGCTCTTCGATGCTCTTCACGGCACCCGTGTGGACGTTGCTCGAGAGACAGATTTCCAGGGGAATGCGCCTGTCCTTGATGTAGGTCGCGAGTGTCCCCATGCCTACGAGTTGGTCGTTTTGAACGATCATGTCTTCGATGAGCCGCGTGGCGTGCCCGATCCGATGTGCGCCGCAGTACTGGAGGGCTTGCCAGATGCTCTGCTTGCCGAACGCCTCGCCCGCGTGAATCGTGATGTTGAAGTTCTCGCGCTGGCAGTAGTGGAAAGCCTCGAGGTGGGCCTTGGGGGGATGGCCGAATTCGTCGCCGGCGAGATCGAACCCGACGCACCGGCGATCCCGGAAGGAAACGGCCAATTCGGCCATCAGGATCGACAGCGCGGGGTCGAGGTTGCGAAGAGCGCAAACGATGAGGCCATAGCGCACTCCGGTCTTGCGGCTTCCCTCCTCCAACCCGTCGAGAACGGAGGACATGACCTGCTCGACGTTGAGCCCGAGCTCCGTGTGGAGAAAGGGCGCGAAGCGCACTTCGGTGTACACCACTCCGTCCTGCTGCATGTCCTCCATCAATTCGAAGGCCACGCGGTGAAGCGCCTCCTCGCTCTGCATGACACCGCAGGTCGCACCAAAACCCTCCAGGTATTCCTTCAGGCTGCCGCGGTTCGCGCCTCGAAAAAACCACTCCGCGAGCTCTTCCGGATCGTCGGTCGGAAGTTCCACGTCCGGGACGTCGCGGGCCAGCTCGATGACCGTCTGCGGGCGAAGGCCGCCGTCCAGGTGGTCGTGGAGCAGAGCCTTCGGCATGCGCCTGAGGGTGTCCATGTCGAGAGGTGGGTGCGCCATGCTCGTTCTCCTTCTTTCCCCGCGCCACCGGTTCCGGGCGGGGAACCACTGTACGCCTTGAAAGAGAAAAGGGAACCCGCCGTCGCCGCGGAGAGCGAAGAAGGGTCAGGGGCGTTCGAGCAGGAGGGCCGCGCCCTGGCCGCCGCCGACGCACAGGCTGGCCACTCCGCGCTTGAGGCCACGACGCTTCATCTCGCGCAGCAGTGTCAGGACGAGGCGTGCGCCCGTGGCGCCCACGGGATGACCGAGGGCCACGGCTCCTCCGTTCACGTTGAGGCGCTCCTCGGGGATCTCGCCGAGGGCGCGCTCGAGGCCGAGTTCCCGACGGCAGTAGCTCACATCCCGAGCCGCCCGGAGGCAGGCCAGGACCTGTGCCGCGAAGGCCTCGTTGATCTCGAAAAGTTCGATGTCCTCGAGGTCGAGGCCCGTTTGCTGGAGGAGCTTGGCGATGGCGTGGACGGGACCCAAGCCCATGCGGGTGGGGTCGAGGGCCACATAGCACCAGTCGACGAGGACGCCGAGGGGATCGATGCCTAAGGAACTCGCCCGGTCTTCGCTCCCCACGAGGAGCCCGACCGCGCCGTCACTCACAGGACAGGCATTGCCCGCGGTCACGGTTCCGTACTTTTTCTCGAAGACGGGGCGCAACTTCGCCAGGGCTTCCATGCTCTGCTCGGGGCGGACGGACTCGTCGTCCTCCACCCAGGCCGGTCCAGCCGAAACGGGGAGAATCTCGTCACGGAGTCGATCCCGCGCCGCCGCCGCTCGTTGGTGGCTGCGCAATGCATAGGCGTCCTGCGCGTCCCGATCGACGCCGAATTCCCGTGCGATCTTCTCGGCTGTTTGGCCCATGCTGAGCCCGCTCGTCGGGTCATTCAGGCCTCGCAAAAGGGTGATCACGGGCCTCAGGTGGCGAGGCCGTAGCCGGGAGAGTATTCCCAGCTTCGCCTTCAGGCTTCGGGCGCGTTGGAGGTCCATGAGGAGCTGCTTCGTTGCATCCGAGACCTCGAGGGGGTAGTTGCTCATGGATTCGGTACCACCCACGAGGAACGTGTGACCACGTCCCGTGGCGACGCGGAGCGCCGCCTGCGTGACCGCCTCCATCCCGGAGGCGCAGTTCCTGTGGACGGTCATGGCCGGCATATGATCTCCGAGACCGGCCCGGAGAGCCACGACGCGGGCGATATTCGCCGCCTTGGCGTTTTGCCCCACGCACCCCAGGAACACCTGATCCACGTCATCGCCTTGGAGACGTCGGCGGTCGACGAGTTCCCTGAGGACCAAGCGCCCCAGGTCATCGGCATCGAGCGGGGCCAGGGCACCGCCGGCCTTCCCGAAGGGCGTACGGACACCGTCGAGAATCATCAGTCGTTCGGTGGACTTCATGAGGATTCGCTCTCCCAGTGGTTCTCCCGCATCCACGTCGCGAGCCCCCCGGTCCAAGGAGGAAACCCCATCCCGTAGATCGTGGCGAGATCCAGGTCGTCGCGGCTCTCGACGATGTTCTCGTCGAGGACCCGCTCTCCCTCCTTGGCGAGGACGGTCAACAACCGGTCCAACAGCGCCTGTCGTCCCAGTCGGGCCGCAAAATGGCTCTCGTCGAGTGTCGGGTCGAAAGCGATCAGTTCCTTGCGAGTGTGCGGTCGCGGTCTCCTCTTCCCGTAGCGGTAGAATCCCATCCCGGCTTTCTTCCCCAGCAGGCCCTTGTCCGCCATGGCGACGATGAGGTCCGGTGTGCTCACGCCGACGTCGGGGACGGACTCCAGATGCCTGCAAACATGGAGCACGACGTCCAGACCGACGGTGTCCATGAGCGCGAAGGGGCCCATCGGGAGACCGAAGCCCCGCGCGGCGGCGTCCACCGTCGTGATCTCCGCCCCGTCCGCCAGCAAAGAGACGGCTTCCAAAAGGTAGGGGGCGAGAAGGCGGTTGACGACGAATGCCGGAGCGTCGGAACACAGGACCGGAGTCTTTCCGATGGATTGGGCGAATTGGACGAGCGTCGCGAGAGTGAGTTCGTCCGCGCCGTCGTGCCGAACAACCTCGACGAGAGGCATCTTGGGCGCCGGATTGAAAAAATGCAGTCCCGCGACGCGCCCCGGGCGATCGGTGTGGGCCGCAAGGGCAGCCACCGATAGGCTCGAGGTGTTCGAGGCGATGAGCGCATGTTCTCCGAGGACCTCCGTCAGCGATTCGAAGACCTTCTCCTTGAGCGAGGGGATCTCTGGAACTGCCTCGATGATCAGGTCCGCCGCCGCCAAGCCCGAGTAATCCGTTCCCAACATCAGTCGGTCCAGGGTGGCACGGACCTCGACACGTCCGCCCCGCCTGCGCCGGACCGCCTTCTCGACGGCGGATCGAAGGGATCTCGATGCCCTCACGAGCGCTTCGGAGAACGGATCGACGAGTCGGACCTCCAGTCCTTTCTCGATCAGAAGCTGGGCGATGCCTCGTCCCATGACACCTGCTCCCACGACTCCCACCCGCCGGATCGACCGAACTCCCGCGAACTTCTTCGCGTAGAGGCCGCCTCGGTCCTTCGGGCGACTGCGGCGGAAGATGGAGACGAGGTGTTTCGAGACGGAACCCGGGAGGAGGCGAGCCAAGGCCTCTCTCTCGAGACGAAATCGGGTCTCGCGGGACTTGTTGCGGCCCCGGCGCAGGACGTCCAGAAGGGCCAGGGGCGCGGGGTACAGACCGCGCGTTTCCTTCTTGACCTGCCTTTCGGCCAAGGCCAGGTAGGCGCGGGTGGCGGGAGGGATCTCGTCCACGAGGTAGTCGACGATTCCCGGTTCCCGTGACGCCGGACCGCCATGGTGGCCATGGTGCCTCGCTTCGATCATCGCCTCCAGGCGTTGACGGCCCCGTGTCATCAGGAGTTCCTTGGGGGGGCATTCCAAGGCCAGGCCGAGCGACCGCGCGCGGGAAGGGTACATGGTGCGACCGGTGAGCAGGTAGGGGAGGGCGGCCTTGAGGCCGATCACTTCGGGAAGACGTGTCGTACCCCCCCACGCGGGGAGGATGCCGAGCCGGACTTCCGGAAGGGCCAAGCGGGTTGCGGTCGCATCGCTGACCAAGCGGGCGTGGGCGGCCAAGGCGAGTTCGAGGCCGCCTCCCATGCACGCGCCGTGGATGAGCGCCACGACCGGGAAGGGGAGCTCTTCGATGGCGGAGAAGAGTTCCTGGCCTCTTGCCGAAGTCTCCATGATCTCGTCCGGATCCGACATCTCGGCGATTGCGTCCACATCCGCGCCGGCACAAAAGACGTCGGTCCCGGCCCCTCGGATCACAAGCCCGCGAATGTCCTCTCGGTCCTCCAGGGACTCGACGATGGCTTCGAGCGCGGAGACGGCGTCCAGGTCGAGGATGAAGGGATGCCCGTCTCGCCCCTCGAGAGTCAGGATGGCGATGCCCGATTCGTCTCGCTCGAGGCGGGGCGTCTCGGGCCGTGTTGCAGGTGTCGATGTCGTCACGGAGCCCTCATTCTTCTTCGTACGAGAGAAGACAACCTAACGATCGCGGACCGTCAGGTCGAGGATGCGTCACTTCCCTCGATGCCGTTGTTGCGGATTCTCAAGAGAGTCGGCATGACCTCCTCCGCCGCGTCGATCCCTCGTTCGACGATGGTGTCCATGTCCGCGAAGTCCGCCCAGTCAACGTGGTTCACGTCTGGCTTGATGATGACGTCGGCGGCGGAGGCGATGTGCTCCTTGAAGAGGAAACAGCCGATCTCTTCCATGCGATTGACGATTTCCAGTCCCGACGAGAAGTTCTCCATGTAGGGGAGTTCCGGCGTGAGATCGACGGCGATCACGTGCGCGGGGTCGTATCTCAGCGCCGTGGACACTGGAACGCTGCAGAGAACGCCATAGTCCGCCAGCAGTTTCCCATCCCTCTCGACCGGAGGGAAGATGCCCGGGAGGGCCGTGCTGCCGACCACGGCGGAGTAAAGGTCGCCGTCTTCGATGCGAATCCGGTTCCCGGTTCTCAAGTCCACGGCGACGATGGTGAGAGGTATTTTTAAGTCCTCGATGAGTCCGGGCTTCGCGACCGTCTTCAGGCATTCCTCCATGGGCTCGTTCGTGAGAACGGCCTGCTTCATCACGAACCGGTGGAATGCGATCGTGGCTTTCATGTAGCGCTTCACGCTGGCCAGAAAACCGGAGCTGTCCTTGGAGTCCGCCTCGTCGTCCGAGTCGCCATTCTCGGTGCGACCCTTCGCTGAGTCCTTCGAGGCTCGCGTCATGATGCGGTAGTAGCGCCGGAATTTCTCACTCTCGATGTAGTCCTGGACGCGTTGTCGGTTGGCTTCCGCATCCGGGTCCTGGGCGTAGAGCGCGCCCACGAACGCCCCGATGCTGACACCGACGATGCGATCGATGCGGACGCCCGTGCGTTCCAGGACTTTCAGTACGCCGAAATGCGCCAAGCCGCGCGCGCCGCCGCCGCCGAGCACGAGCACATTTCCGCCACGGCCGGTCCTCTCCCGCGGTAGCATCATGATCTCCCAGGGTCCTTTCTCTTGGATTGCACGGGCCTCTTGTCGAGGATGCGCTGCTCCTTGGTGAGTGTTTCCATTCCCAATCGATCGAGGATCTCCTCCAACGGAACGACGACGATGCGGTTGAATCGCATCTCCGTCGCCCGGCTGACCGCCTCCTGTATCCCACGGCGAAACGCCTCCTCGTCGGCGCCTTCCGCGAGGCTGCACCACAGTTCGATCTCGTCCACCTCGAAGGGGTCGTCGGAAGGTTTCAGAATCACGAGCTGCCACTCTTCGATGGCGGGATCCGAAGAGAGCAGCGACGACAGGGTGTTGAAGTTCACGTAGGTCCCCTTGACCTTCGAGAGGTCGAGGGCCTTGACGTTCGACTTGCGTTGTATGCGCGTCCCCAGTCGAGGCGTCGTGCGGCCGCAGGATGGACACGGGGCGTAGGTCACCCCGCCCTCCACGATGTCTCCCGTTCTATATCGGAAGAGCAGGGAGCCACGGCCCGCCAGCGCCGTGAACACGAGCTCTCCCGTGGTCTCGTCGGGAAGCCTCTCTCCCGTGTCGGGGTCGACGATCTCGACGATGCCCATGTCGGGGAAGACGTGGAACCCGGTCCCCTCCTTCGACCTGCATTCGCCCCAGCACTGACGTGACTCGGTGAATCCGAGCACGCTGCAAACACAGGGGTCGGGGCTGCCCATCTCTCGCAGAATCGAGACGATTCTGCGCTTCAAGACGTCCGAGACCATTTCGCCTCCCAGGGCAACGGTGCGGATCTTCGACCAGTTCCGCCCGTCGCGGTGAGCCTTCCGGAGGACATGATAGAAATAACCCGGCATGCCGCAGATCGCCGTCGGCTCCAAGCGTTCGATCAAGTCCAGGATGCGCTCGCCTCCCATGACGCGTCCGCCCCCCGTGTTCAAGGTGAGGACCCCGGAGGACTCGGCACCCTCCGCGACCTGCCAGAAGGCCAGATGCGGAGCGTAGGGAAACAGGCTGACCACCCGGTCCTGGCCGGCGTGGAGTCCCAGGATTTCGCTCAACCGGCGTCCGGATTCCCGCAGCAATGCGAGATCGAGCCGACTGAGGAAAAACGGGAGCGACGACGCACTCCGTCCCGTGGTGAAGAGGATCTTGATGGGCAGGAATTCGGCCTGAAGAGCCTCCTCGATCGCCGACCGTCCGCCCACGATGCCTCGTGCGAGGAGCGGCAGCTTTTTCGAAGCCGGCAGCCGGTGTTTGATGGCATTCCGGTCCGGGGTGAGGATGAAGGCGCGGGGCCCGTCGGGATTGCGCTTCGAAGGCAAGATGTCCGCCTTCGTCGTGAACGGAAACCGTGCGAGATCCTCGAGGCTCCTCAGATCCCGCCACGAGAGCCCCTCGGCTTCGAGTCGCGCTCGGTAGTACGGACTGAAGGGAATCCACAACTCGCGCATGGCCCGGCGCAACCGACGCAGTTGGAACGTCTCCAACTCCTTGCGGCTCATTTGAGCCCAGTCCCTTCGCAATGCGGGCTTGACGGTCATGCTGGCCTTTCTGTCGGTGCGGATCTTACCTGTGTATCGACATATCTCCCTTGCCATGCCTTCCTACGTCCTGTTTTCCTGGAGCATGAGCCCCCGGCCGGACGGAATTGCATGAAGATGCAGCACTTCCCATGCCGAAAAAGGGGGTGAGGAGAGAGAGTCCCGCAGGGGTTTCCCCCCCGCGACCCGGATCGAAGGAGAGAGAACATGACGGAAGAGGGAGGCGTGACGACCGCCGTGAGTCCTCACCAGGGCGAAGTGGAGTCTTTGGTGCGGGACGGCAGATGGGACGCCGCGGCCGTGGTTCTGCGGGAACGCGTTCGGGAGGTCCCGGATGACGCGTCGGCGCTCAACGACCTGGGGGTCGTCTGCCACGCCAAGGGGGCCTACGAGGAGGCGGAGGCCGCGCTCGACCACGCCCATGCCGTCGAACCCGAGAACTTGGAAATCCTTCATAACTTAGCCCAGGCGTCCTTTTCTCTCGGGATGTTCGAGCGCACGCTCCGCTTGATCGACGCGGCGCGCGGGCTCGGCGGTGGCGCGGAGCTCGAGGAATTGGCTGTGCGCTCGCGGGCCGCGCTCGACCGCATGACGCTCTATCCTCGTTTCGTCTCCATCGAGACGGCGAGCGTTTGCAACGCCCGTTGTCATTTTTGCGAGACGCCCAATGTCCGCAGGACTCCTTTCATGGAAGAGGCGGTCTGGAGGAAAATCGTCGACGACAATCGTACAGCGGGTGTCGAGTTCCGATTGAACATGGACGGCGAGCCGACTCTTCACGCCCAGTTGCCCGATATCATTGCCTACATCAAGACAACGACGAATTGCAAGGTGACGTTCAACACGAACGCGGAGCGACTGACCCCCGATTTGGGGAGGGCGATTCTCGAAGCCGGCGTCGATGGCGTGCGGTTCTCGATCGACGGGTTTCGCAAGGAGACGTTCGAAAAGCACCGGATCGGTCTCAACTACAACGTCGTCGTCGCCAACGTCCTTTCGTTCCTGAATGCCCGCGAGAAGTCGAAGCATGCCGCTTTCGTCGAGATCCGCATGATTCGGTTTCCGAACAACGAGGGGGAACGGGACGCCTTCGGGCTCTTCTGGAGTTCGTTTCCTCGGGTGAAAGTCATCCTCACGACGCCGTACTATTGGCCTGACATTGGCCACGACGGTGTCGCGCGCCCCTGCTTTCGCGGCGAGGACGATTTCGAACTCTACTACTACACTGACGGGCGGGCGACGCTTTGCTGCATGGATTGGCAGGAAAAGGCGGTCCTGGGAGATGGCCGGAAGTACTCGACCCGGGAGATCTGGAACAGTCCGTTGGCGCGCTCCTGGAGGAAGAATCTGAGAGAGGGGCGCCGCGACCTCATTCCCCTTTGCTCCGGATGTAACCAGGATCTGGATCAAGACGCGGAATTCGAGCTGGGCTCGAAGTGATCCTATCGTTTCTCCGAGCGGATTCGGAGCGAAGTCGTTCCGATGGCGATTCTCCGGCGCGAGGATTGCTAACTTGTTTCCGCATGGGCGGTGTTCCCCCTGAGGAACGGTCGCTTGCGATCGGATCACCTGACGGGAATCCATGACGCGGAGCGTTGCGAAATGATGACGTTTTGGCTGGCTTTGGCGGTGGTCCTGGCTCTGATGTACTTTGGGGCCCCTTTCTACGTCTTTGGAGTCCTTGGTGCGGGATGGCTCTATCTCGCCCATGCGCCTTGGTGGGGGTGGGCGATTTTCCTCCCGCCCGTGCTGCTTTTCGCCGTCCCGCCGATCCGGGCCAGGATTCTCAGCCGACCGATCGCTCGTATGTTGGGTGCGAAAGGGCTGCTTCCGAAGATTTCCGATACCGAGAGGGAGGCCTTGGAGGCCGGTACCGTCTGGATGGAAGGTGAACTCTTCTCCGGCCATCCCCAGCTCAAGAAGATCCTGGAGCAGCCGTGGACCCAGGAATTGCGCTCCGACGAGTCGGCGTTTCTGGAGGGTCCCGTGGAAGAGGTGTGTCAGGCGACGGACGAGTGGCGCGCCTGGAAGGAAATGGATCTTCCCCCCGACGTTTGGGAGATGCTGAAGGCGAAGGGCTTCTTCGGGATGATCATCCCCAAGGAGTACGGCGGTCTGGGCTTTTCGGCGGCCGGACTCTCGGCGGTGATTCAAAAACTTGCATCGCGGTCATTCGCGGCTTCCGTAACGGTCATGATTCCCAATTCGCTCGGTCCCGCCGAGTTGATCCTCCACTACGGGACGGACGCCCAGCGCCAAGAATACCTTCCGAAATTGGCGACGGGCGAGCACATGCCGTGTTTCGCTCTGACGGAACCCACGGCCGGGTCGGATGCCGGTGGACTTCAGTCGCGAGGTACGGTCTATCGCGCCGCCGACGGCACGTTGCGCATGCGCTTGAACTTCGCGAAGCGCTACACGAGCTTGGCGACCGTCAGCACCGTGATCGGACTGGCCTTCCAGCTGGATGACCCCGAGGGTCATCTGGGCCGGGGGCCGCATCTCGGCATCACGTGCGCCCTCATCCCCACCGACACGCCCGGCGTGGATGTCGGGCATCGGCATGACCCCCTGGGTGTGCCCTTCCACAACTGTGCGATCTTCGGCAAGGACGTCGATGTCTCCGTCGATTGCATCATCGGAGGCCCCGAACGAGCGGGCCAGGGATGGCGCATGCTGATGGATTGTCTCGCGGCGGGCCGTGGAATCACGTTGCCCGCGTCCAGTGTCGCCGTCGCCAAGATGAGCGCTCGCGTGGCGGGTGCATACTCCACAGTGCGTCATCAATTCGGCATGCCGGTCGGTCGGTTCGAGGGTGTCGAGGAGCCCCTCGCGCGCCTGGGTGGGCTGTCGTGGTTGCTGGAGGCGGGGCGTGTCTTCACTTGCGGGGCCGTCGACCAAGGCGGGAAGCCGTCCGTGGTGTCGGCCATCGTCAAGTACCATTTCACCGAACTCTCTCGACGGGTCGTTGCGGACGCGATGGACGTCGTGGCCGGAGCGGGAATCTCCCGGGGGCCCAGGAACGTTCTGGCTCAGAGCTACATTGCCGCTCCCATTGCCATCACCGTCGAGGGCGCCAACATCCTCACGCGGAGCATGATCATCTTCGGGCAGGGGGCGATGAGATGTCACCCCTACGCGCTCGAGGAGGTGGAGTCCCTGGCGGCCGGCGACATGAAACGCTTCGATCGCGCCTTCTGGGGACATATAGGCCACTTCTGTCGCAACACGGTCCGGGCCGGCCTGTTGTTTGCAACCCGTGGCTGGATCTCTCTTCCCCCCAGAGGCGGCGCCGCCGCCAAATGGTGGCGGAAACTCGCCTGGTCGTCGGCGAGCTTTGCCGTTCTGGCCGATCTGGCGATGATCGGCCTGGGCGGGCAGCTCAAGCGCCGAGAGCGTCTGACGGGTCACCTTGGCGACATGCTGTCCTGGATGTACTTGGGGGCCTCGGCCCTGCGGCGTTTCGAAGCCGAGGGGCGGCGGCCCGAGGATCAAGCCGTTCTCGATTGGGTGATGGGATACGTCTTCGATCACCTCCAGTCGGCACGCGAAGAAACGATGCGCCGACTCCCGTTGCCGGTGATCGGAGGCCTCCTGCGTGGCCCCGGCGTGTTTCTCGCCCGCCTCAATCCCTTCGCCTTGAAGCCCGAAGACCGGTTGATCTCTTCGGTGGCCGCGGTTCTACGCAAACCGGGCGCGCAAAGAGACCGCTGGCTCGGCGGAGTCTACGTGCCCGCCGATCCCGAGGAGGCGGTCGGGAGAATCGAGCGGGCGTTCGACCTGGGGACGCGGGCTCTACCCGTCCTCGACATCATCAAGAACGCGATGAAGGAGGGGCGGTTGCCGCGCGGCCGTCCGGAGAAGGCTCTGGAAGCAGCGGAGCGCGAAGGCATCATCCACGCCGAGGCGAGGCGCCTCGTCGAAGAGGCTCTCGAGGCCCGCGAGGACACCATCCAGGTGGATGCCTTTCCGGCGGAGGCCCTGAGTCGAAGCGTTCCAGCTCCGGGAGGGCCCTCTCCGACACCCGAATCGACCGCCCCCTGACGGGCTCAGAAAGGCTGGGGCGGCTGGCCGAGGACCGTGATGTACACGACGGCTTCGGACGGGGGGAGTTCGAGGACGTCGCAGACCTGGTCATCGAAGTAGCCACCGATGCCGCTCACTCCGAGCCCCAATCTCACGGCGGCAAGGTTCATCCGCTCGCCGATTTGGCCCGCATCGAGCCCGAGATACCGATAACCGCGGTCGCCGAAGCGTTCATCGACGTCGTCCAAGGAAGCGGTGTGGACGATCACGGCGGAAGCGTCTCGGCCCAGTTCCTG
>DRQF01000201.1 GCA_011369445.1 Planctomycetota bacterium | reverse complement strand
CGAGCCTCGGCGCGCCGCAGCTCACCGTGATTCCCACCGCGAACTGCAACGTGTGGTTGGATATCGACAACCTTGTCCTGTTGTTCGTCCAGACCACCGATGCCAACGGCAACCTTTCGATCACCTTCCCGATCTTCCCGGATCCCGCGCTGGAAGGCTTCGAGATCACCCTGCAGTCGCGCATCTGCTTCCCGGCCATTCCCAGCCCCATCCCGGGTCTGCCGGATTGGCCCAGCAACGCGGTCCATCTCGGATTGGGTTGTCAGTGAAGTGAGCTGATTCCGAGGGGAGCTTGCTCCCTTCCACTCGAAGGGGCCCGCCGCAAGGCGGGCCCCTTCCTTTGTGTGCCGAGGAGTTCAGCAGTCGTCCTCGCCGCTCCCGTCAACGGCGACGAGGTCAAAGGCGGATGAGGAAGAGGACGTGGGAGATGGCGGTGCGAACGACGCGCATCTTGGAGCGGCCTCGGACGCGTGGCCGCAGGGTGGAGGCGACTTCGGCGACGGTCATGTCTGCCTTCAAGGCGCGAACGAGCATTTCCGCCGTGGCAAGGAAGCCCTTGTTCTTCGGCAAGAGACGAGGCATGGCGTCCTTGGTGTAGGCCCGAAATCCGCAGGTGAAACACGTGAGATGACGACCCCGGCGCCCGAGTCGCCAGCGATAAAGGCGGCTCGCCCATCGGGAGATCCCCTCGCGTCGACGATCCAGGTCGATCGCTCGCCCCTCATCGCTCCACGGTGACGCCGTCACGACCTGGGCGCCCGCCGATTCACCCCGTTCGAGGAGCCGGGGGACGTCTCCCAGGGGGTAGGACATGTCCGCGTCATAGGTGACGATCCAACGGCCCGTGCAGAACGAGACGCCCTGCGAAATCGCTCCACCCAAACCCTCCCGAGGGTTCAGCCGAATCACTTTGACGGGGAAGTGCTGTCCTTCCGCCCAGGTCCAAGCCCTCTCGAACGTGTGATCCTTCGACCCGTCGTCCACCAGCACGGCCTCCATGGCGATGTCGACGGCGTGCTCGGCGTGAAAAGTCGCGAGGGCTGGAAGGAGGTCCTCGAGGGCCTCTTCTTCGTCATGCATGGGAATGAGCAGAGTGAGATCCATGGAAGGGGATATAACAACACTGGCGAAGGAGCCGTTTGCGTTCAGTCCTTCACGAGCACGAGGCGGGCCAAGCGCACGCGGCGACCCTTCTCACCTCGCTCCGTCCACGCGATCAAGGCTCCTCGCGTCGTCGCGGTCATGCGGGGGAATCCGCTCGACCGAGCGGCCGGCACCCTGGCCACGATGACGGGATCGGCGAGCCCGCCGTCCGGGAGGATTCTCCTCACCCGGATGGATGCCTTCTTGCCCTCTCCCTCGTCCTCGAGATAGGAAGCGAGAGCGGAGCCGTCCGCGAGAACGACCACGTCGACGCGTCCGAGAGGTGCTCCCTCGGAGAGTGTCACAGGCGCCCCGAAGGACTTCCCCTGATCCGTGGAACGGGCGGCGCGGACGCGGGGCGTCTCGTCGTTGCCTTCCGTGTACCAAACAGCCCAGACCATTTTTCCTCGCGCCGCGAGGGCCGGGCCGTTCACAGGTCAGCCAGGGGTTTTCCAGCCGTCCAAATGGAGATCGAAGGGGGCCTCCCACGTGCCGTCGGGAAGGCGGCGTCGGATACGGATATCTCGGCGCTCGTCGTTTCGGCGGTCTCGCCAGGCCGCCACGGCGACGCCGTCCGCGGAAACGATGGCCGTGCAACAGCATTCGCAGGTGCGGTCATCCAGGCGAATCTCGGGCCCGGGCGCACCGTTCGCATCGATGACGCGGGCGAAGAGCTGTTGATTGCCGGTCTTCTCGTGGGCCCGGCCGTCCAGCCAGACGGCCAGGAATCCCCCTCCCCCCAGGGGGAGGACGGCTGGGAATCCGTGTTCCGCGGGCGAGAGGTCGTCGTGCAGCCAAGAGGTCTTCGGTGCCCCGCCCTCTCGCGGGAAAAACCGAGCGCGGATGCCGTAGGCGAACCGCCCTTCCCCCAGTTCCTGCAGGGTGAGGAGGAGAAGGCGGCCGCTCCCATCCCGGGCAGCGAGGGGAAAATCGGCCCAGTTCGCAAACCAGTCTTCCCCGCGAGCGATGATCCTCGACGGCTCGTTGACGTCCCCGAGGGTCTGGACCCGATAGGCGAATCCCTCGCCGTTTCTCGTCAGCCACCCGAGGAGTGGGGCGCCGTCCGCACGGGCGGCGAAGCGGGGATAGAATCCCCCGGCCCCCTCGGGAAGGGGGATCGGACGGACGTCGATTTGGGCCGTCGCCGCGGCGGCGAGCAGAAGGCTCCAGGATAGAAAACGGGGAATCACGTTCGGTCTCCTCATTGATAGGCGCCCCATGATGCCCCATTCCCCTTCCCGGGTCGAACTCGGGCCTCGGTCCGGATAGGATTCTCCCTCCGGAACCCCCTTCGAGGATGACCATGCCCGGGACTGGAACGGCAGAATTCGATCTTGACGATCAGCGCGCGGAAAGAGCTCCGCGTCCCCTTCGGTCCGTCCGAAGTTTTCGGGTCGGGGAGGTCGGATGCAAGGTCAACCAATGGGAGGGGCAGTGGCTGCGCGAAGGCTTGGTCGCCCTGGGGTTGGAGGAGTCCTCCGAGCAGGAGCTTGCGGACCTCTTCGTCGTCAACTCGTGCTCTGTCACCGGTTCGGGGGGCTCCAAGTCGCGGCACATGATCCGGCGCCTTGTCCGCCAGAACCCCGGGGCCCGCGTGATCGTGACGGGTTGCTACGCGGTTTCGGACGAGGAGGTGTGTCGCAACCTGCCCGGCGTCGTCGCCGTGTTCGGAAATGAGGACAAGGACGCCATCGTTCCGTGGGTGGCGCGGGAGATCCTCGGGATGGATGGGCCCTTGCCCGACCTCCCGCGGGGGATCAGCCGGTTCCAGGGACACACCCGGGCCTTCGTCAAGATCCAAGATGGTTGCCGGGACCACTGCACGTTCTGCATCATCCCGAGTCTTCGGGGGGCGATCCGGAGCCGTTCACAGGAGGACCTTCTGGAAGAGCTGCGTCGGCTTGTGGCGTGCGGGTACAAGGAGGTGGTTTTCACCGGCGTTCATCTGGGCTATTTCGGGTGGGATCTGGACGAGGACGACGCTCTGATTCGGCTCCTGCGGGCCGCCAGAACCGTCGACGGTCTGGAACGGGTGAAACTCTCCAGTATCGAGGTCCACGAGATCACGGAAGAACTCGTCCAGCTCTTCGCGGAGGATCCGTTCTACCTGCCTCATTTCCATTTGCCCCTGCAGGCGGGCTGTGATCGCACCCTGCGGCGCATGCGAAGGAAGTATTCGACGGAGCGTTTTCGTTCGGCGGTGAGGCGGCTGAGAGCGGCGATTCCCGATCCCTGCATCACGACCGACGTGATCGTGGGGTTCCCCGGCGAAACCGACGAGGACTTCGACGCATCCTTCGCGTTCTGTCGAGAGATGTCCTTTGCGAAGATGCACATCTTTCCCTACAGCGTACGAGAAGGCACACCCGCCGCGGAGTACGCGGGAAAGGTGGCGCCCGAGGCCATCAAGGATCGCAAGGGACGGTTGGCCGCTCTCGACGATGTCATGGCCGATCACTATCGGAGGGCTCATCTGGACCGGGTGGCTCCTACGCTCATCGAGGATCGACCGGGACATTCCGGGTCACTCACCGGCCTTACGGACCGGTTCCTCCGGGTGGATCTGGACGGTCCGGACGCCCTTCGCGGCCGCATCGTCCCCGTGCGCTTGGAAGCCGTGGAGGGCGATCGTCTGCGAGGTCGCCTCGCGACGGGGGAAGCCGCATCGTGAAGGACAGGCCCCACCGCGTCGATCTCGCGGACGTCATCCGCTGGCACCTCGAAAGCGAGCGGGCTTTCGGCATGCATGAGTTGCCGCTGTCCGGGCTTCGACCTGTCTCGCACGGGGAGGGGGCGGCCGCGGCGGCGCCCACCGAGGTCGGCCGCGACGGCGCGCATCCGTCCAAGACTTCCTCCGAGCCCTCTTCCGACCCAGACGTCCCGGCCGCTCTGGAGGCGATTGCGGGGCGCATCGCAGCGTGCACCGCTTGCCGCCTTTCCGAGAGCCGCACCCACGCCGTCCCGGGACAGGGGAATCCCCGGGCGCGCCTGATGTTCGTGGGAGAGGCGCCCGGGCGCGACGAAGATCTCCAAGGATTGGCCTTCGTGGGGCGGTCTGGCCAACTCTTGACCCGAATGATTGAAGCCCTGGGCCTGCGGCGGGACGATGTGTTCATCGCCAACGTCATCAAGTGCCGTCCCCCGGAAAACCGGGACCCGGCGGCCGACGAGGTCCAGGCGTGTTTTCATTTTCTCATGGATCAGATCGATCTCGTCCGCCCCGAGGTGATCTGTACCCTGGGCGGCTGCGCCACGAACAATCTCTTGGGGCGCTCCGACCCGATGCACCGCATGAGAGGCCGAGTTTTCCCCTTCCGAGGGGCGCAGGTCGTGCCCACCTATCACCCCAGCTATCTACTTCGGCGACCGGAGGAGAAGCGGAAGGCCTGGGCGGACCTCCAAGTCGCGGCCCGACTGTTGGGCCTGGAGGTCCCTCGAAAGAGTTGATGCCGCTTGACGTTGTGGAGCCCGCCGCTCTATAGTCCAGCTCCCGGACCGCGCGGGCGCGGAACCGGCTCATCGAGAAGAGGACTGTGCCCATGGGGGACCTCCCGGCCTGGGGTATCCACGTCACCACTTCATCTCTCCGCGCCGCCAAATTGGTCAAGGTGGGCGAAGAGGTTCACGTCGTGGCCTACGACCAGTTGGACTTCACCGAGGACATCGAGGATGTGAACAGCCTCGATCGCCTGGGGCCCCAGCTTCACGCGCTCAACGTCTTCCAGAAACGACACAACTTGACGAAGTCCAGGGTCTTCGTCTCCGCCGATGGTGTCACCGCTTTCAACCGTTACGTGGCGGCTCCTCTCGTTCATGGGGAGAGCCTCTCTCGAATCCTCGCCTATGAAGCCCAGCAGCAGATCCCCTTCGATCTCGAGGATGTCTACTGGGACTTCAAGAGTCTGGACGTGAGGCAGGAGGATGGGGAGGCGGATGTCCTTCTGTTCGCCGTCAAGCGGGAAGTGGTGGACGAGCGGATTCGCCGCTTCCAGAAGATGCACATTCCCTTGGACGGGGTCCAACTCTCGCCGTTGGCCCTGTACAACTGGGCATGTCGGGAACATCTGGTCAAGGACGGGGTGGCGATCGTTTCGGTCGACATCGATCGGATCGAGATCCTTATCTGTTTTCGGGGGCGGTTCTGGTTTCGCATTCTCCCCACTGGAACTCACGTCCTCCACGCCGAATTGCGTGAAGCGCTCGGTGTCAAGCACCGGCAGGTCGTCAAGATCTTGAGGGGCGAGGAGTCCTGTCCCGATGCCGAGGTGAAGGCGGAGGTGATGGAGACCGTCGGGCGGCGACTCGCTCGTCAAGTGGCTCAAACCCTTGCCTATTACGAAGGGGCCATCGACGGGCTCAGGATGCAGGGTGTGGTTTTCTTGCCCACGGCCTCGATTGTGCCTCCCATGGCGGGAGCCTTGGGCGAGGAGACCGGCCTCAAGATCTACGGCGCGAAGTCGTTCCGACACCTGAAGATTGCCGAGGAGATCATCACCCCGGAATTGGGGCGTTCCGTGGCTCCTCTCGCCCACGCGGTGGGTCTGGCGCTGCAGGGCCTGGGCGAGGCCGAAGTCGCGGTGAGGCTCTACCCTCACGACTTGGAGCGCGTCATCTCCGGTCGTCGGATCTTCTGGGTCTTGTCGGCTTTGGTCCTGTTGTTGTTCGTGGGGATTGCCGCGTTCCAGAGTCGCCGCCACGTGGAAGATGTGCGGGATATGAACGAGACCTTGGCCTCCCGCACGGGTGAACTCGAGGCCGGGCGCCTCAAGTACCGCGAGATCTCCCAGGTCGACCGCATCAAGGCGGCGATTCTTCCGTACCGGGAAGCCGGTCGGCACAGGCTCGCGCCCGTGAGGGCGGCCGACCTCGTGTTGACGCTGCTGGACGACCCGTCGAAGAATCCCAAGGATGCGGGGCAGGTTCACCTGCTGGGCTTGGACACGGGGCTCAGCGATTCCATGGGAATGGGGTCCCCGGGGCGTCGGGAGGTCTCGCTGCTTCTCGGAGTTCGGCAGGACGGGAGTCGGGAAGAAGCGTTGGCTCTCCTTCGTTCTCGCTTTCTGGAGCCCCTGGCATCCGATTGGCGAATCAAGGATCTGAAGGAGGGAGAGGACTACGCAGCGTCGAGCCTCTCGTTCGGGCCCACGCCCGACATCGAGACCAAGGAGCTTCGACGCCGATTCTTGATGCTACGGGTGAGCTTCGTTCACGACGATGAGATGCACGCGATGGGCGAAGGAGGCGGACGATGAGCGCGCTGCGAGGGACCCGGCGAAGGGAGTCGATCCATGTGGGGTAGGTACTCGTTCTGGCTTCTCCTCGCCGCCTGCGTCGTGGTCGCCGCCGCGGTATGGGGTTTGAACGTCAAAAAGAACGTCGCCGAGTTGAAGCGGGAGGCCGAGAATCTGGCGGAGCTCGAGAAGGAAGCCCAGCGGACGGCGGCCGTGGGGATCGGTCCGGCGACTTTGAAGAGCTTCGAAGCAGCTCAAGAAGAACTCTGGGGGAAGCTTCGCGCCCTCGAGGATCGGTTCCTCGCGATCGACGAGGACAATCTGGATCACTGGTTCGACGGACTGGACCTGGATTGGCGCAAGCTCCCCAAGCCAGAGGCCTTTCGCCGCCAGTTCGCTTTGGCGCGGGACCAGCAGATTCGGGAAGTGAACACCCTTTTGAAGGAGAGGGGATTCGACGGGGCTCTCTACTCACCGCCCGCTCCGGTGTGGCTGACCGCCGACAAGCTCCCCAAAGCGAAGGCCTTGAAGAGGATCCAGCGGGCGTTTTGGATCGAGGACAGGATCGTGAGGGCGCTCGCGCGATTTGGCGCCGTTTTGTCCGGAGCCGTGGAGGGAGGCGAGCAGGAGTCGGAAATGGGGAGCGACCCCGCGGGAGGGCTGTTCGACCGAATCCGCTACACGGTGAAGGTCCATTGCCCGGCCGATCAAGTCCTGAACACGGCCCATGCCTTCGATCGACCCTTCGAGGTGACACACGAGGGCGGGGAGAAGGAGACCATGAGTCTTCCCTTCGTCGTCGACAACATCTCCATCAAGCGACTGGCGCTCGACTCGGTGACGGCCAATCGATACAAGGGAACCCCGCCCGTGGAAGTGGATTTTTTCCTCACGGTGCTCGACTTCAGACCTGAACGCGCGAGGGCCGGCCGATGACCTGGCTGAAGGATTCCCTGGATCTGATCGTCTTCGGTGTCGTGGTCGTGGGGACATTCGCCGTACTCCTCACGGGCGACGCGATCGGGCGTCACCATCGCGACGAGGCCATTGCAAGAGCGACACAGACTCTCGAATTGGTGGACGACGCTCTGGCGGAGGACCGATTCGAGCAAATGGATGAGGCGCGTGTCCTCGCAATCCTCGCGGAGATTCCTTCGGTCGTGGAGCGACAGTGGAGCCCTGCGCCAATCGACAAGGTGCTGGACAGCAACCTTTTCTACGATGCCGCAACTCTCGAGGATCTGAGGGGCGGAAGGGAGCTCGAGCTCCGGTTTCCCCCACCCAAGGACCTCTCGGCGCAGGCCGAAGTCGGTGTGATCCGCCTTCAGTGGCGTCGCGACGATACCGGAACGGTTCGGGTCACCGGTTGGGCGGTCTACCGCCAGGCGCCGGGAGAGAAGGAAAAACGCGTGGCGTCTCTTCCCTTCGAGCGGACCCAATATGACGACCGTTCCGTGGAGGCAGGAGTCCTCTATACCTATCGCGTGGCCGCACTGACGGATGAGTCGATCCTTCTCAAGAGGAATCGAAACGAGTCTCGCAAGAGTCGCAGCATCAGCGTTCGCGGGAAACGTGACTTCGAGATCTTGCCGATCGGATGGGATGACCGCACCAAGACGTTTCGGGTGAGGGTGAAGAAGTATCACGGTGGGACTTGGTACGAGAAGGACTTCGATGCGGTGAAGGGGGCCATGATCGGCCTTCTGGACCCAGGAACCGGCGTCGATTACCGTACGGGTTGCCTCGTCGTGGGCGTGGACGTCCGAACCGAAGAGGTGGAGGAAACACGCGACGAGATCCAGTTCGACGAAATGGCGAAGGTGCTGCTGAAGGATGGAAAGCCGCTGACGCGTCGTGTCACCTATCGGAGGCCAGTGAGGCGCATTCTGCTCCACTACAAGGACCCGGAGGGGCGTCTTGCGGATCTCGAATTGCGCAGGCCCGTTGAGGATTAGGAGCGCAGGGGCTGATTTTGACCACCCGAAGCACGCGGTCTCGTTCTTCGCCGGAATCTCGTCCCTGGAATTCCCGAGCAGGGAACGAGGGCTTTGAAACCGCGAATCCGCGAAGTTCGTAACGACAAGACAACAGGGGGTTTGCCCGAGTTCAAATCCCTCGGGATGGGGGAATCCGCCCAGGCTTGCATCGGAGCCCCTCACCCCTATAATTCGCACTCGACCACGAGAAGACTCTAGCAAGAAGAAAAGGTCCCCGCGTTCCAAGTAGGTGAGTTCCAGCGATTTGGGACTCCCTCGCGCTGTCGGGGAAGACGGGAGATGTCGATGATCCGATCGAAGGCTCTGAGGTTTCTGGTACTCCTTCTGCTCGGACTGGCTTTCGTCGCCTGCTCCTCCGATGGGGGGGATGACATGGCGGAGGGCGAGCAGGGCACGCCCGATGAAGCCGGAATGCAGACGCAGGAGAATGTCCAACCCCAAGAGCAGGTCGACGAAGAGATGGCTCTCGCCATCGCGGACGCCCAGCGCCGCACGGCCATCGTCAACGACCTGATCGCCAAGGCCGAGGCCGCCGCCAATGCGGGGGACCATCTGAAGGCCCACGAGTATTATCGCCAAGCGTTGGACTATGATCCGACCAACCGGCGGGCGTCCACGGGCTACGATGCGATGACGAAGCTGCTCATGGATGAGCGGCCGAAGACCGACAAGTTCAACGCCGTCGTGGCCAAGCAGCAAGAGATCCAAGTCAAGGCGGCTCACTACTACCGCGAAGGCATCAAGGCTCGCGCGGAGAATCGCTTGGCGGACGCCGTGGACAATCTGGACCGCGCCTACCAGCTCCTCAAGTACAACGAATCTCCCCTGGCGACCGATCTCAACGCCGATTTCGTCAAGAAAGTGCTGGACGACACCCGGGAACTGAAGGACCGGCACGATCGCATGGCGGCTCAGCGAGAGCAGGAACAGATCGCCCGCATGAAGCGAGAGGAAGAGGAGCGGGAGCGACTCCAGCTTCAGCGCCGCAAGCGCGCTCTGTGGGAAAACCTGCTCGACAAGTTCGAAGCCGAGGAATACGACCGGGTGGAGAGGATCGCCGACGCCATCTTGAAGCTGGACTACAAGGACGTGGACGCCGCCCGCATCAAGGAGGCGGCCCGCCAGGCGCGCAGAGCCATCGCACGGGAGCGCAATGTGAGCGATCTCCGCGAGGAGTGGGTCACCACCTTCATGGACATCAAGTCCAAGATGGTGCCGGAGACGGGCATCATCGGTTTCCCGAGCGAGGAGAAGTGGAAAGAGATCAGTGCTCGCGGTCCCATCCAACTCAGCCGCGCCGCGGTGGAAGACATCAGCGATGCCGACCGAGCCGTGCGCGACGCCCTGGCCAACACCGTTCTTCCCAAGGTGGATTGGTCCGCGAAGACCTTCGCCGAAGTGATCGACGAACTGACGTCGCAGACGAACGTGAACATTTTCGCGACTCCCGAAGCCCGGACAGCCGGCGAGGATGCGGGTGAATTGGGCCTCGAGTTCACGCAGATCGCCGCGGAAGATGCCCTGGCCGCGCTCTGCGGCCGCACGGAGTTGGTTTTCACCACCGAAGGCGGTCTGGTGAAGATCCAGACCAAGGCCGAGGCCTCGAAGAACAAGGTCGTGGAGTTCTACAACGTTCGCGACCTCGTCAACGGCATCCGCAACTTCCCCGGCGTTCAATTGAATCTGAACGCGTCCGGCGTGGGCGGTGGCGAAGAGGCGCTCGAGGAGGAGGACACGGAGCCGACACGGACCTTGGAGATGGAGGGTCTCATCAACCTCCTCAAGACCGTCGATCCTGGCTGGGACGATGACGAGAACAACCGCATCGATCCCATGAACGAAACCGGCGTTCTCATCGTCAAGCAGACTCCCGCGTACCATCGCCTCATTCGTCGAGTCCTCGAGGACCTCCGCCGCAATACGGGCGTCCAGGTCGCCATCGAAGCCCGCTTCATCACCGTCGAGAACAATTTCCTCCAGGAGATCGGTGTCGACCTCCGCGGACTCGGCGACGACACCGCGGGCGTGGGGGTTGCAGGGCCGGGGACGAATCGCTCCTTCGACGATTTCGGACAAGCCGGGAACGGTTTCGGCTCGCCGAGCGCGCCCTTGGGCATCGGGACCGGGAACGACTCCGGTGTGTTCTTCTCCGACCGCAACGGGAACACCGACGTGCGAGGTCGAGTGGAGAACCTCTTCGACGAGAGCCTCGGAAATCCGGCCACGCTGGATAGCAGTGGAGGGACCTCCTTCCAGTTCGCCTACCTCGACGACGTGCAACTGGAGGCCATCCTCCGGGCGGTTCAGAAGTATGAGCGGACGAACACGGTGACGGCGCCGCGGCTGCTGATGCACAACACCCAACGCGCTCATCTCATGGTCCTCAATGAAGTCTCCTACGTGAAGGATTTCGACGTCGAGATCGCACAGGCGTCGACCATCGCCGACCCGGTGATCGACAAGATCCGAGAAGGCGTCATTCTCGATGTTT
>DRQF01000200.1 GCA_011369445.1 Planctomycetota bacterium | reverse complement strand
TCCATGACCTCATCGAGGAAGGGATTGTCGGCCTCGCCCGCAACGGCGGCCATGCATGCCACGCCCTGCCAGAAATCGAAATGGAAGCGATAGGCGTAGGCGGTCTCACCGACAGTGCGTTCGAATCTGTAGGCGAGACGGTTCGAGGAATGGGGGAGGGGGGTGAGCGTGGGATCGGAGTCATCGACTTCGTAGAGAGTAAGGAGCCCCGCAACGACGGCTTCCCGAGGTGGATTCCCGTCTGGGAGGGCGACCGGCAGCAACGACAGGACGAGGCCCCGATCGTGGAGGAAGCCCGCCTCCGCGTCCGGGAGGTCGGACGACACGGTTCTCCACCGGCGCCAGCCTTTCCGGGGTGTGAAGCGATAGCCGTAAATCTTGGAGACGAAGGGTTTCGTCACCGGCGGGAGAGCCTGGTAGGAGAATCGCTCGGGCTCGAGGACCTGCAGTCTTCGGACGAACTCTTCGAGGGTCTCGCGGGCTTGCCGTCGTGAAAGGGATTTCTTCTTGCCATAGACGAGAAGCTCTCGCCGAAATCCCCGGTGCGCCATGCAGAAGCCAGTGTAGAGGAACTCGCTCTTGTTCTCCCTGGCGGTGACTTCGATGAGAACCCCCTCCCGGCCGTCGATGAGGGCCGGCTCGCGGGTGAGGACTTCGTGAGAGGTCGAGTACTCTGCGATGATATCGAGACGCTGGGTCGCGACGGTATCGGCGGAGGGTAAGACGTCGCGGTCGGCCGCCGCCGCGTTGAGAGCGCATCGGATGTGTTTGCGGGCAAAGGCGACGAGAGGACCGGAAGAGCCGGAGGCCGGGAGTCGTCGCCACCCCCAAGGGGCTTTCAGGGCGATATTGAGTCGGCGATCGACGAACTGGCGCCGAAGGTACCCCTTCAGCATGGGAAGAGAGATGATGAAGAGAGCGATCGCGACGATGCCCGCCCCAGTTAGCATGAAGGCGATGCCGTCTCCGTGGTCGCCTGGCACGAGACAAGACCGGCTGGGTGAGTCAGGATCGTAGTAGACGTCAACGTCCGCCCCCGGCTCAAACGCCTCGATCTGGGCCTCCGCTTCGCGACGGGACGGGTAGCGTCCAGCCAACTCTCGGGAGATGACGTGCCCCTCATGAGTCCGACCGCCCACGTCGTAGGTGTAGGTCACCCTAGGGGTGAATTCATGGCGTCCGGAGCGATCACTGTCGAGCACTCCCTTCTTGAGAATGGTGCCCGTCGTCTTCGCCCACGACGCGGTCTCCTGCCCGAACTCGTACTCTTTCCATCCATCTCGGATGAGAGCGAATCCCCCCACTATGGCGGGAATCAGGAGGAGATAGACCAAGAACGATGTGTTCTTCTTTTCCTGGCTCATCTGGGGTTCCACTCTACCGCGGGCCATTCCGCAGGGAAGGAATGGAGCCTATTGATCCGTACCTCGCAGGTCAATGGAAGGGAGGGCCGCACCAATCTCACCCAACGTCGCGATGTCGATGGTCTGGGCGGCGTCGGAGTAGGCGGTGGAGGGGGCGGTGTGGGTTTCGACGAGGAGACCTTGGGCGCCGCAGGCCAGCGCTGCCAGGGACATGGGAAGAACCCGTTTTCGGTCGCCGGTCCCGTGGGACGGGTCGACCAGGATGGGCAGGTGCGAGATCTCTCGGACGAGGGGAACCACATTGAGATCGAGGGTGTTGCGGGCGTGGTCGGCAAACGTGCGGATGCCTCTTTCGCAGAGGACGACCTGAGAGTTCCCGCCTGAGAGGAGGTATTCCGCCGCCATCAGCCACTCCTCGAGGGTCGCCGCCGGTCCTCGCTTGAGGAGGACCGGTTTCGGCGTGACAGCCAGGCGTTCGAGAAGCGCATAGTTCTGCATGTTGCGGGCGCCCACCTGGAGCATGTCCACGTGCTCCGCCACGATCTCCACGTGGGCTGTGTCCACCACCTCGGTGACCACGGGAAGCCCCGTTTCCTCCCGCACGCGCGCCAACGTGGGCAGCCCTTCCAGGCCCAATCCCTGGAACGCATAGGGGCTCGTCCGCGGCTTGAAGGCTCCCGCGCGGAACATGGATGCCCCACGGGTCTTGACGGCGTGAGCGATCTCGAGGGTCCTCGACTCCGTCTCCACGCTGCAGGGGCCCGCGATGAGAATGGGCTTCTCGCCCCCGATGACGACGTCTCCCACGGCGACCGTGGAGTTCTCGGGATGCACCTCGCGGCTGACCAGTTTGTAGGGACGGCTGACTCGGATCACCTCCGCAACGGCGGGGAGGCGTTCCAGCTCGGCGGAAGGGACGGGCCCTTCATTTCCGGTGACACAGATGGCCACGCGACTCGGGCCGGGAACAGTGACGGGGGTGAAGCCCAAGGCTTCGATGACCTCCTCGACGCGTTGACAGGCCTCGGGCGACGCGTCCTTCCTCATGACGATCAACATGATTCTAGTCTCCTTTTGCACGCTGGGAGGCGTCGACCGCCGCTCGCACTCGTGATGCCATGCCTTCAATAAGTGTGTTGACCGATGCGGGATCGGTGAGACAGTGTTCGACGGCTGCGATTCTCCGGGCCAACGCGCTGCCGATGACCGCGATGCGGGCCCCAGCACCCCAGACCGCTTCGAGTTGCTCATGGGTTTCGATCCCGAAGCCCACGCAGACCGGGTGAGGCGTGGCGGACACCGTGGCCGCCACGTCCGCGAGCGCATCGGCCGAGCCGCCCCGCCCTGTGACGCCCTGCCTGCCCGTTCGATAGATGAAACCCGTGACACGCGTGCCGATCCGTCGGAGGCGTTCGGCGGATGTGGCGGGGCCCACGAGATCGCAGAAGGCGAGACCCGCTGCCGAGGCGGTCTCAGCGAGGCGCTCGTTCTCTTCGAGGGGGCAGTCCGGCACGAGGAGTGACGAGGCGCCCGCGTCCGCGGCGTCCCGGCAGAAGCGCTTCGCGCCCCGGGCGTGCAACAGGTTCCCATAGACGAGAAGATTGAAAGGCGCGTCACTGACGCTGCGAAGGCGGGAGAGCAGCCGGAAGGCTCCGTCCACGGTGGTGCCTCCGGCGCGCGTGCGTATCGCCGCGCGCTGAAGGGCGGGGCCGTCCGCCACCGGGTCGCTGTAGGCGAAACCCAACTCCAACATGGGGGCGCCGGCGCGAAGGCACGCGGAGAGGATCTGGAAAGAGATTTCGGGCGTCGGGTCGCCCAAGAGGAAGAAGGGTGAGAACAAAGGGGTGTTCCCCGCCAGGGTTTGCTCGAGGACAAGACGGCTCATAAGTGGTCTCCGCGATCCGCATACCGGGCGAAATACGTGGGGAGGTCCTTCCTCCCGCTTCCGGAGAGATTGACCAGCACCCGGGCTCCCCTGGGGAGCGAACCCTCTCTCACTGCCCGCCGACAGAAGGCGAGGGCATGTGCGGACTCAAAGGCCGGCACGATCCCCTCTCGGCGGGAGAGGTGCTCGAAAGCCGCGAGGGCTTCCTCGTCGTCGGCGACGACGTACTGGGCGCCGTGCGTTTCATGCCAATGGGCGTGCTCGGGACCGACGCCCGGATAATCCAACCCGGCCGCCAGGCTGTAGGCGTCGCGAGTCTGTCCGTCTTCGTCCTGCAATACGTAGGTGCGTGCGCCGTGAAGAAGTCCGGGCCTTCCTCGGGCCAAGGTGGCGCCGTGGCGGCGGGTGTGCAGGCCTTCCCCCGCCGCCTCCACGCCGATTCGTCGGACCGGGTCGCCTGCGAAGCCTCGGAAGAGGCCCGCCGCGTTGCTTCCCCCGCCGACGCAAGCGACGAGTGCGTCGGGAAGGTCTCCCGCAGCTTCGAGCATCTGATGCCGCGCCTCACGACCGATGACGCTCTGAAGGTCAGCCACCAGAGATGGGAAAGGGTCGGGGCCGCAGACGGAGCCCAGCAGGTAGTGAGCTACGGTGGCTTCTTCGGTCCATGCCCTCAGCGCGGCGTTGATCGCTTCCTTCAAGGTGGCGGCCCCCTCGGTGACGGCACGGACCTTCGCGCCGCAGAGTTCCATGAGCCGGACGTTGGGGCGCTGCCGTTCCACGTCCACCGCGCCCATGTAGATGGTGGTGTCAAAGCCGTACCGAGCTCCCGCCATGGCGCAGGCCACGCCGTGTTGTCCAGCTCCGGTCTCGGCGATGAGCCGCTGCTTGCCCAGCCGTCGAGCAAGGAGCGCCTGCCCGACGGCGTTGTTGGTCTTGTGGGCGCCTCCGTGAAGCAAGTCTTCGCGCTTGAGGTAGACCTCGAGCTGGATGTCCCGAGAGAATCGGGAGCAATAGGTGAGAGGAGTGGGCCTCCCGGCCCACCTGCGCAGTTCGGCCTGCAGTTCGGCCTGGAAATCCGGCGTGGGCAGGATCTCTTTCCTTGCGCGGGCCAGTTCCGCGAGGGGACGGTGCAAAAGCTCTGAGGCATAGCGCCCTCCGAATTCGCCGAAGGCCCCGAGAATGGGTTGAAAAACGGATTCCTTCATAGCGTGGGTTTTCCCTTTCCTGTGTGCGATTCCCGAAGAACGGAGAAGAGGGCCTCCAGGCGTTTCGGATCCTTGATGCCAGGAGCGGACTCCACGCCGGAACTCACATCGATGCCCCACGGATGAGACTCCAGCAGTCGGGGGAGATTCTCCGGTGTGATCCCGCCCGCGATGAAGACGAAGGGGGGCGCCACGGGCTCAAGACGTTGCCAGTCGAAGGGATGCCCCGTCCCGCCTCCACCGGTGTCCAGGTGATAGAGACGACGTGGCGTGGCGGGGAGGAGGTGCGTTGTCGAATCATTCGCATCGACGACGCGGTGTACGATGAGCCCTTCGGACTCGAGGCTGCCGGCGACGGTTTCGGAGGTGCGATGGAGTTGCACACGTCGGACACCCGTGATGGCAACCACTCTTCGCACCACATCGACCGTAGTCTTCCGAAAGACCAGGACTCCACCCACGGTGGCGGGAAGACGTCGCGCCAGTTCTCTTGCAAGTCGAGGCGTGAGCCCCCGAGGAGTCCCCGGAACGAGGACGAATCCCACGAAATGGGTGCCCAGGTCGACCGCACGTTCGACGTCCTCCTCCCGCGTCACGCCACAGATCTTCACCCGCGGTATAGGGCCGGGGTGGCTCACGAGATCGCCTCGCGAATGAAGGTCCGCGGGTCTGGGGATCTCATGAGCGCCGTGCCGACGAGGACGGCGTCGACGCGGCCTCGCAGGGTGCGGATGGCCTCCGGCGAGGTGTAGCCGCTCTCGGCCACGACCACCACATCGCGCGGGATGCGGGCCACGAGGTGCGGCACGCGGCGTGTGTCGACCTGAAGGCGGCTGAGATCCCGGTTATTGATGCCGATCAAGGCCACGCCCGCATCGAGGGCGCGGTGAATGTCCTCCTCGTCGTGGCATTCGACGAGGGCGTCGAGGGCGAGATCCCGGCAGGTTTCGAGAAGAGCGCCGAGATGAGCGTCGTCCAGCCAGCGGACGATGAGAAGGGCCGCCGAGGCGCCGTGGGCCGCGCCGTGGGCGAGTTGCGACGGGTCTCGGATGAAGTCCTTCATGAGGACAGGGAGTTCCGTCGCCTCCCGGGCACTGTCGAGGTCCTTCATGCTTCCCCCGAAGTGATCGGGTTCGGTCAGGACGGAAAGAGCGGCGGCCCCGCCGTCGCGATAGATCGCGGCCTGCCCGGCGGCGGGAAGCGCGGGGGCGAGTTCACCGGCGGTAGGACTCTTACGCTTGATCTCCGCGATGAGGGAGAGCGTCTCACGCCCGGCGATGGCCGCGAGAAACGACGGCCGCTCAGGGTCCGGTGGCGCCGGCGAACCGAGCGTCCGGGCGCGGGCCTCGACCCCCGGCCTGAGGTCGTGGAGGAAGCTCCCTTCCGACGGCACGATGGCGGGGGAGGAAGGGGGAGCCTTCTCGTCGGGTGCAGTCTTCGCCAGCCTCAGCGAACTCTCGATGGCCCGATCCAGCACCCGCAAGGCGGCGTCGCGTCGCAGTGCATCGTGGGCGGCTTCGAGTGCGCTTTGCATGTCGGCAGCGAGATTCGCCACGACAAGTGCAGCGGCAGCGTTCAATGCGACGCAGTCGGCGGGTGGGCCGGTTTCGCCACCCAAAACGCGTCGCAGCAAGGTCGCGTTGAAGGCAGCGTCGCCCCCGGCGAGGGCCTCCGGAGGAGCCGGGGGAAGGCCCAACTCCCTGGGGTCGAGGCGGAAGGGTTCGATACCGGCTGGTGTGACGCGATGGCCGACGGTGGGGGCGTGCAGTCCGAACTCATCCATGCCCGCACAGTGGACCACGAGCGCACCGCGGGATCCGAGAAGACGGAGCGCTTCCGCCATGGGGTGGGTGAGGTCCGGCGACGCCACACCTAAGATCTGGTACTCGGCGAGCGCGGGATTACAGAGTGGACCGAGGAGATTGAAGTGGGTTCGGATGCCGAGGGCGCGGCGGGCCGGCATCACGTGGCGCATGGCGGGGTGGTAGACGGGAGCGAAGAGGAAGGCGAAACCACAGGCGTCGATCATGCGAGCTGCGTGTTGGGGAGGTACCGTGAGCTCCAGTCCGGCCGCCTCGAGGACATCGGCGCTTCCGGTCTGGGAGGAGACGGAGCGATTGCCATGCTTGGCGACGGCGCCACCGCACGCGGCCACCACGAGGGCCGCGGCGGTGGAGATGTTGAACGTATGGGCTCCGTCGCCGCCCGTGCCGCAGGTGTCGATGAGGGGGCGCACCCGGGGGCGCACGGCCCGTCTTCGGCGACGGAGCGACCGCGCGAGAGCGGCCAGCAGCGGTGCTTCGGGGGGGCGTGTTCGCAAGGCGACCAGAAAGCCGGCCACCGCTGCGTCGTCGACCTCCCCCGCCATGATGGCGTCGAGGACGGTTTCGCATGCAACCGGATCGGGGGCATGGCCCTGAAGGGTCTTTTCGATGATGCGAGAGATCATGATCGTGCCAGCTCTGCAAGGAGGTTTTCGAGAAGGGCCGGACCCGTTGGGGTCAGCACGGATTCGGGATGGAATTGCAGGCCCACCCAGGGGCGGGTGCGATGGCGCACTGCCATCACGAGGGGTCGCTCCTCCTCAACGCTCCAAGCGATGGGTTCGAGTTCGGGGGGAAGTTCCCGAGTCACGAGTGAGTGGTAGCGCGCCGCGCGAAAGGGTTGAGGCAAACCTTCGAACCAAGGGCCAGCGTTGTGTCGGACGCGATGGGCCTCCCCGTGAACGGGTCGGGGTGCTCGGCCGACGACGCCACCGAGGGCGGTCACCATGGCTTGCATCCCCAGGCAGATGCCGAGCACGGGCACGGAGGGGTCGCTCACGAGGAAGGGGACCATGACGCCAGCATTCTCCGGGCGGCCCGGGCCCGGCGAGAGGATGACCAAGTGGGGGGCGAGCGTGCGCACCTTCCCGTGGAGGTGGGAAATGCTCATCCCGGACCGCAGCACGACGCTTTCGCATCCCAGGCGTCGGAGGTCTTCGACGAGATTGAAGACGAAGGAGTCCCTGTGGTCAATGACGAGAGCGATCATTGGGTGGTCTCCTCGGCGAGGAGGACGGCGAGAAGCGGCGTGGATGCCTTGGACGTCGTTTCCGCCAATTCACGAGCCGGATCGCTGTCGCGGACGACGCCGGCGCCCGCCCGAACCGTGTAGCGACCCTCGCGATGCCGGAGGGATCGGATGACGATGCAGGTGTCCATATCGCCGCGGGCGGTCACGTAACCCATGGCGCCTCCGTAATAGCCTCGCGCGGTGTCTTCGAGCCCGCGGATGATCTCTGTGGCGCGCAGTTTCGGGGCGCCTGTGAGCGTGCCCATGTTGGCGGAGGCGCGGTAGGCGTCGAGGGCGTCCAGATCGGGGTGGAGGACACCGACCACCCGTGTGACGAGATGCTGCACATGGCGAAATCGAGCGATCTGGAGCGCTTCCTCGACCCTGCGGGTTCCGGGGACGGCGATGCGGGCGACATCGTTGCGGGCAAGGTCGACCAGCATGGCGTGTTCGGCCTGTTCCTTGGCGTCGAGACGCAGTCCGATCTCCCACCGACGGTCGACCTGCGGTGTGCTGCCACGTGGTGCCGTCCCCGCGATGGGAGACAGACTGACCATTCGATCGTGGACGGCGACGCAGGTCTCCGGCGAAGCGCCGAGGAGGGAGCCCCGAGCCATGTCGAAATGGAACAGGTAGGGGGAGGGATCATGACGGCGAAGTTGACGGTAGACCGCCATGGAGGGGGCAGCGCTCTCCACCTCGATGGTCCGGGACAGGACGCACTGGAAGACGTCCCCGGCCTGGATGTGATCGAGGACGCGGCGCACGCCATCTTCGAAGAGGGGGTCTTGGGCGTTGACGGCCGCGGGAAGTGAGTCCAGAGTGGGTGGTTCCGCGTCAGGAGCCCGTGTACGGCAGGCCTCCGGGATGGCCGCAGCGAATCTGTCCAGGCGATGCTCGGCCGAGCGCGCTTCAGGATCACCGTCGAGGCCTTCTCCCATCAGCGCGCGCGTCGTGATGATGATTTCGGAACGGGCGTGGTCGACGACGAGACTGTCCGCAACGAGGACGAGATCTAGGTCGTCTTCTTGGAAGGGGGCGGGCGGGCGGGGCGGGAGGGCTTCGAAGTGATCGACGAGTTCGAAGGCGAGGGCCCCTGCAACGAGGATGGGAAGGTCGGCCTCCGGGTGGGTGTCTTCCACGAGGTGGAGGAGCGCTCGGACGGCGTCCAGCGCCGAGGGGCTCCCCAGCCGTTCTCGGTCGTCCAGGCCTGGGTGCGGGTGGCTCCGCGGGGTCGGGGCTTCGAGACATCCGGCCTGGACGACGGCGCCGGGAACGCGGGCAGCGAGGGGTAACAGGAGGGGTAGCCCGCGATGCCCGAGAGCGCGGACCCGAATGGTGGTGCGGTCGGCCGTGAGCCTGAGCAGGGGTTCGGGGAAAAGCAGCGAACGGAGTCCCGCGCGGGCATTCCGATCCGCGCTCTCGAGAAGGCAGGAGCCCGGCGTGCGCCCCTCGTCGGTGAGCGCCGCGAACAGGGCGCTCGGGTCGAGATGTGGGGGCAGCGGGACTCGTCGGCTGAGAATCCGAGCGGCGATTCGAGAAGGAGGAGGCATGTCCGAGGGTTCCTTGGTGTGAAGGAGCCCGCCACATGTCGACCTGGGTATGCGAAAAAAGGCCGCCCGTGGCGGGCGGCCTTCGTGTTCGTTGTCAACAAATCCGAGGTCGGCCCGCTATGTGGGTGCGGACCACCACCAACGGCACGCGGCGTCGCTTTCATGGACGGTCGAGTTCGAGCGGTTCGGATTCATGGCTCGATCCTGCCTCCCCTCGCCCTGGGATGCAAGGACTTTCTCGTTTCATCTCACCAATGGAGTTGACGGGGGCGGAAGGAAAAGGGGATCAGAGCTTCGAGAGGATCTGTTCGATGTCCTCGGCGAGCTTGTGACGCCCCTCCGCTTTCGCAAGCTCGCTGGCGCGGCTCAGCGCGGAGCGTGCGGGCTGGATCTTGCCGTCTTCGAGAAGGAGCAGAGCGATGTCCCGTGATAGTTCGGCAAGGGGGACCTTCATGCCGCTGCGAGCTTTCTCCAATGCGACAACCGGCCGGGGCAAGGACCTGGCGATTCGAAGGATGTGTCCTCGCGCGGAAGCGTCGTCGGGGTGGATGGACAGGATCGACAGATAGATCGTCAGGGCGCGCAGGGGTTTTCCCCTTCTCTCTTCAATCCTCGCCGCGAGACGGCGAGCTGCATCGTCCTCGGGGTGTCTCTTGACCCGTTCCCCGACGAGGACCGCGGCCGCGTCGAGAGAGCCGGATGCGAGGAGGGCCTCCGCGACCGGGAGGAGAGCATCGTCGGGGTTGAGAGTTTGTCGAAGTTCGCGAATGGCTTCCTCTGCCCTGCCTTGACGCGCGAGGGCGAGCGTCAGGTCCCTGCGTGCCTGATCGAATCGGGGCTCCCGTCTCAGAGCTTCCCGAAGATGTGCGATGGCCGGGTCGAGCTCGCCACGCCGAAGAAGAATGGAGCCGAGGTTGCCCCAGGCTTGAGGCGATTGAGGAGCTCTTCGTATCGCCTCCCGTAGACTCTCGATGGCCTCGTCGGCGCGGCCCAGGGAGAAGAGAATGGCCCCCCTGTTCGCAAACGTCTCTGGGGATTGATCGGGGGCGGACTCGACGACGCGATTCGTCAGTGCGAGGGCTTCGCGGAGGTTGCCTTCCCCGCCTTTCTCCAGGAGCAAGGCGGCGAGGTTCCCCGCAGCCAACCACGAGGAGGGATTGCGATCGAGGGTTGCGCGCCAAAGGCTCTCGATGTCGCGAAACGAGGTCGCGTGCCGAAACGTCAGCAGCCCGAGGGATGCGCAAAGAAGGACCGCGCCGGCTCTTCGAATCCCCTCCCGCCAACGTGCCGCAAGGCGCGCGGCGGCGACGCCGAAGGCAGCGATCGGGGCCAAGATGGCATGGTAGGCGAAGTGATCGGCTACGAAGCTGTAGCGCATCGGATAGGTGTCGATGAACCCGAGGGCCGGAAAGAGAACACCGCCATAGATCAGCGTGAGGACAAGCGGCCCCCGTCCCCAGCGGTCGCGTCGCCACCAAAGGAGGACGGGGGTGACCAGGGCCGCGGCCAGGCCTGTGAGAGCCAGAGGTGTCGTGGTGTGCGGATCCCAACGGAAGTAGTTGAAGGAGAGTCCGATGGGGACGATGAGTTTCACGAGGTAGAACCACAGGGCGCGCGCCGCGATCAGGACTCTCTCGAAAAAACCGAGGTCCCAAGGTTCTCCAGCGGCGAGAACGTGATGCTTCTCCAGAATGACCGTGACGGCGGCCATGGCCGCCCCGAGGAGAAAGAAGGGCGCCAAGGCTACGAGGTCGCGCCGATGAATGCGTCCCTCCTTCCACCAGATCACGAGCAGGAGCACGGCAGGCAGCGAGCACGTGACGGACTTCGAGAGCAGGGCCAGGGAGAAGAGAATCAAGGCGAGCACATAGCGCGCTTGTGCGTTGCGCGCGAGGGGGGACGATGAACTGAAACGCAGCCTCAAATAGACGCGCGACGCTGCGAGGGCGAAGATCAGGGAGAGTGTGTTCTTGTGTTCGGTGATCCAGGCGGCCGATTCCACCATCAGAGGATGCAGAGCAAACACCGCCGCGGCGAAACGTGATCCCGGCAGATCAAGCTGTTTCAGGAGGCTCCAGAACAGAAGCGCTGCGAGCACATGGAAGAGCACGTTGGCAACGTGGTAACCCGGCGCACGGAAACCGAAGGCGCGCGCCTCGAGCCACAACACGGTGTGGACGACCGGGTAGTACTGGGGAAGGGAAGACGGCTCGAGCCAGATTCGGCGAAGTCCGTCGCTGTCGCGCAAGACGGGATTCGCGGTGACGTAGTCGTCGTCGTCCCAGATGAAATCTCCCTGGAGAACCGGCGCGTAGGCGAGGAGAGTTGCGAGGACGAGCAGAAGAGACCAGAGCAGCCGGGGGGACTTGGACATGCGGGCTCCTCTGCAAAACCGAATGCGCTAGGGGCGGGAGGCCTCACGGGCGCGTCTAGGACAGAATGTCGTCGTAGGCGTCCGCATTGTAACCGACGACAAGAGTGCGGCCGTGGGTCCAAGCAGGTGCGCGGAGGTTTCCCGAGGGACCGACGATGAGGCGGACGATCTCATCGTCGGCGAGACTTTGATCGATCTTCGAGGTGACCACTTTCTTTCCCTTCACGGCGACGAGCCGGCCGTGCTTCCGGGCCACGGCCACGGCCTCGTCCGTGGGGATCCTCGTCTTCTTCGCGTCCACCGTCGTCCCGACGGTGACGTCCCGGCTCTCGAAATGAGCGTCGGAACGCTTGCAACTCGTTCAGCCCTTGCGGTGGTAGTACCAGGGGATCTTAGCTGCCACGTCGAATGCCTCCAGGAAACGGGGTGACTGAGGCTCAGACCATTGACTTGGAGGCCATCACCTCGCGGCGCGCGCGTTCGATCGCCTCCTTGGGGACTCGCTTCAGGTCCCAGGTGAGACCGACCTTGCTGAGGGCGGCGAGCCACCACTTGGTCGGATCGAAATGGAACCAGCGGACGCCGTTGCGGTAATCGAACTGGAAGCGGTGATGAAAGTTGTGGTAACCCTCGCCGAGGGTGACGAGTGCGGTGATGAAGCTGTCCCGTGCCGAACTCTTCAGGGAGTAGGGGCGCTTCCCGATGAGGTGAGCCACCGAGTTGACCGAGAAGGTGGAGTGCCATTGGATGACCAGGCGCAGGAATCCCGCCACGAGCACGGCACCCAGTGCGTCGCCCCAAAGGGACCCGAGGGCGAAGGGAATGACGGCCCCCATGAGCACGGCCAGCGGAACGTAGAACCGGTGTTGGAATCGCACGAGCGGGTCGGCGGAAAGGTCTTTCACTCCTGAATAGTCCGTTCCCCGTCCGTCACGGAAGAGCACCCAGCCGATATGCGCCCACCAAAAACCTTTGCTGATGTTGTAGGGGTCTTCGTCCTGGTCTGTCTTCGAATGATGGACCCGATGGTCCGCAGACCATTTGAGGGCCGAATTCTGAAGAGAGGCGGCGCCGAAGAGGAGATAGAACAGGCGCAGAAGCTTGCCCGTCTTGTACGCCTTGTGGGAGAAGTGACGGTGATACCCGGCGGTGATGGACAGGCTGCAACATGCGGCCCAAAGAGTTCCGAGCCCCATGGTCCACCAAGAGAATCGAACGAAGATGAGATAGATGACGGCGGTGAGAGCCAGAACGTGCGCCACGGTGATGAAGGAACTATTGATCCAATCGATGCGGCGGCGGTTGAGAGTGGGATTCACAGGGACTTTCCAGACTAACGAGACATTTTCAGACTTGGGGGGTGGGGGAATCATAGCTGCGAGGGGGGGGAAGTCAATCGCCTCGTCGTCGCAGGCGGGCAAGCCCGGACAAGGTACGGAGTTGTGAAACTTTGTGGACGAACGGACCTTCGGGGAATACGCTCTGAATCTCTTGTCCGAGCAAAACGATCGAAGCGAGGCGACATCACGATGTTCAAGTCCATCATCCGGATGACTCTGGGTATTCTTCTTATCGGCCAACTCGGGGCGCAGACTCAGGGGGAAATCATTCGGGAATCATCGGTGCGGGCCACGCTCTCCCACCTGGCCTCCGATGCTCTGATGGGGCGCGACACGCCCAGTCCGGGCCTCGAGTCGGCCGCGACCTGGATCGAGAACGAATTCCGGAAGGCCGGCCTGAAACCCCTGCCTGGGCTCCACGGATTCCGTCATCACTATGCGAAGCCCGGATGGGCGCTCAAGGGGAGCGATGTCGAACTCACCGTTCGGGCCGGGAGGACGACTGTCATCCTGAAACCCGGCCGTGACGTGCGTGTCTTCTCAAACGTCAAGATGGTGGATGCGGAGGACGCCCCGCTTACGCGTGGACGGCGACGACGGGGAGAACCGCGGCCTGCGGCGAGAATCATCGAGGTCGGCACGGACTCGCCGCTGTGGAGGGCCGCCGAGGGCGAGCGAAAGATTCTGAAGTCGCGATGGGGCGGCGGTGGGGTCGTGCTCCTCGTTCGCGAGGGTCTTCTCCCCGCGGGGGAACTGGTGGGAGACCTGCACCTTCCCGCGCCTCGCGCCGTCGAGTTGGACCTCGTCAATGTGGTCGGCTGGTTGCCGGGGCGATCGAGGAAGGACGAATACGTCATGCTTTCGGCCCACTACGACCATATCGGGTTGAAGGCGAACACGGGTGACGACGTCATCGCCAACGGAGCGGACGACGACGCCTCCGGGACCACTGCCGTGGTGGAGTTGGCGAAGAGCCTGGGCGCCCGAGCTGTCGCCCCCGCGCGGAGCCTGCTCTTTGTTTGTTTCTCCGGAGAGGAAAAAGGGCTCCTCGGATCGGCGGCCTTCGCTGCGTCGCCGCCGGTGCCGCTGGAGAGGATCGTCGCTGACGTCAACATCGAGATGATCGGTCGACCTCGGGAGGGGAAACGCATGGCGGCGTGGCTGACCGGGGAGGACTTCTCCGACTTCAAGGACTACGCGGCGCGCGCCTTCAAGCGCGCCGGCGTGAAGCTCGTCACGTTCGGCATGGCCCGTCAGCTATTCCGGCAAAGCGACAACTGGTCGTTGGCCGCGAAGGGCGTCGTCGCCCACTCCATCAGCGCCGGGTCTCTCCACAAGGACTACCACCGGGTCACGGATGAAGTGAAGAAGATCGACCTCGAGCACATGACACGCATCATCGGCGCCTTGCGCGAACTGGCCCTCGAGCTGGGAAACGCGAAAGAGTCGCCCCAGTACAACGAGAAGGGTAAAGCCGTGTTGAATCGGCGCCAACGCAGGCGGTGAGGACAAGAGAAGACCCGAAGGAGATCACCTCCCGCCGCTTGAGGGGGAAAACTTCGTCGCGATTGCGGTGAGGTGAATCCTTCGGGTTGATCGTTTATCGGGTGAAACGGAGTTCCAATCCCCCGGACGTGGCGTAGCCGATGGGCAGCGTGGGGTCGTAGAGGAATCCCTGGAGAAACGAGCTCGCCCCGGCCACGGCTGGTTGCCGGAGAACGGACGGCCAGGTGATTTGGCCCGTGGCGTCGGTGATGCCGACGACCGGGAACCAATTCCCAGGAAAGGTATCCACCAGGATGGTCTGACCCGAAACCAGCAGCTGGGCCGGCACCGCGCTCACGATCAACCCGCCGACGACGAAGGGTGTGGGGCCATCGAGAACGAGAGTGCCCGACGTGGGTTGCGAAGCGGGGCCTGGCGCCCATGTCAAATCGAGGGTTTGCCCCAGAGACGACTGCGGTCCGTACTTGTGACGGCCGGCGACACTCAGTTCGAAAAACGCTTGCGCGCCCCGGGCGAGGCATTCGGCAAACCCGTCACCTTGGGCGTCCGCGGGGAGAGCCAACGGGCTTCGAAGCGACGCGCCGACGTCGTCACCGGTGACGACGAGAAGAGGAGCGAAATCCGCCCCGGAAATGACGTCGACCGCACCTGGAAAACTCACTCCGGGTCTGGCCGAAGCGATCACGAGGTCTCCGATCCCATCCTGATTGAAGTCTCCGTTGCCGGAGAGACCCCGTCCATAGGCTTCACCGGTTTGAGTTCCCATGAACGTGATCAACGTGGCGCCCGAGGCACCCGATAGGACGAGAGTCTGTCCTTGTCCCAGCATCGTTCCGCTGAATCCCGGGACCCCGACGGCGACGTCGAGGAATCCGTCTTGGTCCCAATCCCCCGCGATGGTCACGGACTGTCCCAGGAAGTCGAGAGGCATGGCCCCCGGAAGGTTCCAAAGCTCCGTCATGGTCTTTCCGGAGATGACCCGGAGGATGCCCTGGCCGAGGTTTCCGCCGGGAGCGCCGATGGCGATCTCGGGAAGGCCGTCGCCGTTGAGGTCCCCCGGAGCGGCGAGGGCGAAGCCGAAATCCCGGTCCTGTGGCTGTCCGGAGAGGGTGGCGAGGAGGCTGAGGTCGGAGCCTGAGAACACCTGAACGTAGCCGAAAGCCGGTCCCTGAAGCACCGTCGTTTGAGGCGCTCCGACCGCGAAATCCGGGATGCCGTCGCCGTTGCAGTCCCCGAGGTTGAGAAGATCCCAACCGAATCGGTCTCCCGGGTTCTGTCCTTGAAGCTGTCCGAGGGGGAGACCCGTACCCCCGGAATAGACGCGCACGTAGCCCGTGCCGCCTTGCCCGAGGAGTGGATCCTGGGGCGCGCCCACCGCGAGATCGGGGAGGCCGTCGCCGTCCACATCACCGAGGGCGACCACCGAGGCGCCCAGTCGATCGAGAGCCTGGGCGGCCAGCGCATACCACAAGACGGTTCCGGTGCGTCCAGAGATCACACGCAATAGACCGCCTCCGGCCGACTCGGAGTCGCCCAGCCCCACATCCTCGACGCCGTCGCCGTCCACATCCCCCAGGAACGCTGCCTGATGGGGATAGGGGCTGGAAGGGGCCGCACCGGCTGCAAAGATCTCCAGGACGGGGAATTGTGCGGCCAAGGCGGGGGCGAGCACGCCCAGCGTCAGGACGGTCGTGATGACGAGGCTGAGAGTTCTTCGGTGGTACCGACCCGGCATGTTGACTCCTCGGGGGGTGGGGCATCTACCCTATACTATGTCGTCGGGCCGACCCTGGAACGATGAGGAAGTTCGGATGAAGAATCCCCCTCGGGGTGTCTTCCCGGGGAGTTTGCTAAGACGGGACATGGCAACCATCAGCGAAAACGACATCGAGCTTCTGGACCGTTGGGACATCCCGGGCCCTCGGTACACATCCTATCCGACCGCCCTTTGTTTTCACGATGGCTTCCGTGAGACGGAGTACCGGGCCGAGGTCGCGCAGAGGCGCACCGAGGCGGGGAACGAGCCCCTGTCCCTCTACGTCCACCTTCCGTTTTGCGAAAAGCTTTGTTTTTTCTGTGGTTGCAACAAGTGGGTCACGCTGAACCGCGAGAAAATCGATCGCTACGTGGACGACCTTTTGCTCGAGATCGCCATGGAGCGGGAAATCCACGGTCCGCGTCCAGTGGAGCAGCTCCACTGGGGGGGCGGCACTCCCACCTGGCTGGATGCCGAGCAACGGATGCGGGTCATGGACGCTCTGAAGGCCGCTTTTCCATTTCTTCCCGACGGGGAATCCGAGATCTCCATCGAGGCCGATCCTCGCAACCTTCCCGAAGGGACGGTGACGGGTCTGCGAGAGCTGGGGTTCAATCGGCTGAGCCTGGGAGTTCAGGATTTCGATCTCGCCGTCCAAGAAGCCGTCAACCGGGTCCAGCCGGCGGAGCTTTCCCTGCGCGCCATCGATGAAGCGCGGGCCGCGGGATTCCACGGCGTCAGCGTCGATCTGATTTACGGGCTCCCCAAGCAGACGGAGGCGTCGTTTCGACGCACCGTCGAGGGCGTGGCCCAGGCGGCGCCGGACCGCATTTCGATCTTCAGCTACTTTCATCGCCCACAGATGTTTTCGCCCCAAAAATGCATCGAGGAGGGCGATCTGCCCACCCCTGAGGTCAAGCGCATGCTGTTCGCGGCCGCGGTGGACGTGCTCACCTCCCACGGATACACGGCTCTCGGGATGGACCACTTCGTCCGAGAGGGCGACGATCTTTTGGAAGCTGCTCGTGCGGGGACGATGCATCGGAACTTTCAGGGGTACTCCACCCGGGCGGATAGAGATCTCGTGGCCCTGGGTGTCACCGCAATCGGTCGGACCGACGGGGCGTTCTGGCAGAAGTCGAAGGATCTGAAGGAGTGGGCGGAGAGCGTGCGCGCCGGACGCCTTCCCATCGCACGAGGTCTGCAGCTCACCGACGAAGACAAGCTGCGTCGGGAGATCATCGCCTCCGTCATGTGCAGGCTCGAACTCGTGTTCGACGACTTCGCCGACCGGGTGCCAAACTTTCCGAAGAGGTTCGAGAAGGAACTGGCTCTTCTGAAGCCCATGGTCGACGACAAGCTCCTGGAGATCGACGAGAAAGGGCTTCGCGTGAAGCCTCTCGGCCGATTCGTCGTCAAGATCATCGCCGGCGCCTTCGACGAGCACACACCGCCCGGACTCGCCAAGATCAGCGGGCGTCAGGCGACCTGAAGACCTCCACCCACATCAGCGTCGCTCCGGCAACCCCCGCGGGAACCACGAAGAGGTTGAGCATGGGAACCGTCGACACGAAGGCTGCCATGGCGCCGAATCCGACGGCCAGAAACCGGCGGCCTCTCAGACGCGTGCGCATCTCCCGAAACAACAGACCGTTGTTGTCCATGGGGTAATCGCTGAACTCGACGGCCAACATCCAAGCCGTGAAGAGAAACCAGAGGACGGGGGCGGCTGGAATCGTGAACGGGACGACGAAGAGAACGAG
>DRQF01000199.1 GCA_011369445.1 Planctomycetota bacterium | reverse complement strand
GGTGGAGCAGGCCCGGCTTGTCGACGAAATACCCCTTCGTTTGGTCCGGTGAAAGCACTACGCCCTGGTTGGACGTGCCGACGCCAGTTGTGGAGACCACCGCGTCGGCGAGGTGGACGGCCGGGACCTGGGAAATGTCGAAGGCGCGAACCCGATTCGGTGTGTTGGAGGTGATGTCGCGGGTGAAGAGTGTCCGGCCGTCTCGGCTGACGGTCAGATCGGAGAGCCCCTGCATGGTGATGGTGTCCAAGAGGGCCGGCTGGCCGTTGGCGAGCGCCAAGGCGTCGTAGATCTCGACGTTGCGTTGAACCGCGCCGTCCGAGACGACGAAGACGCGAGGAGATGCGATCGTGAAGGAGAAACTATCGCTGAGCGCCACGCCGAAGGGGGCGGTCGGATCCAGAACGACGGCCTGGAGATAGAGGGGGACGTTGACGAGTGGGCCGAACGACAGGGGAAGCGACCCGGGCAGGCTCACCGCGCCCGTCATATCGAGGGGCGGTGCCGTGAATGCCAAGGAGTTCGCCGTGATCAGGGGATTGGGGCCGGTGCAGAAGGTTCCGAAGGGTGTGACCGTGGGGCCGGCGACCGTGTCGGCCAGCATCAACCAGTGGGCGTTGGGGGCGCCGTGGGTCACCTGCAGGATGAAGTCCGAGTCCAACAGGTTACTCGACACTTGAATCTGGGGGACGCCAGCTGCACCGGCTTGGCCGCACTGGGCTGGGAGGGATGACAGGCAGACGCATAGACACAGGAGAGTCAGGGCAGATCTCATGGGTTCATCTCGATCGGGTTGAAGGTGTTTGGCAGAGGCCCGGCGCAACCAACGGCGGGCGCCCCATGATACACCAATTCGATCTTTCCCGCGTCAATGGCTTCGTTTGGCGCATTCAGTCGGTACGCATCAGGTGGAAGCCCGTGCCACTCTTGCGGGGCGAGGGCGCGGCCTCCCCATGAGCCATGCGCCGTGTTTCCATGCGTCATGGGTCACGTCACCAACCTTGGGCGGCGCGAGACGGCGGACTGTCGGCGGCTGCCGACGGGAGGATGATGCGGATTGTGGGGGGGGACGCGGTCGGAGCGTCGGTGCGCACCATCCCGCCATGCCGGCCCACCACACGGTTCAGGTAATGGAGCGCATCGTCGAGGAGCGCGTTGCCTCCTTGGGGCGGCGCATGTTCGGGTCGGATGGCGATCTCGAAGCGCCTTCCCCCTTCCTCCCCTGTCTCTTCCGCGCGAAGGGTTCGGACGTGGATGCGGGTTGGGCGGCCGTCCTCGCCCGACATCGCCCGGAGCAGGTCCACCAAGGCCTGCCGCAACTGCTCCGGGACGACTGCGGCGCGGGGCTGCATGGGGGCGGGCAGGTGATCGACCTGGAGCCCCTCCACGTCCGATTCCGCCATCGCGATGGCGGAACCGAGAATCTCGTCCAGGTCCAACTCGCGCCGAGTCTCGTCGGTGTCACCGGTCCACCTCGCCATCGCCGCGCAATCCGTCACGATGGCGCGGAGGTCCGGGGTGAGTTCCGCCGCCAGAGGGGACGCCCCGTCGATCTCGCTGATCCGGGCAAGAAGTCGTTGAAGTCGCTTGCCCGTCCGCGTGGCGCGGTCGTGAACGCGCCGTCGGATCTCCCGATCGACACGGGCTTCCACCACCAACGCATCGAGCCTGGCCGCGTCGAGCGACGTGCCGAGTCGATGTGCCGTCAGCGCCGTGAGGGCTTCCGCGGACGCCCCCTGAGGAGGGTCGATGATGCACAAGAATCCCTGGGACGAGGAGAGATGGCCGGTCAAGGGCGCCAGAATGAGACAGGAAGCTTCGCCGTGAAGCACGAGGGGGGATTGGGGAAGGAGTTTTTCCAGGTGATCACACCGGACGACATCCTTGATGTGGGTGCCGAGGCGCGCGAACGACTCGTCTTGACGGAGACTCGGGCCGAGGGTCGCTCCCGCTCCGCTCCATGCGACGATCTCGACGCCTTCGCGGGAAGGAGCGGCGTGCCCCAGGAAGGCTGCGGGGGCTCGCAGGGCTTTACGAAGCGCCCTTAGCACCTGCGCAAACCAAGCCGGCTCTTCTTGCCGCGGATCACGGAACGATTGAAGCAGCTCCGAGACGGCCGTGGGGTCGCCGTGCTGGGAGCGGGGAGGCCGACAGACTTTCTCGGTCTCGTCCCTCCAGATGACCTGAATGAGATCCTCAGCGCCCGGATGCAGAGACCACGTGCCAGAGAGTTCGAGCCACCTCAGGCCTCGTCCCGGAACGAACAGATGGAGGCGGTGCTGCGACTGACCTCGATGGGTGATCTCGTCCATGAAGCCTCGAATGGCTTCGGGATCGGCTTCCACCACCAGTTCATCGATCCGTTGGGACTCGAACATCGATAACGGACGACCGACGACGGAGGCGAGCTCCTCGGTGGCGTCGATGAACCGCCCGTCCGGCGCGTGCAGCGAAATCGCCACCAGACGGCCATGTCGCCAGCCCGCCAAGGGATGGAAGGGAAGACCGGCGCCCGTTTGCTTGGTCCCATTGGTTTCGTGTCGCATCGCTCCCCCTTCCACTTCGCGTCTGCGTCGGCCCGTGCCTCGTTCGCACTTGGCTGTGGGGGGGAGGCCGAGATGCCCGTGCGAGGGCAGTGCAGACGTTGCGCCCTCGATTCCGGCATGCTCGTTTTCAACCCAGCAAAACTCATATTAATTCAATCTTGTGCAGTTTGTCCAGCCCTTTTGAAGGGGGAAGGGGTCGGGTCTTCACCTCCCTTGGTGCTTGTCTGGCTCGGAAGAGGCGGTAGGATGTCCCGCCGTCACACGGGGCGGTGGTTGAACGTCCGTCCGCGTGGGATCCGGGCCGTGACTCGCGCAACGAGCACGTGCGAACCGGGTCAGGCCTTGATCGGAGCAGCCCTAAGCAATGCTGCTCGTGTGCCGCGAGCACCACGACCCGGTTCCGACGCGGACGGCGCCCCCCGCACCCGGCCTCCTCTTCCCGAAGGGGGCAGACGCCCCCTTCTCATTCAGGCAAGATGGTGCTCCAGCTCTGGAGGTTTGCGCCCCATGACCTATGAGGTCTACACGCTCAAGTATCGGCCGAAGAACTTCGACGACCTCGTCGGCCAAAAAGCGGTCGCTGAGACCCTCAAGCGGGCAGTCCAGCAGGATCGGGTCGCCAACGCCTACCTGTTTTGCGGGAGTCGCGGTGTCGGCAAGACATCGATGGCGCGCATTCTTGCGAAGGCCCTCAACTGCCCCAACGCCGTGGGGGGCGAACCCTGCAATCATTGCGAAATCTGTGAATCCATCGGTCGCGGAGAAGATCTCGATGTCGTCGAGATCGACGGGGCCAGCAACCGCGGAATCGATGACATTCGCAGCATCCGTGACAGCGCCGGCTACGTGCCGACGCGCGCTCGTCGGAAGATCTACATCATCGACGAGGTTCACATGCTCACGATCCAGGCGTTCAACGCCTTGCTGAAAGTGCTCGAGGAGCCTCCCGGTCACGTTCTGTTCGTCTTTGCGACCACCGATCCGAACAGTCTGCCCGACACGATCCTCTCCCGGTGCCAGCGGCACGAGTTCCGTCGCATTTCCATTGAGGACATCGTGGGGAGGCTCCGCGAGATCTGCGACAAGGAGGGGATCGCGGCGGGCGATGAGGTCTTGAAGGCGATTGCGGTCAAGGCCGAGGGCGGCCTTCGCGATAGCATCTCCATTCTCGATCAGGTCGTCTCATTCGCGGGGAATGAGATCGACGAGCAGGACCTGGAAGGGGCTCTGGGGCTTTTGCCACGAGAACGCCTCCAGGGACTCGTGCGATCCTTGGCCGCGGGGGATGCCAGCGCCGTGCTGGAGAGACTCGCGGAAGCCGATCAGGCTGGGATCGACCCTCAGGAGTTGCTGCAGCAACTTACGGAAACGATGCGGGGGATGATGCTCCGCTTGGCGGATCCGAGGGGGGCGCCCGGTGGGCTCCAGGATGAAGCCCTGGACGACGTCGCGAGCGAGATGGGGCTCGATCGGGTGATGTACGTCTTGAAGTTGTTCTTGAACACTCGGGGTGACATCCGTCGCGGGGGACACGAACGCATCCAGGTGGAGTTGGCCTGCTTGAAGGCGGCCCGCTCGACGGCTCTTCTCGGTCTGGACGACGTCTTGGCGCGTCTGGACTCCGGAGCCACCGTTCCCGCCGCCGTCCCGGTCAGATCCTCCTCGCCGCCCCGGCCCGCGGCTCGCCCTGCGCAGTCGCCATCCCCCCCGGAGCAGGCCGAGACGAAGCCCATCGTGGAGACGAACGCCAGCGAACCCGTCGTCGAGAAGGAATCCCAGCCTGCGCCCGCCGACCCAGCGCCTCGCTCCGTCTCCCTGGCGCCGGGTGACGAGGCCTCTCTCAGGGAACTCTGGGCGTCGGTGTGCCGGGCGATGAAGACGAAAAGCGCTCTGCTCGCGTCGAGCTTGGCGAAACTCCAGCCCGTGGAAGTGAATGAGAAACGTCTGGTGGCGTCTCTTCCTCCGGGGCAGGCCTTCCTGGGCCGCCAGCTGCGAGAGCCGGATGCTCAGCGGGCCATCCGCGACGTTCTCGAACAGTTGGTCGGGCGCCCCGTCGCCTTCGATCTGCGAGAGAGTTCCGCGAAATCACCCGCGAAGTCGGCACCGAAGGTGCGGCCCGAGGACGACCCGGTGGTCCGGAAATTCGTCGAACACTTCGACGGCGGCGTTCTCGAAGTCGAAAACGGCGAAGGTGATCTGCCGTGAAGGACTTTGCGGAGCCCCTGACCCGCCTCATCCATGAGTTGGGCCGCCTGCCTGGCGTTGGACAAAGGACGGCGGAGCGGCTGGCCTACCACCTCCTCAACGCGGACACAGAGGATGTCTTGGCCCTCGCCGGAGCGATTCGCGACATCAAGACGAAACTCAAGCCGTGTCGCGTGTGCTTCAACGTGACGGACGGGGAAACCTGTTCGATCTGTGCGTCGCCGACGCGCGATCAGGGGAGAATCGCGGTGGTGGAATCCGTGAGGGATCTCGTCGCCATCGAACGGTCGGGGGCTTGGAACGGCGTATACCATGTCCTGGGAGGCCGCGTTGCTCCCCTGGAAGGGAGGAGCTTGGAAACTTCGACTTTTTCCAAACTCCTGAAGCGCTTGGAAGAGGACACCGAAGGCAGGATCCGCGAGATCGTCATCGCAACCAACCCCGACGCCGAAGGAGACACGACGGCGCTCGTGCTGAAAGAGCACCTGGAAGGGATGGGGCGCAAGGTGACACGTCTGGCGCGAGGAATCCCCACGGGGGGATCCATCGAATTCGCGAACGTCGACATTCTGAAGGACGCGTTCGAGGGCCGTGATCCGGTCTGATGCCGGCGAGGGGTGCCCCAAGGAGTCCGAGGAAGAATGCTCTCGGGAGTACCGCACACGCCGCGGCTTCCGTATAATGAGAGCGCCCTCCGGCCGGGCGACCGAGCCGGGGGGTGTTCTTCTATCAGCAACCCATGGGGATACCGATGGCTCTCGAACTTCGACTGAACCAAAAGCTTGATCTGCAGCTGAAACTCTCACCGCAGATCATTCAGTCGATCGAGATCCTTCAGCTCCCGAGTATCGATCTCGAGGACCTGGTCCATCAGGAACTCGACACGAACGAGTACTTGGAAGTGGCTCCCGACGACGTGGAAGACGAACAGCCCCCCCCGCCGGACGATCGCCCCGCACTGGAACCCGAGGAGAAGATCGCCGTTCAAGAATTGGAACGGATGGAAGAACAGGGGCTTTTCGAAAACGAGATGCCGCGCGTCAAGAGCGCCCTCGATTGGGAAGCTTCCGATCGCAAGATGGAAGCGATGAACAACACGGCGGGACGCGGGCCTTCCCTCCATGAATACCTCCTCGAACAGTACGGGCTCCTGGACGTCGACCCGGCACTGAGGCCGGTGGGTGAAGCGATCATCATGAACATCAACGAGGTCGGCCGACTGGATCGGAGCCTCGAGGAGATCGCCAAGGAGTTCCCGGACATCACGCCTGAGCAGGCGGAGGAGGCTTTGAGAAGCGTTCAGGCTCTCGAACCGCGAGGGATCGGAGCACGAACCACCCAGGAGTGCTTGCTTCTTCAGCTGCGTCCCGAAGACCCCAACTACGAATTGAAGCGGGAACTCATCACCGACTACTTGGAGGACCTGGCGAAGAATCGTCGCCCCAAGATCATCAAGGCCCTCGGGATCACCTTCGAACAACTGGACGAGCTGGTCCGCGAGTTGGCGGAGTTGGACGACCAGCCGGGACGTTCAGCCGTCGACGTCAAGCCCCACTACATCTATCCCGATGTGGTCGTCGAATGGACGCCCAACGGATACGACGTTCGGTTGGCCTCGGACAATCTCCCGCCTCTGAGAGTGGACGAGACCTCGTACCGTCTGATCAGCCGCGACAAAAGTGCTGATCCCGAGTTCAAGGAGCAGGCGAAGGAGCAGTTCGAGAAGGCGAAACTCCTCGTTCAAGCCATCGAACAGCGCCAGAACACCCTTCTGCGCGTCGCGCGCCGAATCGTGCACTACCAATACGATTTCTTGGAATTCGGCCCCCACTACCTGCGACCTTTGAAAATGCAGCAGGTCGCCGACGACCTGGGGATTCACGTCTCCACCGTCAGCCGCGCGACCCACGAGAAATACATGCAGACTCATCGGGGGATCTTCCCCATGAAGTTCTTCTTCGCCGGGGCGGCGGAGAGTGTGAACGGTGGCATGGAATCCCGAAATGCGGTCAAACAGCGGGTGAAGGAGATCATCGACAAGGAGGACAAGCACGATCCCTTGTCCGACGAGGAGATCGTTCGCCGCCTCAGAGACAACTTCGGAATCAAGGTCGCGCGTCGGACCGTGACGAAGTATCGCAAGGCCCTGGGAATCCCGTCGACTCGCCAACGCAAGGTGTTCAGCGAGGATTGAAACCCCCTCGCTCGCGACGTTGATGGGAGGGAGGGTTATCCGTAGGATTCTCCGCCCAATAAACCGTTATCTCCCAAGAGTTTGAAGCGGGTGTGTCGATGAGTTCCTCCGACTTCCACGAGCGTCTTGAGGCCTGGAAGAAACAGGCTGCGGGTCTGCCTCCCGTCCACACTTCGTCGGAGATCGAACTCGATCCCTGCTACTTCGAATCGGTGCCCCCCGAGGCCCTGGGGGTCCCCGGGTCGCCGGACTTTCTTCGCGGCGTCTACGCCACCGGATACCGCAAACGTCTCTGGACGATGCGTCAGTATGCCGGGTTTTCGACGGCCGAGGAGACGAATCGTCGTTTCCGCTATCTGCTCGAAGCGGGGCAGACGGGGCTGTCGTGCGCGTTCGATCTGCCCACCCAGATCGGCTACGATCCGGATCACCCCCTTGCGGAGGGGGAGGTGGGCAAGGTCGGCGTCAGCATCTGCTGCCTGGATGACATGCGCCGCCTCCTGGCCGACATCCCGCTGGATGAAGTCTCGACGTCGATGACGATCAACGCCACCGCCATGGTTCTTCTGGCCTTCTACGTTGCCGTGGCCAAGGAGCAGGGCGTGGAGCCGGAGTCGATCTCCGGAACGATCCAGAACGACATCCTCAAGGAATACGCGGCGCGGGGCACCTACCGGTTTCCGGTGACGCCTTCTTTGAGACTCATCACCGATATCTTCTCGTGGTGTGCCGATCACGCTCCCCGCTTCAACACGATCAGCATCTCCGGGTACCACATTCGGGAGGCCGGGAGCACGGCGGCCCAGGAGTTGGCCTTCACCTTGGCCAACGGCATCGCCTATGTCGAAGCGGCGGTCGCCGCCGGGCTGGATGTGGACCGATTCGCCGGTCGCTTGTCGTTCTTCTTCAACGCCCACAACGACTTGTTCGAGGAGGTCGCGAAGTTTCGCGCCGCCCGTCGCATGTGGTCCAGGATCATGAGGGACAGGTTCTCCGCCAAAAGTGACCGATCCTGCATGCTGCGTTTCCACACCCAAACCGCGGGCTCGACACTGACGAGTCGACAAATCGACAACAATGTCGTTCGCGTCACGTTGCAAGCTCTCGGCGCTGTTCTGGGTGGGACGCAGAGTCTGCATACGAATGGCCGGGACGAGGCGCTGGCGCTTCCGACCGAGGAATCTGCCCGATTGGCCCTGCGCACCCAGCAGATCATCGGGTTTGAGAGCGGTGTGACCCGAACCGTCGATCCTCTGGGGGGCAGTTACTTCGTCGAGGCCCTCACCGACGAGATGGAGAAGAAGGCGCAGGAGTACATCGATCGCATCGACGAGTTGGGCGGCGCCGTCCAGGCCATCGAGAACGGATTCGTGCAAAAGGAAATCCATCGCTCCGCCTACGCTGCGCAAAAGCGCGTCGAGTCGGGGGAGGATGTCGTCGTGGGCGTGAACCGTTTCGAGGTCGACGAGGACGTTGCGCCCCCGCTTCTGCGTATCGACGAGAGCGTTCGTGAGCAGCAGATGCGTCGCCTCGCATCGCTCCGCGAGCGCCGCGACGCATCGGTCGTCCGGGAGAATCTCGGCGCGTTGCGATCGGCGGCGAAAGGGTCGGAGAACCTCTTTCCTCTCGTTCTCGCGTGCGTCGAGTCGGACGCGACGATCGGTGAGATTTGCGGCGTCCTCGAGGAGGAGTTCGGCCAGTACGAGGAAGCGCGAGTGCTTTGAAGGAGAGACCCGTGGGAATGAAAGTGGATCACATCGGCGTGGCCGTCCCCGACCTGGAAGGAGCACTTGACGTTTGGAGAGACGTCTTGGCGCTCGAGGTCGAAGACATCGAGGTCGTTCCCGACCAGAAGGTGAAGGTCGCCAAACTCCGCGCGGGAGAAAGTGTCATCGAACTTCTCGAGCCGACGGAAGAGGACTCTCCGGTCGGCCGCTTTCTGGCCCGTTCGGGCGGCGGGATTCACCACATCTGCCTCGAGGTCGAAGACCTCGAGGCCGCTCTCGAGGCATTCGCCGCCAAGGGGCTCAGGCTCGTCGACGAGAAACCCCGTATCGGCGCGGGAGGCCACCGCATCGCATTCGTCCACCCGAAGACCATGGGTGGAGTTCTCCTGGAACTGACCGAGGCGCCCCGATGAAGGATCGCATCGAAGAACTTCGACGACTCCGAGAAGAGTCCCGACTGGGCGGAGGCGAAGCCCGTATCGCCGCGCAGCACGAGCGTGGGCAGTTGACCGCTCGTGAGAGAATCGATCTTTTGTTCGATCCGGGCTCATTCGTGGAACTGGATGCTTTCGTCCGCCACCGGTGCACCGACTTTGGGTTGGAGAAGCAGCGCCCTCTCGGAGATGGCGTCGTCACGGGCTACGGCCTCATCGGTGGCCGGCATTGCTACGTCTTCGCTCAGGACTTCACGGTCTTCGGCGGTTCGCTGGCCGAGGCGCACGCGGCCAAGATCTGCAAGATCATGGACATGGCCATGAAGGGGGGCAAACCCGTCATCGGTCTTTGCGATTCGGGAGGCGCTCGCATTCAGGAGGGCGTTGTCAGCCTGGGCGGATACGCTGACATCTTTCTGCGCAACACGCTCGCCTCGGGAGTCATTCCGCAACTGTCGGCGATCATGGGGCCCTGTGCCGGAGGGGCCGTCTACTCGCCTGCCATCACCGATTTCGTCACGATGGTCGAGGGGACGAGCTACATGTTCATCACCGGCCCCAACGTCCTGAAGACCGTCACCCACGAGGATGTCACGTCCGAAGAATTGGGTGGGGCCCGCGCCCACGCGCAGAAAAGCGGCGTGGCGCATTTTACCGCGAAGAATGATGCCGACGCGCTGAATCTTCTGCGGTTGCTGTTCGGGTACCTCCCCCTCAACAATGCCGAGGACCCGCCTCGCGTCCCGTCGGACGATCCGATCGATCGCGCCGATCCCGAGCTCGACACGCTCGTTCCGGAGAACCCCAACAAACCCTACGACATCCGCGAGGTCATCGACCGCGTGATGGACCGAGGGAGCTTCCTCGAAGTGATGAAGGAGTTCGCCCAGAACATCGTGATCGGTTTCGGGCGTCTCGACGGAGGTGTCGTGGGCGTCGTCGCCAATCAGCCGTCGGTCTTGGCCGGCTGCCTCGACATCGACGCGTCGGTGAAGGGGGCCAGGTTCGTTCGTTTCTGCGACGCATTCAATATTCCGATCGTCACCTTCGAAGACGTTCCCGGTTTTCTGCCCGGTGTCGCGCAGGAACATGGCGGGATCATTCGTCATGGCGCGAAACTGCTCTATGCGTATTGCGAAGCGACGGTCCCCAAGATCACCGTCATCACCCGCAAGGCCTACGGTGGAGCCTACGACGTCATGAACTCCAAACACGTGCGCGGAGATCTGAATCTTGCCTGGCCGTCCGCGGAGATCGCCGTCATGGGAGCGCAGGGCGCCGTCGAGGTCATTTTCCGCCGGCAGATCGCGGCCGCCGAGGACCCGGATGCCGAGAAGCAACGGCTCGTTCAAGAATACGAGGAACGATTCAACAACCCGTATCTTGCCGCGGAGCGGGGCTACGTCGACGACGTCATCGAGCCCCATCAGACCCGGCTGCGACTCATTCAGGGCCTGGCCGTCCTCGCGAACAAGAAGGACGACAATCCGCCCAAGAAACACGGGAACCTCCCGCTATGAGCCCGGAAGTCCGTCCCCTGAAGAAAGTCCTCGTGGCGAATCGAGGTGAAATCGCGGTTCGAATCATTCGTGCCTGTCGCACCCATGGCGTCGAGTGCGCGGTTGTGTACTCCGATGCGGATCGCACGACGCGTGCCGTGCGCCTGGCGAACGAGGCCGTGCGCATCGGCCCGCCCGAGGCGCGCCTTTCCTACTTGGACCCGGAGAGGATTCTGGACGCGGCGCGGCAGGTCGGTGCGGATGCGATCCATCCGGGTTATGGCTTTCTCGCCGAGAGCGCCGAGTTCGCGCGATCCGTTCGCGAAGCTGGGTTCGTCTTCGTGGGGCCGTCCGCCGATGCCATCGATGCGATGGGCGACAAGATCAACGCCAGGCGTCGCATGAAGGAAGCCGGAGTGCCCGTCGTGCCGGGCAAGGAGGCGGAGGCCTTCGATCGGGATTCACTTGCCGAAGCGGCGGAGTCCATCGGCTATCCGGTGATGCTCAAGGCGACGGCGGGTGGGGGCGGCAAGGGCATTCGCATCGTCTGGGAGGAGTCCGAATTGTGGTCGGCCTACGAACAGTCGGTGGGCGAGGCCGAGAAGGCCTTCGGCAACGGTACGGTCTACATGGAAAAGGCGCTCGAGGAGCCCCACCATGTGGAGTTTCAGATCTTCGGTGACCGTCATGGACACGTCGTCCATCTGTTCGATCGCGAGTGCAGCGTTCAGAGACGGCATCAAAAGGTCGTCGAGGAATCGCCGAGCCCGTTTCTGACTCCGGCTCTGCGCGCGGAGATGGCGGAGGCTGCCGTCGCCGCCGCGAAGGCGATGGACTACGACAACGCGGGCACGGTCGAGTTCCTCGTCGACAAGCACCGCAATTTCTACTTCCTCGAGATGAATACGAGGCTCCAGGTCGAGCATCCTGTGACCGAGATGGTCTTGGGCGTTGACCTCGTGGCGGAGCAACTTCGCGTGGCGGCCGGTGAGCCGATGAGCTTCGACCAGACGGATCTCGTCCCTCACGGACATGCCATCGAGGTCCGAGTGTGCGCCGAGGACCCGGATCGCAACTACATGCCCGCCGTGGGGACGGTGCAGGCCTTGACGGTGCCGGCGGGACCGGGGGTCCGCGTCGATTCAGGACTCGCGCCTGGGCTGGAAGTGACACTTCACTACGATTCCATGCTGGCGAAGTTGATCTGCTGGGGAACCGATCGCGACCAAGCTCTCGGGCGCCTGAAGCAGGCCCTGAGCGAGTTCAAGGTCGCGGGACTGAAGACGAATATCCCGTTCCTCGGCGCAATTCTTCGGGACGAGCGATTCGCCAAAGGACATTACGACACGGGGTTCCTGAGTGACTTCCAACCGCCGGAGATGAGAGAGGATCTTCTGCGCGCCGCTCTCGTGGCCGCGGTTCTCACCCGCCACGGAGGTGCCCTCGGCGCGACGGCACGCGCGGCGTCGGCCCCGTCTTGTGGGATGGACCCGTGGAAGGCGCTCGGACGGTGGAAGAGGCTGGGGAGACCATGAAGTATCTGGTGAGCCACGATGGCGCCGAACACACCCTCGAGATCGAGGATCTCGGTGATGGCGGTTTTCGCGTCGAGGTCGACGGGAAGGTCTTCGACGCGGATTTCCGTTCGACCGGGGCGGGGCCGATCGTGTCCCTGATCCTCGATGGCCGTTCCTACGAATTGCTCGTCCTGACCGACGGTCCGAAGGTCGATGTCATCCATCATGGTCTGGGTGTCGAACTCCTGGTGGAGACGGAGCGCGAGTACCATGCCCGCATGGTCTCCGCGGCGGGGGGGGAGGCCGGAGAGGAGGACGTCCGGGCCGTGATGCCCGGAATCGTCGTTCGCATTCAGGTGGAGGAAGGCGATCGCGTGGAACGGGGGCAGGCCCTGTTGGTCCTCGAAGCCATGAAGATGGAAAACGAGATCCGCGCCACCACGACGGGGATCGTGGGGAGGATCGCCGTCGAAGCCGGGCAGACGGTGGACGCCGGGGATCTCCTGCTCGAGTTGACTGGGGACCCCGACGCGGCGTCTCCCTGACCACCGCCCTTTGGGCGTGAGCCCCACCATCTTGGAGCTGGCGGTTCTGCCCTCGATCTCCCCGCGGAATCGGAGGATCCGGCGGTGGCTGTTGGCCAGGAAGAAAGAAAAGTCGGGTTTTTTCCCACCGAAACAGGCAAAAATTCCGCTTTCTCTAGCTGCAAGCCCCGAGTTTCCTATTCTATATGGACTTCAAGGCGTCGCCTGGACGAGGTTTCCAGGGACAGGTATCGAGTCGGTTGGATTGAGTGATCGCATGAGCGCCAAGCACCCCCATCTCTCGTTCATCCTCTGGTTTCTTCTCGTTGGTGGGACCCTTTGCGCTCAGAGCGCTCCCTCTCCCGCGCCTCCGCGGGCGCTGGCGTCCCTGCCTTTAGGCTTCATGGAGAACAAGGGCCAGTCTCATCCCCTCGTCCGCTATGAGGCGCGAGGCCTTTCGGGAAGCGTGGCCCTGCTGCCTTCGGGGCCGGTGTTGAGCCTCGCGCCGACCGCCGCGGCCCCCGGGCTCCGCGCCCCTCGCCAGGCCTCGCCTCTCCCCGACTTCCGTGTGGCGGTTCGTTTCGTCAATGCCCGCCCATCCCCCGGTCTCTCACCGGTCGATCGCCTCCCAGGGACCGTGAACTTCTTCTCCGGGTCTGACAAGAAGAAATGGCTGACCGGTCTCGCCACCTATAGGAAGGTGATCTACGACGATCTCTATGACGGCATCGATCTGGATTACACGGGACGAGATGGTCGCTTGAAGGGGACTTTTCTCGTGGGCACCGGTGCGGACCCGCGCGGGATCCGGTGGCGCTACGATGGCGTGAGAAGCGTCGCGTTGGACAAGAAGACCGGTGACCTCGTCCTTGATTTGGGCGATTCCCGTTACGGTGTCGGTGGTCGTCTGAGGGAGCTGGCCCCCGTGGCGTGGCAGCAGATTGACGGGAAGCGCTTCGACGTGGATGTCAAGTTCCGACTCCATGAGAACGGTGAAGTGAGCTTCCTGCTGGGAACGTACGACCCGCATCATGATCTGGTGATCGATCCCACCATGATTTTCGCTACCCACTTCGGTGGAAACGGCACGGATCATTGCATCTCCACCAAGATGGACAAGCACGGTCGCATCTACATGGCCGGCCGGACCCATTCGAACCCCGCGATCAATGCGGGTCAGGGATGGCCCGTCACACCGCAGGCGTTCGACCCCACCTACAACGGGGAGGTTGCGGATGCTTTTGTGATGATGCTGAGCGAGGACGGACAAACCCTCATTTTCAGCTCCTACCTCGGCGGCGGCGATCCGACGAATTTCAGTATCTTCGGAGGCGCGGACTGGGGCCTCGACTTGGACGTGGATCAATTCGGCAATGTCTACGTCGTGGGTTTCACCGAGTCGTCGAACTTCCCCATCACCGCGGATGCCATCCAGCCCCAGCGGAATGGCGTCGCCATGGATGCCTTCATCACCATCGTTACGCCTCACGGTGACGGCATCCTCTACAGCAGCTACATAGGCGGGACGAGCTTGGATTTCGCCACGGCGGTCGAAGTCGATTCAGACGGTTACGTCTGGGTGGGCGGATACACCTACTCCTCGGATTTCCCGACGCTTTCCAAGTCCTATCAGGCGCTCTTCGGCGGCGTCGAGGACATGTTCCTCGTCAAGTTCAGGCCGGGGCAGTCCTTGTACACGTACGCCACCTACCTGGGTTGGGGCGGTGTCGAAGAGTGTTTCGACATCGAGCTCGGTCCCGAGGGGTCTGGTCTGGTTTACGTGGGCGGATTCAGTGATTCCACGGTGGACTTCTCCACGTTTCCGAACCTCGTCGACATCATCTCCCCCCAGCCCACGAACGCAGGATTCTCGGATGCACTCCTTGCGATCCTGCGCCCCCGCAACCAGGGACCCGCCGACCTCGTCTACGCCACGTTCTGGGGTGGTTCCGGGCCCGACAATCTCATGGGCATGGACGTCAGTGATACGGGAGATGCCTTCATCACGGGACTGTCCGGTTCGATGGACTTCCCGCTCGACCTGTCGAGTTTCACGATCAATGGCGGCGGCGACATGTATGCCGCACGGATCACCCCCAACGGTCTTGGGCTCACGGACATTCGATTCAGCACGGTGATCGGCGGGACGGCCTACGACGTCGGATACGACATCCGTTTCTACAACAATCAGGTTTACGTCACCGGCATCATCACCGGGATCTTCGGCGCCGACGGGTTCCTTACGATTCTGGGCGACTTCGGCGCGCTCATTTCGACGACGGCCATCGGCGGCCCCTTCTTCGAGGAAGGACTCACCCTCGACGTCAATGAAACGGGCATCGTCATTGCCGGTTACGGGCAGTGCCAAAACACCGAGATCAACTTCCAAAACTGCATGTCCGGGTTCCCCTATCTGAACGCCTACCAGCCCTTCTTCGCCGGGGGATCCGGCGACGGCTGGATCGCCAAGTGGGCTCACTAGCCCATGGACTGATGCCGGGTGACGCGGCGTTCCTTCTCCTCTCCTGGAGGCGGGACGCCCTCGTCCCGCGAATGTCGGAGGGTGATCCTTGCCACGTGGCGTCGGGTGAAGGCTGAAGCCTCCCCTCCGAATTCCGTCGCCGCGCCCCTTCTTCTGGAATGACGAGGTCCTCCTCGTCTTGCATTCCGCGCTCGGCGTGGGAGGGAAGAAGCGGACGAGGACGTCCACATTCCATGAGAGAGGCGGCTTTCGTTGCCCCCGCGATGCTGCGCCGCTATCGCCGTCGGCCGCGGCTCCGTTTGTTGTTCTTGCCCGACCCCCATGCGTCCAGGAAGTTGCGGCGGATCTTGTCCTTGACGTAGAGCCCGCGGAAGCTCTTGCGCAGGGTCTTCTCGTCGCCGTCCTTCTCGTCCCCATTCAAGATTCTCGACAGGGCCTCCGCCACGTCCCGAAGCTGCTTGTTCGACTCCTTGGCCGTCATCTCTCGAAGCACCGGGATGAGTTCCGCACTCCCGTTGATCTGGAACGCCCTCAGGATCGCGAGCTTGGGGAGGAGGGATCGGCGCTCCTTCTTGAATCGCTCCTTCAAGTGTCCGATGACGTCCTCTTCCCACAAGAGGGAAGCCGTGGCGAGATAGCCGGAGATGCGCAGCGTGTCCGATCGCGCTTCGGTGGCTCTCATGATGACCGCTCGGGCGCGCTTGTCGGCGGCTCCGACCGTTCCCAACGCCCGAACGATGTCTTTTCTGAGCTCCTTGTCCTTGGCGGTTTTCCCAAGCGCAAGAAGCGGTTCCAGGGCCGGGCCGTAGCCGCACTCCTCGAGGGACACGACCGCGGCGTTCACGATGCGCAGGGCGGGGTCGTGGAGCCACCGGAGGAGGAGGGGGCCGGCGGGCTCCTCCAACTCCTCGTAACCCATGGCTCGAATGGACGTGAACTTGTCGGAGGTCTTTCCCATGGACTGGATGGTCTGAAAGAGCAGTTCGTGGGCTTTGGTGTCGTCGACGCCGAGAATCAGCGCCACGGCCTTTTTCTTCTCCTTGGCGTTGCCCTCCCGGAGATCTCGGAAGTAACCGGCCACGACCGCCCCCAACCCCTCGAGCGCCGCCTTCGCGTTGAGGGCGAGGCCTTGATCGAGGAAGTCGAGGAAGGCGGTCTTCTTCATCTCGAAGACATGGAAACTCAGGCGCTCGCCGTCTGGGCTCAGGATGATGTGCTGGGGGACCTTCACAGTGTCGGTGCCCAGAACTCGTTCTTTGACCTGGACCTCGGCCATGAGGTGATCGGCGCAGTTGATGCCGGGGAAGCGGGGGCAGGGGGCTTCCGGCGCGGTCATGTTGTGGCGGTCGGGGCTTGTGGGGAGGACGACGAAACTCTCCAGACGACTCAGAACCTGGGGGTCCGTGTAGACCTGCCGGATCATCCGGTCGCAGGCGATCTCTCCCTTCATGTGCATGGCGATGAGAACGGGCTTGCCGGTCTCCTTGGCCTTCTCCAGGGCATCGTCGAGATCACCCAGCCAATGGGGGGAACGGGTCTGAGCCGTCAGGCCGGCTCCGACCACGAGGAGGACGATCAGTGTCGACACGGTACCGCGCATGGGATTCTCCTTCTCTCGATCCGCCGGAGCACACCTTAATGACGTATCTGGAGCTCGAAGGTCCACACTTTTTTCATTTCGCATCCGCCGCCCGGTGGTCAGGGGGTGAGATCCCGGACGAGGGTGAGGGCGGAGGCGAGGGCGGTGGCGGACGTGAAGGGAGCGGTGAGCGCGAGGGCCGCGTCAAGGGCTTTTCGGTTCGAGCCCAGGCGGAGGGCGCCTCGGACGTGGGAGGAAAGCTGGCGTTCGTCCCCCGTGACGGTGAGAGCGGCCACGGCCATGAGTTCTCGGGTCGCGCCGTCGAGGGAGGGGCGGGAGAGCACGCGCCCGTATGCCCACTCCAAGATCATTCCGGGCAGTTCCGGATGATAGGTTGCCAGAGCTTCCAGGACCCGGTCGGAGTGGTCGGCGTAGATCCGACGAAAGAGTTCTTCGCCGCGGGAGGCCCGGGCCTCGGGAGTGGCATCATCTCCGGGCGGCGCGGGCAGGTCCGGGAAGGCGCGATGTAGGGCGGCCGCTACGTTGATGGCCCGTGGAAAACCCGCGAAAAGGGGCACGGCGAGGCAGGCCTCCTGAAGCCCCGCCCGTTCCTCGAAGTTTCGATGCGCCAGTAGGGCCGCGGCTTCGGCAGCGTCCGCCGGACTTCGCATCGCCGCCGCGAAAAAAAGGATCAACCCGCTTGTCGTTTCCGGTAGGGACGAGGCGTCGAGCAGAGCGCCCCAGGGGTTCTCGCATGCGTCGGTCATGACGGATTCACTTCAAAGGAGACGAAACCCCCGAGGGGCGGACCTCTGCCCGTTGGGCAGCACGACCTGCGAGAAATACTCCACTCCCTCGTCGAGAGCAAGGGCGTCCCGGGGCGGGAAGGGCGCCAGGACGTCCACGGCGGTGATCTCGCCCTTGTCGCCATCGAGGGTCAATCGATCGAACGTCGCGCCCGCATCGTTCATGCGGATCTCGCTTTCAAAGACGACGCGCCCTTCGGTCAGCACACGCAAGCGAAACCTCTCGTTCCCCGCGGGGAGCCTGACAGCGATGGCCATGGGTCTTCCCGACATGTCGCCCACGGGGGAAAGGAGGACGGGCCGGCCCTCGCTCAAGGAGAGGACCGTGAAGAGATCCTCCACCGACTGGGGATGTCTCCGGCCGCTCGGTCGAAGCACACGGGGCAGGAAGAGGGCCGCGAGGATGAGCACGCCGAAGACGAGGAGTCTGCGTGAACCCGTCTTGGCCCGTTTCCGTCGGATCCAATTCACCGCTTCTTCGTTCGTGAGACCGCTTCGGGACACCGAGGCCCTGGGGTGCGTGACGGGAGAGCAGCGGTGCGCCTCGGGAACGATCACCTCCTCTTCGTGGGACCCGGTGACGATGCGCGCCCCGGCGGTCATGAGGTCGCGGCACTGTTCGCAGGACTTCGCATGGTCCAGCACGGCGAGAGTCTGCTTGGAGTTGAGCACTCCTTGAAGCAGACGTCCGACGTCTTTGGCCTTATCGCAACTGGACATGAGGATCCCCTTCCTGGTTTCATCGGCGGTGGACGGGGTAGGGCTTGACCCTCAGGAGGAGGCCAGGAGCCCCTCGAAAGCGTTGTGCAAGGCCTCCATGATCTCCGCCTCCGCGAGAGGACGGGGCGCCAGGTCGAGGAGCCCCACGGAGTGGGGTTGGGCGGGATGGGCCCGGAGCAGGATCGATCCGTGCTGGAGGGCGCGCCCCCCCCGACGCCGTTTCGCGGAGCCCACGAGCTTTTTCCCCCCCGCCATCACGTCCATGGACGTGGCGCGGTCAAAGCAAAGGAACGGCTGCTCATGACGTTTGAGGGCATGGGGGCGGCAGGTCTCGAGGCCCGCCTCGACACCCCAGGAGCGGAAGAGTTCGATGAGCATCGTGTGAACGTGCTCATACGAGCGATGGACCGGCCCATCGAAGGGGAACGCCCCGTCCGGCCCCGCCACGGCGTAGGTGATCTCCTCGGCGTGGAGAATGGCCCCGCCGCCCGTGACGCGACGGACGACCCGGACTTCATCGGGGGCGAGAGTTCGCAGCCAATCCGCGGGGGCCTCTTTCTGGAAGTGCCCCAGGCTCAGACCATAGGGCCGCCACCGATACAGACGGCCTCGGGGCGGGCCCTCCCCGTCCAGGAGTTCCGCGTCCCGGCGCATGTTCTCGTCGGGTGGGAGAGGCGGGTCGATCCGCATCCGCGGCGTCGGGGGCACAGCGGTTCACTCGCCCGGCCAGACCAGGTCCAGCTCGCGGGCGGCCTTCACCTCGTCCACGCGCCGCACCGGCGTCGTGTGAGGTGCCGACTTCACCGTCTCCGGGGCCGTGCGGCATTCTTCGAGGATGGCCTCCACGGCGGACACGAAGCGGTCCATTTCCTCCAGCGGTTCGGTCTCCGTGGGTTCGATCATGATCGCCCCCTGAACCATGATGGGGAAGTAGACCGTGGGCGGATGGAAGCCGAAGTCGATGAGGCGTTTGGCCACGTCCTTCGTGATGACCTCGTTGGGAAGGCCCTCATCGTTGAAGACCGACTCATGGAGGGTCGGCGTGGCATAGGGCAGATGGAGTTTTCCCTCGAGCTTCTTTCGGATGTAGTTGGCCGCCAGCACCGCTTCGCGGCTCACTTCGGAAAGACCCTTGCCCCCCAGGGAACGGATGTAGCACCAGGTGCGCAGAAACATGCCCCACTGGCCGAGAAAGGCTTTCACCGGTCCGATGCTTCGCATGTCTGGAGCATCCGGAGCGTATGGCGCCAGGCGCTCCACGAAACCGATGGGTCCGGAACCCGGCCCTCCGCCGCCGTGAGGCGTGGTGAAGGTCTTGTGCAGGTTCCAGTGCATGATGTCCGCGCCGATGGCCGCGGGTTGGAACACGCCCATAAGAGCGTTGAAGTTGGCTCCGTCCATGTAGACGAGAGCGTCGTGCTCGTGCATGAGATCCGCGATGCGTCGGAAATCCTTCTCGTAGATGCCGAGCGTGTTCGGGTTCGTGACCATGATGCCGGCGACCGTGTCGTCGACGAAGGGTTTGACGTCCTCGTAACGAAGGTAGCCGTCTGGGCCACTGGGGATCTGCTTCGCCTTGAAGCCCGCCATCGCCGTCGAGGCCGGGTTCGTGCCGTGGGCGGTGTCCGGGATGAGGATGATCTGCTTTTCGTCGTGGCCGTGGTCCTCGTGGAATGCCTTCATCATGAAGACGGACGTGAGTTCGCCGTGGGCGCCCGCCGCCGGCAGCAGCGAAACACCGTCGAAGCCGGATAGCTCCTTCAGGTCCTCCACCAGCTCGTTCATGATTCGGTGGTGCGCTTCCAGGTACCTTGCCGGCCATAGCGGGTGACAGTCGGCCCAGTAGGGATCGGCGGCGACGAGCTCGTTGACCTTGGGGTTGTGCTTCATGGTGCAGCTTCCCAGGGGGTACATGCCGCGATCGACGTCGAAGTTCATCGTCGAGAGCCGCGTGTAGTGCCGAACCACGTCCACTTCCGTCGCCTGAAGGAGACCGCCCGCCGGGTCGTCGCGCATGGGAAGATCGACCTCGATGGCATCGATGGCGGGATGCTCGCCCACGACGGAGAAGCCGGGCGCCTCCGCGGTCATGCGCGGGAAGATGGTCTTCTCGGGGATGTCAAACATGGCTCTTGATCTCCTGGAGAAGCTCCTCGGCCTGAGAGGCGTGCATTTCCGTGGCGCAGAAGAGGATGTGACCGGCGAGTTCCGGCGAGTGGTCCTCTAGAGGCAGCCCGAGGACGATGTCTTTCTCGATAAGGCGATCCCAGAGCAAGGGGTGTTGGCGCAGGTCGAGGACGCACTCGTTGAACCAAGGGCCCTCGAAGGCGGGCGCGATACCGATGTCGGCCAGGCCCTTCACGAAGAATCGCGCCGTGGCGGCGTTCTTGCGGGCGAGGTCGGTGAGCCCTCGACCGCCCAGAAGCGAGATGTAAATCGCCGCGCGCAGACACATGAGGCCGGAGGCCGTGCAGATGTTGCTCGTGGCCTTTTCCCGTCGAATGAACTGCTCGCGCGTGGCGAGGGTGATGCAGAAGGCCTCCGCGCCTGTCGCATCCACGGTCCTTCCCACGAGCCGGCCCGGCATCTTGCGAATCCACTTGTTCTTCGTGGCGAAGAAACCCGCCGTCGGGCCACCGAGTTGCATGGGAATGCCGAAGCTCTGGGCCTCGCCCACGGTGATGTCGGCGCGCGGTGGGGGGAGCAGCGCCAAGGAAAGCGCCTCGGTGCAAACCGCGATGCGGAACGCTCCCTCGGCGAGATCGTTCAAGTCGTCCAGCATCCCGAAGTAGTTGGGGCTCTGAAAGACGACGGCGACGGCGGCCGCGAGGTCTTCGGCGGATGCCTCGATGCGCGTGCGACCGGTGACGCGGTCCCAGGCCATCTCGATGATCTCGAGGTTGGCGAAGCGGGCGTAGGTGCGGAGGACCTCCCGGTACTGGGGATGCACGCCCCGCGAGACGTAGACGACGGGTTTGGCCTTCGGGCGGATGCGGTGGGCCATGAGGACGGCCTCCGCGAGTGCCGTGCTGCCATCGTACATGCCGCTATTGGCGCACTCTTGACCCGTAAGCCGAGCAAAGTAGGTCTGGAATTCGTAGTACATCGTGAGCGTGCCCTGAGCCAGCTCTGGTTGGTAGGGCGTGTAGCTCGTGACCCACTCGCTCCGTGCCGCCACGCTGTCCACCGTCGCCGGGACATAGTGGGGATAGAGGCCCGCACCCAGGAAGGCCGCCCGGGGGCGCCGTCCTTTCATCGCCTCCAAGCGGAGACGGAGGTCCGCTTCAGCCACGGGACCTTCGATGTCGAGGTCAACCTGGCTCCGGTCGCTCTCCGGAATCGATGCCAGGAGCTCCTCGACCGACGTGAGGCCGAGGACATCGAGCATCTTCTTCCGGGACCCCGGCGTGGTGGCACTGTATTTCATGAGAGTCCTTCGCTGTGGGAACTCAGCTCTCTTCGGAGGCGATCAGCTTCTCGTAGTCTTCGGCGTCGAGCAAAGCGTCCATTTCCTGGGGCTTTTCCACCTTGATCTTGAGCATCCAGCCCGCTTCCCAGGGGTCCTTGTTGAGGAGGTCGAGCTGGCCGAGAAGGGCTTCATTCTGCTCGATGACACGACCGGTGAGCGGGCTGTAGAGGTCGGAAACCGCCTTGACGGATTCGATTTCGCCGAAGGGCTCCCCGGCCATGAGATCAGTATCCGGATCGGGAAGATCCAGGAACACCAGATCGGACAGGTGTTTCACTGCGTAGTCGGTGATGCCGATCGTGGCGACATCGCCCTCAAGCTTCACCCATTCATGGGACTTCTGATACTTCCGGTCGTTGGGTCGCATTCCGTGGTTCTCCTCAAGAATCCGTCGTGTTGAGAGAGCCGCTTCCGTCTCTCTTGTAGAAGGGCAGGGCCACGACCCGCGCCGTCGCCGTCCGTCCTCGAATGTCGATGGTGAGTTCGCGACCGACGTCGGAGACCTCCGCGGCCACCAGGGCCGTGGCGATCGCACGTTCGAACGTGGGCGACCAGCTGCCGCTGGCGATGCGCCCCACCTCCGCTTCGCCGCTCAAGACGGTGTAACCCTGGCGCGGGATGCGCCGCCCCTCCACGGCCAAGCCGACGATGCGGCGTTTGGGGCCCTCGGCCTTCACGCGCGCGATCACGTCCTTGCCCGGGTAGTCGGGCTTCTTCAGACGTACACCGAACATGAGGCCCGCCTCCACGGGGTTCACGTCCTCGGTGATCTCGTGGCCGTAAAGGGGCATGCCCGCTTCGAGTCGCAGCGTGTCACGGGCGCCGAGGCCGCAGGGGCGGAGACCTTCCGGCGCGCCCTGCTCGAGGGCCGCGTCCCACAGGTCCACCAAGGACGAGGCGGGCAGATAGAGCTCGAAGCCGTCCTCTCCCGTGTAGCCCGTTCGCGTGATCATTCCGGCTTCGCCGAGGATGCGGCCTTCGGCCAAGCGGTAATAGCCCAGCCCGTCGACGTCGATGTCCTCCACGAGGCGGCTCACGACCTCGGGCGACTTCGGCCCCTGAATCGCCAACATCCCGAGATTCTCCGACTGGTCGTCGATCACGACGTCCAGTCCTTCGGAAAGTTCCTTCAGCCGCGCAAGGTCCACCTCCCTGCGGGAGGCATTCACCACGAGAAAAAGGTCCGAGGGACGCCGGTGGACGAGGATGTCGTCGATGACCCCCCCGCGCTCGTTGAGGAACATGGCGTAGCGAATCTGGCCCACCTTGATGCGGTCCACATCGTTGGTCTGGCTGCGCTGCACCAGGGTGTCCGCATCCGGGCCGGAAATCGCCAGCCGTCCCATGTGCGCCAGGTCGAACAGCCCCACGCCCTCCCGGACGGCCCGGTGCTCGGACATGATATCCGTATACGAGACCGGCATTTCCCAGCCTCCGAAGTCGATCATCCGCGCTCCGGCGGCATGATGCCGCTCATTGAGTGGTGTTTTATTCACGTCCTGGGGCTCTCTGGTGGACCTTTGGAGGATGCGCTGCATCTTATTGCGGCGACGCGGCCTTTCACAGGGTTCGCAGCGTGGGCCGGGGGAGAATCTCGCCCTGGGCGAGATTCGTTTCCACCCGACCCCGGGATTGGTCGATATATCCCCTGAAATACCGCAACGATCCCGAGAAACGAGCACGGCCCATGGTGATTCGAGGAGACCTCCTCAGCGTCGACTTGTCCAACGTCTTCCAGATGTTGGCGATGAACCGGAAGAAGGGCATTTTCCGGGTGCTGAATCGGGAGAACATCCTCGAGAAGCGGTCCTTGTATCTGGACGCCGACAAGGTGGGCCTGCTGGAAGTCCCGCGCAAGCCGGACCTGGCGGCGATCCTCGTGGATCTGGGAATCATCGGATATGCGGACTGGCGGGAAGCGCACCGGAAGGCGGAAACCTTCGCCGTGCCCCCCAGCGACTACATCCTCAAGCGGGGCAAAGTCTCCGAGGAGGACCTTCTCAAGGCGGAAACCCGTCTCCAAGAGGAGCTGATCCTCGAGATCTTCCTTTGGAAGAACATCACCTTCTCCCTGGATGAAGAGACCTTCGCGCCCGAGGATCCACGCCGGCGGATGTTCGTCGTCGACCACATGGTGATGGAGGCGGCCCGTCGCCAGGACGAGTGGATGCGGGTGGTGGAACTCCTCGGCGGTGGCCACGAGGTCTGGCGGGCCCGGACCGGGACCGATCCCTCGGCGGCCGGCCTCACGCCGGTTCACAGGATCGTGCTCGACTACCTGGACGGCATCCACGGCAGTCGGGAGGTGATGGCCACCACCGGACTGCCGCGCTACCTCGTGGACACGGCCATCGCCGAGCTCGCGCAGCAGGGGCTCGTCGAACGGATGGGGCTGAATGACCTCATCGAGACCGGTGATAGGCTCGCCCAGACCGGGCGCCATGTCGATGCCATTCGTCTCTACAAGTGCGCCGTCCGACAGGATCGTTTGAGCATCGCCCTGCACAAACGTCTGGCAGCCAGTTACCTCGCCGAAGGGCGGATGGCGAAGGCCGCCGCGCACTACAAGTTCTGTGCGATGACATTGATCGAAAGCGGTCTCGTCCGGGAGGCTCTCACGATCTACGAGTTCGTCGTGTCGATTCTCCCCACCGATTTCCGAAGCATCGTCAAGGCTGTCGAGTTGATCGCCAAGCTGGGTGGCGCCACCACCGACGACGACCGCAACTGTCTGCGCGACGGCGTCCGACTGGCTCGCTTCTATCAGGACACCGGCATGTACACGGAGGCCATCGGTCTTTTGGAGAATATCCTCGCCGTCGACTCCGGAAATACATCGTTCGGTTTCATGCTCGCACGGCTGCAGACCAAGGTCGGTGACATCCAGGCGGCCGTCACGACCTACATGAAACTTGCCGCGAAGCTGGTTGAGCGACGGGACTACGTGGGGGCGCTCAACGTCTACAAGATGGTGAGCAGCTTCGAGACACCCCACCGGGAGCTCTGTCGTCGGAAGATCCAGGAGATCATCAGTCTTCTGGACCGCCGCCGCCGCCGCCGCGTCGCGGGCTTCGGAGCACTGATCGTCATTCTCCTCATCACGGCAGGCGGTGTCGGCTACTGGTTCTACCAGCGCGCCGCCGAGGACGAGCTGGCGGCCATCACGCTCGCTTGGGAAGACGCTAGCGGAGAGGAACACTGGACCGACCTTTCCAATCGTCTCGAGGAATTGGCCGGTCGCTTCCCTTTGACCGCGGCGGCCGACCAAGCGCGCGACTTGCAGCTGCAGGCCCGATCGCGGGTCGAAAGCCTCCGGCGCAAACGACAGCAGGCGCGCGAGGCCGAGCGCGATCGGCGGCTGGGCCTGCTGAAAGAGGCAGCCGCCCTCTTCGAAGACGGGCTCGCCCAGCAGTCCGACAGAAAGATGCGCGAGGCCCTCGATAGCTACAGGGCTTGCCTTGAGAAGGCCCATGAGGCGGGGCAGATGGCGTGGGCGGAGAACCCCGAACGAGCAGTTTCGGCCCGGTGCAAGGAAATCGAAGCCCATCTCGCACAGGAAGAGGAAACTCTGTCCAAGATCGCCGATCTGCGTGCTCGCGGGGAACTCGAGCAGGCCTTCGAGGTGGCGCGCCAGCTCCTCGACCCCTCCGGCGGAGGACTCGATCTCGGCTCCATGAAGGTCGTCAGCCGTAGTGCGGAAAAGGCTCTCGTCTTCTCGTTCGTGGTGGCGAGCGCGCCGGCCGGGGCGGAGTTCGAGGTGGACGGCGAGACTCTCGAAGCTCCGGCCCTCATCGAACTCAGTCGATCTCGCCCCAAGGTGCGTATCCGCGCCCACGCGGAGGGCTATGAGAGCGCCACCTTGGAGCTCGACTGGAAACGCAGTGCCCACCGGCAGATGATCGTGCTGCGAAGAAAGCCGGTTCGAAGCCTCGAGCTGGGCGCGCCCGTGGCCGCCCTTTTCTCGCATGGCTCGGATCTCATCGCCGTCGGGCTCAACGGTGTTGTCTACTTCGTGGATGCGGCGGGCAAGACACAGAAGGTCATCGAACCCGCGCATCTCGTTTCCCTCTCGACGGACCCCGTGCTCGTGGACGGGAAGCTCGTCTTCGGAACGGCGGATCGCCGCGTCCGCTGCATCGATCTCGCAGGACGTCGTTTGCTCTGGACGGCGTCAGCGAGGGCCGAGTCGGTTCGGGTCGTGATGCTCCGAGGCAACCTGGTCTGCAGTGGCGGCGAGTCCGGGAGCCGAGGTTGGCTCGAGTTCTTCGAT
>DRQF01000198.1 GCA_011369445.1 Planctomycetota bacterium | reverse complement strand
TACGATGCGGATTACCGTCGAAATCTAAAGCGGGCACAGCGTGGGGACAGGAGGCACGGAGAATCCGCCAAATGGCTTCATCGCGAAGTCAACCCCAAGGAAAAGACTCCGTGTGTGGGGCGAGACAACCCAAACGTTACACCAGAGCACATCGCGGACGCCTTTCTATAGTGGATGAGCATGCGAGGTCGTCGAAAATGATGAGCGTTGTTCGGTTCTTGAGGTCCCCTGCGGCCTCCAATGAGGTAGGGAAGCGCTTCTTTGAAGAGCTGAGGGATGAGCTCAACGCAAGTTGGCCCCATGCCGATGCCTCGCTGCGCTCCCGCAAGAACGATGGCGTTTCGTGTGTCATCATGAAGAGCCTGGGGTGGCGGGAGCAGATGCGGTCGATCGAGTGTTTTCTTGCTGATTGCCGATCGGTCGTCGAACGCGCTGTCGCCAACGGGATGAGTGTTTGCATTGATCTCGTCGTGACGCGGGATGACATTGGGCGAAACGTGATTTGCCTAGAACTGTGCCCGGCGACCTTGCACATTCTTTCGGAAGCTGGAGTGTCGTTCGAGTTGTCCGTGTCCTGCTTTTGAGTTCCGGAAAGTACGCGTCCCTTGACAGTTCTCGGCGTCCGCCGTGGGCAGTAGGCATGGGTTTCTCGGGGAAACGGGTGATAATCGGGGCGGAGGAGACGACTCATGGAAAGCTGGCCCGCCCGCGACGAAAATGACGCCCTGCCCGCCGAGGAGGTGGCGAGGAATCTCGAGGCCGCCCATCGGTGGATGGGGGAGGAGGGGCTGGATTTGCTGGTGGTGACCAGCGCCGACCGGTACCTGAACGAGTACACGCCTCTCGAGGACAACCACCGGTATCTTCTGAGCGGGTTCACGGGGTCCACGGCTCTGCTCTTGGTGCGGGCGAAGGAGAGAGCGCGGCTCTACGTCGACGGCCGCTACCATCTCCAGGCGGATGGGGAGGTGGACGCGGCCCTCGTCGATGTGGTCAAGGTGGCCTTCGGCACCTCCATCCAGCAGGCGCTCATGGACGACCTGAAAACCGGAGGCGTCGCCGGGTGCGAGGGCGACCGGATGAGCCAGTCCTTCCGTCAGAGCCTGGAGAAGGCTGCGGCGAGCCTGCGCGTCTTCGCGGGAGGGGAACTGCGTGCAGCCCTGGGGAAGGAACCTCTGATTCAGACCAAGCCCTTGCGCCCCATTCCGGAAGCCCTCGACGAAGGACCCCGGGCCCGCTTGGCGAGGACCTTCAAGGACTGGCCCCATGGGGAGGACGCTCTGCTCTACCTCGGCGCCCTGGATGACATCGCGTGGCTGACCGGGGCGAGAGGCTACCACTTCCCCTACCAGAGTTCGTTTGCGGCGGAGGCACTCGCCCGGCCGGACGGGCTTTGCGTGCGGGTGGACGCCCCTGTGCTGGCCGCGGGGCCGCCGCCCGCGGAAGCGGTGGAGTGGACGGCGGAGAACCTGGACGCGCTTTTGACCCGGGATGCTTGGAATAGGGTCAAGACGTTCGTCTATGACCCGGCGCACACCACGGCCGCAGTGGTGGAGAAGGTCAAGAGCCTTCGTCCGGACTGGAAACGGGTTACGATGACGTCTCCGGCTCTCTCCGCGAAGGCAAAGAAATCCCCGGTCGAACTCGAACACATGGTGGACATCCACAAAAGGTCGTCCCGCGTGGTCGCGCGGTGTGTTCGATGGGCCAGGGAGCAGGTGGGAGCCGGCGCGCGGGTCTCGGAACTGGAGTTCCACGATCAGGCCAATCGCTTCTACGAGGAAGCCGGCGCCGTCGATCTCTCCTTCCACACCATCGCCGCCATCGGCAGTGATTCCGCGATCATTCACTTCTCCGATCCGTCTTCGGACGTGGTCGCCGAACCGGGTGACCTCATGCTTCTCGACAGTGGAGCGCTCTATGAGGCGGGCTACGCCACGGACATCACGCGCACCTTCTTGGCTGGGGGAGGAACGCTCGAGGCTTCGCGGAAGCAAAAGGAGATCTACACGCTGGTTCTGAAGGGGCTCCTCGCCGCGCAGAACGCCGTGTTTCCCGAGGGAACGCCCGGCGCCTTCCTGGATGCCCTGGCCCGGCGACCTCTCTTCGAAGCGGGGTGGAACTACGCCCACGGGACGGGGCACGGTGTCGGCATCCACGTTCATGAGCCGGGCGTGGGGATTTCACCGACCACGACGCTGCCCATGAAGGCCAACCAGGTGAGTTCCATCGAGCCCGGCATCTACGTCGAAGGATTCGGGGGCGTGCGGCTCGAGAACATCGTGGCGTTCGAGGCTCTGCCCGGCCGAGAAGGATTCTTGCGCTGTCGTCCCCTCGTTCTCGTCGGATTCGATCCGCATCTCATCGACTGGGAGCGCCTGGACGGGCGCGAGATGGCGTGGCTGAGGGAGTACGAGGGTCTTTGCGCGGAGTTGGGAACGGGACTGGGGGCGGCGGAGTACCTCTGATTCTGCACCTCCGGCGACGGGGGAACTCAGCGCTTGAGGAACCAGAGGCCCTCTTCGGCGTACTTGTTGTACTCGGCTTTGTCGCAGCGACGGTCGTCCCACCAGATGATCCAGGGGAGGAGCAGTCGCCACAGGCCTCGCGTCAGCTTCGACTTTTGATACACGTAGAACGCGTTCGTGAGGTGCCCCGAAGCGTAGTGGAAATACTTCTCTTCGATGATGGTGTACCGGTCCTTCAGGATCTTGCCCATGTCGGGTTCTTCGCCGAGGAATTCGAGACCCGCCGGCGATTCGCCGCGGATATTGAAGTCGCCCTCGGTGGGAGCTTCCGGTTCCGGCTCGTCGAGGGAACTCCGTCCCGTCACCTCGAGATAGAACTCCTTGTCGAAGAAGCGGCCGAACAGCTTGCTGGAGGCGGCTTTGAAGATGAAGTCCTGAATGTTGGGGGGCATGCCCTCGTGGTGAGGTTCCACGAAGAGCATGTAGCCGTCGGGACTCAGGAACCTCTCCACCATCTCGGGGAGCTGATTCTCGAGATCGGGGAAGTGGTGCAGGCTTCCATGGGCCGACAGCATGTCCACCTTTTCGGGCAGCTCCACTTCCATCACGTCCTTCGCCTCGAAGTGGCAAAGGTCGGCGATGCCCTTCTCCTCGGCGATGCGCTGGGCGGTCTCGACCTTCTTCGGGGAGATGTCCACGCCATAGGCGCGGATTCCGGCTTCGGCGCAGGCGTGGCAGAACCAGCCGTTGCCGCATCCGATATCGAGGATGGACCCGATCTCCTTCTTGTGGCGTGAGATCAACCGCTGCAGATAGCGGATCTTCGGCTTGATGACCTTGTCCGCGATCTTGGGGATGAACCGCCAGTCGTGAGGCCTCGCGTAGAGGTCGTCAATGCGCTCCTCCTGGAGGTCCCAGAAGCGGGCCTCCTTGTCGTGCAACTCGTCGGTCGGTTTCTTGTCAACTGAACTCATGGCAGCGGGGCGTCATTGTAATCAGGATTATCGGCAGGGCTACCCTTCTCGACATTATTCGTCGCGGATCGGAATTCTTCCCGCCTCGGCGTCACCTCGAGCCCAAATCGGACGTCTCGAAGAGGGAGTACGTGGAGGCGCGAGAAATCATGCACGAGCGAGGAGGATGGCGATACGGTGTGGGGCTCGTCCTCGTTCTGCTCATATGGAGCGCTTGGCAGCGCCGAGATGCGTCGAGTGCTGTATCGGAGGCGTCCGCGCCGGAGGAGAGGTCCGAAGGCGCTGGGTTTCATCCCATGACGATTCGGGTCATGGACGCCCTTTCCGGCTCGCCCGTCCCCAAAGCTGTCGTCACCGTCGCGGGCCCTGCCGGCGCTCACTGGAGCGCGCGGACGGACGGCGACGGCTGCGTCCGGGGTCCGTTGGTGCGGGTGGGAGGAGCAATCTACCGTTTGAGCCTTCGCGCCGAAGGCCACGATCGGGAGACCTGGAGCATCCCCGAGTCTCTTCTTTCGTGGGAGGGAGATTCCATCGTGCGGCTGTGGCCCAGCGTGACCGGGGTCGTGGGAGTGATTGCGTTCGACGCTTGGGGGAAGGGCGCCTGCCTCGCCTGGCGGATCGAGGCGCCACGGTCGGCGGGCCTCATCCGGTCCCCGGAGGAGGGGTGCATTGCGGGCGGGTCGGCCCACCTGGAGGGCCTCCCTCCGGGAGCCCTGTTGGTCCTCGAAGTGACGGGGGATCAAGGCCGGCGCCGCCGCTGGACGCGTCCCGTCCCCCCACACTCATTCCGTTGGGAGCTGCCGGAATGGGGCTCGTAATCGAAAACGGAGGGCGGGCGCCGAAGGCGATGCTATACTGATGTTCTGGCTCGACAGGAGACTCTCGTGAAACAACGCGCCCTTCTACTCCTCATCGTCTCCGTTTGCTTCGTCGGCGAGGCGCAGGCTCAACGGCCTCCCAGCGGTTTTGTGACCTTCGACCATGGGGAGACGGGGCTGAGGCTGTTCTACCCCAAGGCCTTTCTGTCGACCCCCACACCACCCACAGAAAAGCTGACCTTGGCGTCCTTCAGCCGCAGAAAAGCGTACCGCGCCAAGTCGAAGGACCGCCGTCGGCGTCCCTCGAGTTTTCTCGTCTTCGCCCTCGATCCGCGCACCACGCCGGGAGCCGGGGGTGCCACGGCCGACGCGGGAGGCAAGCCCAAGAAGGAGTCACCGACGTCCTACGAGGACCTCGTGGAGCGACGGAACGACATCCACACATGGCGGGACTTCATGAAGACCCGCGTGCGCGGCTGGGTCGTGGATGGCGGCCGGAAGGAGGTGTTCGAGAAGAGCGGGACCGAAGTCTATTCCCTCCGTGCGCTTCGCGGAGGAGGACCCGCGGGTGCCCGTCGCTTGGGCTACCTCTACGTGCGCAACGCGGGCGGCCGTATCTTCGGTGTCGTGGGCTTCTGCGACGAGGTCGTGAGCAAGCATATGCAGCGGCAGTTTCGGAAGGTCTGCGAGAGCATCCACCTCCCGAAAGGCCATCGCGCCGTCAAGGTGGTGGGCAAGGACTTCTACCGAGGCAAGGAAAAGAAGTTGAGAGACATCCCCTTCCGGGTCCAAGCCCGCAAGGAGATGCTCAAGGGTTGGAAGGGCGTCGATACCCCCAACTTCTTCATCGTTCACCACACCACCAACAAGCGCCTCGTCAGCAAGGTGGCTAACGACCTGGAGGCCGTTCGTCCCGTCTACGAGAAGCTCTTTCCGCCGACGCGACCCATCGACGCCGTCAGCGTGGTGCGCATTTGCCGGGACCGAGACGAGTACCTGCGGTATGGCGGGTCACCGACTTCCGCGGGTTACTGGAATTTCCTGGCGAAGGAGTTGGTCCTCTACGACGCCAGCAAGCGAACGGCCTCCCTGGGGCGCAAGCAGAAGACGCGGCCGCTCGCGGACAGCTACATCGTTCTCTATCACGAGGCCTTCCACCAATACATCTTCTACGCCGCCGGCGAGATCTCTCCCCACGATTGGTTCAACGAAGGCCACGGGGACTACTTCTCGGGACTGACCGTCTACAAGGGCTCCTCGAAAGTCAAGGGGATCGGTCTCAATCGATGGCGGATCGGCCGCATCAAGGCCACATTCGGCACCTCGCGGTTCATCCCCTTGAAGCGGTTGCTTTACGCAACGCACCGAGAGTACTACGCACCGCGCGAAGCGGGCCAGATGTACGCCGAGGGCTGGGCGCTTTGCTACTTCCTTCACGACGTGACGAAAAACCCGAAGTGGCGGGCGATCGTGCCCACCTACTATGAGGCGTTGAAGGAAGGGCGCGCCCTCCATGTCGACACCCTCGAAGAGGGGGCTCCCCTCGCCGTGCGCCAGCGCGAGCTCGAGAAGGTGAAGGACCGCGCCCTGGCGAAAGCTTTGAAGGGCATCGACCTGGCTGCCATGGAAGAGGCCTGGTTCGCCTGGATGAAGAAGGTCAAGGACCCGTGGAGCGCCCTGCGCAAGAAGCGCTGAGGGTCAGGGAGGCCGGAGCGATCTATGAGACGGGTTCGAACTCGTGGACCCACACCTTGCCGTTCAGGTCGATGTCCATGCCTCCGTGCATTTTCTGGATGAGCTCCAGGTAGACATCTCGGCTCGGATAACCTTCGGCCCGCGCGTCGTCGTCCGTCATGTCGCCGAGGCTTTCGTGTCGCAGCCCTACGATGCGGAACGTCTTGTCCTCGAGCTGAAACTCCTCACCGGGATAGCCGTACACCCCGTTGCGTCTCTGCTGAGTTTTTCGTCCGGCAAGCGCGGCCTCCACGAGTCGGGCGTGGGTGACGAGCCGATCGATCGTGCAGGTTTTCTCCGGGTATTCGCTCATGCTGCTCTCCTGTCGCACCGTGGATGACGCCGGCAGTGTCCGGAGTGCACCCGACCGTTTCAAGCTCCATGGATTCTCCTCGCTACGGTCAAGCTTCGCGGGCCCGCTTCACAGGAACACGAGGTCCTGGGCATCGCTCGTGGCCACGCTGAAGGGAGCCTGGCTCAGCGGCGTGATCACGAGGACCTGCACGCGGGAGATGGCTGGGGCGAAGCTTCCCGGGGGAACGCTGAAGGTGAGAGTCACCCCGCCCGGTGGGAGATTCGCCGGGCCGTCCACGATCGCGGCGCCCCCCATGTCCAGGTAAAGAGCCGGAAGAATCGGCACGGGGGGCATGCTGGGGACGTAGAACTGGGCGGCGAGGAAATAGGGCGCCCCGTCCAGAGAGCCGCAGGGAGACTCCCAGTGAACAACGAGAGAGTCGCCGCCCCCGATCGATTTCGTGTTGACGAGGGCATCGGCCGTATTGCCGTTGACCACGGTCGTCAGGAGGATGTCCTCACTCGTCCCCATGCGGGTCGTGTCGTGAAGGAATTCGTAGGCGCCCATGTCGGGTGCGAAACCCCGAAGGCGGGGATTTCCAAGGAAGTCCCGGCCGAGGGGACTCGTGGCGCCACAGTCTCCCGCATCGATGCAGGGTGACCCAGCCTGGAGGGCATAGTTTTCCATGGCTGGGTTCACGAATGAGGGGGCAAGGTCGATGACGCCTGGACCGACGGTCACGAAGGGGACCAAAGCGTTCTCGACGTCCGAATGGCTCACGGACGCCGTGGCGAACAGGGCCACCGTCGGTGGTTCGATCTCGTCCTCCGCGAAGGTGCCCATGTTCCCGGTGCCTCCCATGTTCCCGCGAAGAATCGAGTTGCTCACGGTGATGTGGCCCTGCGGTCCGATCTCGATCGCTCCGCCTCCCCCTTTCAACGGGGCAAGCGCAATCGTCGCGGTTCCGCCCGTGTTGCCCGTGAACACGCAGTGCCGCACGTCGCAGGTCCCCGCCGCAAGCAGCCCCCCCGGCCCTCCGGCGCCGGGGACGCCCGCGGCGCCTTGGTTGTTCAAGAACAGACAATTCTCGATGATGGCGGAGGCGCTACTGTCGACCGTCATCCCTCCGGCACCGCCCGTCACCGTCGGAAAGATGAATGGCGATCCGATGGGAGAGCTCCCGATGCAATCCTTGACCACGCAGCGACGGATCTGGGCGGAGGCCCCGAATGCGACGAGGATTCCGCCCGGGAGCGAATCCACGCTCATCGTCTGGCCATGCCCCGTGATCGTGAATCCTTCCAAGAGACTCGTCGTTGCGGAGCCCACGATGCGCACGGCGGGGCCGTCTGCGGTCGGAAGGATCTGAGTGGCAGCGGCGCCCCCCGTGGAACGCACGGTGAGGCTACGCGAGATGACGACGGTCTCGTCGTAGACGCCGGGGGCGACCAGGATCGTATCGCCCGGAAGAGCCACGGAGATGGCTCCTTGAATTGTGGTGAACGGGGCGCCGCCGGCGGCGTCCACGTGAAGCGTGGACTGACCTGCGACGTACTGAGCGAGAAGAATGGCGAGCGCGAAGACGAAGGACTTGCACATGGAACTCTCATCCTCGAAACGGTCGATGACGGGGTTGGCAGAATCGGACGCGAAATGGCACGCGCCCCATCGTAGCCGACGTGCTGGCGGAGTGGAACCATTTTCTTCTCTGGAGAAGGGCGCCTGCCCTGATTCAAGCTCATCAAAGGGAATAGAAACCCAGGTCCTTGCCCGTGCGAAGTTTGGTGATCCAGATGATCTGCCCCGTGTGTCCGGAAAAGTGTTCGACGGCGTGGAGGGCGGCGTGAAGGCCTGTGACGTCGTAGACTTGGATGCGGCGGATGCGAAGCAGCTCGGGCAGGGGCAGGTTCCGCAGGATGTGGACCGCTTCGTCAGCTGTCCGGCGGAGTCGATCCCTGAGCTCGGTTCCCGAGGGCTGCGCGGTTGGCGAGAACTCGAGGTCGCGTTTGCGGTCGTCCTCCAGGCCGCCCAGCCCACAGAGGACCCATTGACGGAGGTTGCCCTCCAGGTGGAGCAGGAGCTGGCCCACGCAATTGCAGGCTTTGTTGGGCCGCCACCAAAGATCGGACTCCGAGAGCCTTTCGAGACAGATTTCAAGCTTGGGGATGTAGTCCTTCTCCAGCCGCGCGGCCGCCGCGCGGAGAAAAAGCCTTCCGCAGTCGTTTTCGCCGGTCGGCTGAAATGGCTTGTTCATGGTCCTCCTCGCATTGGATCGTGGAATCGGTGGGTTCCCCACATGGGGCGCCTCTGCGAAGTGCGCCCGTGCTACGATGGGCCCACCCATCGCCGACGGGGCGATCTCCCCCTCGAGCCCTTGCTCGAATCGACCCGGAGCTGACTCATGATAGACCACGTCGTCAAGGCCTGGTGGACGAACCACCGCATCACTCTCATGCTGCTGGACGCCGTGAGCGACGAGGGCTTGCTCTGCACGCTTTCGAAGCGAGGCGGTCGCAACGTGGCCCGCCAGTTCGCCCACATCCAATATGTTCGGGCCCTGCAGCTGCAGAAACGCGCGAAGCCGGCTTCCAAGGGCGTCGTGATCTTCGGTCCGAAGGACGACGTCGACCGGGGCGCTCTGCGGGAGGCGCTGGAGGATTCCGCCGGCCGCATCGAGGAATGGCTGCGTCGGGCGGACGCCAAAGAGAAAGGGTTCAAGACTTTTCGGTCCGGCGTCCCGGGCACGTTGGGCTATCTCGTGGCCCACGAGAGTCACCATCGCGGAAGCATCCTTCTGACCGTCAAGCAATGCGGTCACCCGGTGGACAAGGATGTACGCTTCGGTATCTGGGATTGGAATCGTGCGTGATGCATGGGGTCAGCGCCCACCGATGTAGCGGAATGCCATGGACTCATCTGTCCAATGGGGCAGGTCATCGAGCAGGCGCTCCAGATAGGCGGCCTCGAGCGAGGTGAGGATCTCGTCCGCGAGGATCGTTGCGGCCCGGCCTTCCAAGGTCTTCAGCGCCATGAAGGTGAGACGGCCGTCTTCGGCCAGGCGCACGGCCTCGTCGAGACCCTGCTGCATGGCGTCTCTCTCCGCCGGTTTCAGGGTGGCCCCGTGAGCGACGAGGCGGTCGCGAACTTCGCCGCATCGGGCGGTGATCACGTCATGCTCGTGACGGGAGCAGGCCCACGGCCCGAGCGTCATCGCCACAAGGGTGCCGACCAGAAGAAAGCCGAGCTTTCGAGGGAGGCGTCCAGGCATTCGCGATCTCCGAGAGGGTGACCTATCCTATCCCCCCATGGGCTTCTACGAGAATCACATTCTCCCACGGGCGATTCACCTCGTGTGCGGGACCGAGGCATTCCGGCGCATCCGCGCTCGCTGGGTGCCTGGCGCGACCGGCCGCGTCCTGGAAATCGGGGCGGGTTCGGGATTGAATTTCCCCTTCTATTCGCCGAACCGGGTTGAGCGACTTGTCGCGCTGGAGCCTTCGGCCGCCTTGCGTCGAAAAGCCGGGCCGACCACGGAGCAGTTGGCGGTGCCGGTCGAGTGGATCGACTGCGGCGCCGAGGACATTCCCCTCGAGGATGCGAGCATCGACACGGTGGTGGTGACCTACACGCTGTGCAGCATCGAAGATGATCGTCGGGCGCTCGCGGAGATGCGACGGGTGCTGCGTCCGGGAGGTTTGCTGATCTTCTCCGAGCACGGAGCCGCTCCAGAGGCCCGCGTCCTGCGTTGGCAGCGCCGGCTCACCCCTCTTTGGCGCAAGGTGGCGGGAGGTTGCCACCTCGATCGGGCGACGACAGAGCGCGTGCGGGCGTCTGGTTTTGTCCTCGAGGAGGTGGAGTCGGGCTACCTGTCTCGGGGGCCGCGGTGGGCCTCCTTCAACACGGCGGGACGAGCCAGACGACCTTGATCGGCCTGGGGACGAAGGGACGCAAACGCTTTCGGCTCCGCGGTTTGCTCCCCCTGGGCCCCCTGCTATAATCCCCCTCACCGCGAGGCGCGATGGAAGGAGTCATTTCCTAAGTCGTTGCTGCGGCAGACTTTATCGTCGAGGTTTGCTTCGGGGTAAAAGTCGTCTCCGGCCAAGCGGCCGGCTCTCGCCACTGTCTACCTCCTGCTGGGGTCGACCCGACCAGCGTCTCTGGGCGTCTTCCGCCGCCTGGGTTGCTGCCAGGGCTTCTCTCGGCTCGAGGCTCATCGTGACGGGGGGAGCTTCCAGAAACCGACGGTTCTCGCCGCTCGGCGAATCGGCTTCGGAGGCGCATCGGAATCGTCCCTTCAGGAGAAGAGAACCCGATGAGTGACATCATCGTCAACAAGGCGGAAATCGTACAAGAACATCGCACCCACGACGCGGATACCGGTTCGCCGGAAGTCCAGATCGCTTTGCTCACCGCGCGCATCAAGCATCTCACCGAGCACTTGAAGCAGCACAAGAAAGACAACGCCTCCAGGCGAGGTCTTCTGAAGATGGTGGGTCGGCGTTCGAAGCTGCTTCGCTACCTCTGGCGCAAGACCCCGGCGCGACATGACGCCGTCGTCAAGAAGCTGGGTATCCGCTCGCCGGTCGCGAGGGTCTGATCCGACGCACAAGGCGTGAAAGGAAGCGCTTCAATGGGAAGCGTTTTGGTCGGATAAGAACCACACAATGAGTCATCGAATGGAATCCATCACAGTATCCAAGACAATCGGCGGTAAGACCTTCCAACTGGAAACGGGCTACCTCGCCAAGCAAGCGGACGGCTCCGCTCTCTGCACCATCAACGAAACGGTCGCCTTCGCGGCGGCCACCACGGCCGATCCCCGTCCGGGGATCAACTTCTTCCCTCTGAGTGTCGACTACAGGGAGAAGACCCAAGCCGCCGGCAAGTTTCCCGGCGGTTTCATGAAGCGGGAAGGGAGGCCGACCACCAAGGAAGTCCTCACTTGCCGTCTCATCGATCGTCCCGTTCGTCCCATGTTCCCCGAACTGTACAAGGACGAGGTTCAGGTCTGCACGTTTGTCGTGCAGGTGGACGGTGAGAACGACCCCGACATCGCAGCCATGAATGCGAGCTTCGCGGCCCTCCACCTGGCCAACATCCCGTTCATCGGCCCCTTGGGCGCCGTGCGCGTGGGCCATGTCGGTGATCGCTTCGTGATCAATCCCGATTTCGACGAACGCAAGCAAAGCGATCTCGACATCGTCATCGCGGGCAACCACGACTCGATCAGCATGGTCGAGGGAACGTGCGCCGAGATCTCCGAGGATCTCTTCCTCGATGCTCTCGACTTCGCCCACGGCTTCATCCGCAAGATTTGCGAACTCATGGATGAGCTCAGGAAGAAAAGCGGCAAGACCTTCACCGAGTGGGAACCTCCCGCCGTGGAGGTGCCCGCGGTGGCGCTCGACGTGGAGTCGATCTACAGCGCTCGCCTCGAGAAAGCCCTCCGCACGCCCGGGAAGATGGAGCGGAAGGAGGCCGTCAAGGCTCTCCTCCAGCAAGCCATCTCCGAATTCGTTCCGGAAGACGCGGAGGATGCCGACGAGCTCACGTCAGCCATCAAGAAGTGCTGGCACGATCTCGAAGGCAAGGTGACGCGGGCCATGCTTCTGAGAGGGGAGCGTGTCGATGGACGGGATCTCAACGAGATCCGGCCGATCCACATCAAGGCCGGCTGGCAGTCTCGCCTCCACGGCTCTGCCATCTTCACCCGGGGCGAAACTCAGGCTTTGGTCGTCTGCACCTTGGGAACCCCCAAGGATCAGCAGATCGTGGATGGCCTGGACGAGGAGTACTCCAAGAAGTTCGACTTCCAGTACAACTTCCCGCCCTACTCCGTCGGTGAAGTCAAGCCGATCCGCGGCGTCTCCCGCCGGGAGATCGGGCATGGCAACCTGGCCGAACGCGCCCTCATGCCCGTCCTGCCGGAGCCCCAGGAGTTCCCATACACGATCCGCCTCATCAGTGACATCTTGGAGAGCAACGGCTCGTCCTCGATGGCCAGTGTCTGCGGTGGCACCCTGGCGATGATGGATGCAGGTGTTCCTCTGAAGCAACCCGTGGCGGGCATCGCGATGGGGCTTTTGAAGGATGAGGAGACGGAAGACTTCGTCGTTCTCTCCGATATTCTCGGTTCCGAGGACCACCATGGAGACATGGACTTCAAGGTCGCGGGTACCGGCCGCGGCATCACGGCCGTGCAGATGGACATCAAGGTCAAGGGCATCTCGAAGGACGTGATGCAGAAGGCTTTGGTCCAGGCGAAAGAGGGTCGACTTCACATCCTCAAGACGATGATGAAGGCCCTCCCCATGCCCAGCGAGCATATCTCGGAGTACGCTCCGCGCCTGCTCATCGTTTCCATCCCCGTGGACAAGATCGGTTTGGTCATCGGCCCCGGCGGCAAGACGATCAAGAAGATCCAGGAGACCACCGGCGCCCGCGTGGAGATCGAAGACGACGGCACCGTTCATATCTCCAGCCGAGACGCCGGCGCCGCGGAAGAAGCGCGCCGACAGATCGAGATGCTGACGGCGGAGGTCGAAGTCGGCCAGGTCTACAAGGGTCGCATCGTTTCGGTGAAGGACTTCGGCGTCTTCGTCGAGCTCCTTCCGGGCCAGGAAGGTCTTTGCCACGTCTCCGAGCTTTCCAACGACTACATCTCCAAGGTGGAGGATGTGGTCAAGATGGGTGACGTGATCGAAGTCAAGGTGATCGCCCGCGACGAGCAGGGTCGGATCAAGCTCAGCCGCAAAGCTCTCCTCGAGGGTGGCGAAGGCGGAGGCGGATCGGGTGGCCGTCGCGATGAGGGGGGCGGACGCCCGCCTCGGAGTGGCGACCGGGATCGTGGCCGCGGCGGCGATCGCGGTCGCGACCGGGGTCGCGGACGCCCTCGCGGTGACGGCCGAGGCCGAGGCTCGGGAGACCGCCCGCCGCGCCGTCGGGAACCCCGCGGCGACGACTGAAGTTTGGTTGAGCCCGCGGGAGACCGCGGGCTCGATTTTTTTGTCGACGAAGAATCGAGAAGAGCCATGGCCACGACGCTTGACGCCCCCTCTCTGGATCAACTGCAAGGGCAATTCGCGCACTGGGAGAAGATCAAGGATCTCATCGATCAGTGCATCGACATCACCTTGAATCTGCGTCAGAGCGGTCACCCCGGAGGAAGCCGCAGCAAGGTGCATCCCTTGATCGTCACCACTCTCTCCGGCGCCATGCGGTGGGACATCCGTCACCCCGAGAAACGGTTCGGCGATCGCTTCGTTCTCGTGGCCGGGCACACCAATCCCGCCGTCTACGCCATGCTCGCCGTCTACAACGAGGCCTTACGGGAGCGATTCCGTCGGACTGGCGACGCCCGCTATGCCGTGCCGAATCCCGAAAAGTTTGCGTTGGTTTGGGAGGACCTGTTGACGCTCCGTCGTCGGGGCGGTCTCCCCGGCCACGCCGAGATGGAGGGCAAGACACTCTTCTTCAAAGCCAACACCGGTCCCACGGGCCACGGGACGCCGATCGCGGCGGGCGAAGCCCTTGCGTTGAAGCGGGCCGGCGCCGAGGAGGTGAAGGTCTTCGCCTTCGAGGGTGAAGGCGGCCACACGGCGGGCGCGATCCACGAGACCAAGAACTCCGCCTACGGTCTCGGGCTTTCCAATCTCGTCTTCGTCTTGGACTGGAACGATTACGGCATCGACAACCAAGCCATCTCCGACGTCGTCTACGGGACCCCCCAGACCTGGTTCGAGTCCTATGGATGGAAGGTCGCCGGGTCCGAGGTCGAAGAGGACTGGAACTCCATCGCCGGTGCGTTCCACGAGGTCATCTGGGGCGACAATCCTGAAAAGGCGCCTCGCTGTGTTTGGGTGAAGAGTCGCAAGGGCCGGGGCTATGGGGTCTACGACAACAAGTCCCACGGGGCCGCCCACAAGATGAACAGCGAGCTGTACTGGAAGACGAAAAAGGAGTTCGCGGACAAGTATGGGGTGGAATTCGAGGCCTTCGGCGAGCCGGCCCCGGACAGCCTCGAGGAGGCCCGTCGTCAGGCTGAAGAGAATCTCCGTCGGGTCATGGACGTGCTCCATCAGGACGAAGACCTGCTGAACTACCTCTCCGACCGGCTGGTCGGTCTGGGCGACTCCGTCCCGGAGGAGATCCCCGGATTCAAATTCGCGAATTTGGACAACCCCCTCACGGATCCGGTCATCACCGACCACACCACCTATCCCGATACGATCTTCGTCGAGCCGGGTAAGAAAGCTCCCAACCGCGCCGGCCTCGCCAAGTTCGGATCGTGGCTGAACAGCTATTGCCGCGAGCGATACGGGCGCCCGCTGGTGCTCGCTTGCGCCGCCGACTTGGCGGACTCCACGAACATCTCCGGCTTCTGCAAGGATTTCGGCGACAAGAAGAATTTCGGTTGGTTCGACCGGAACACGAACCCGGACGGTTGCCTGTTGCCTCAGGAGATCACCGAGTTCACCAACGCGGGCATCATGTGCGGCGTGGCCACGGTCAACTTCTCGAAGAGACCGTTCGAGGAATGGCTGGGATTCATTGGCGCTTGTTCCACGTACGGATCGTTCAGCTACTTGAAATACGGGCCGATGCGTCTCTTCAGTCAAGCCGCGCAGGACAGTCAGATCCGGTTGGGAAAGGTGCTCTGGGTTGCCGGTCATTCAGGTCCCGAAACGGCCGAGGACAGTCGCACCCACTTCGGTATCTTCGCCCCGGGGGTGACTCAGCTCTTCCCGGAGGGGATGGTTCTCAATCTTCATCCCTATGACCACAACGAGGTGGCCCCCATGTTGGCGGCGGCCTTTTCCTCGGACTGCGCCGTCATTGCACTGCACCTGACGCGGCCGGCCGTCGAGATCATGGATCGAGCAGCTCTGGGCGTGCCGTCCTTTCACGCCGCCGCCAAGGGGGCCTACGTGGCACGTCCCTTTGCCGAGGACAAGCCCAAGCAGGGGGTCGTCATCGTTCAGGGGACGAGTTCCACGGATGCGGTCATGCAGATCCTGCGGGACGGATCGCTGGAGAAGAAGGGGCTCAACCTCAAGATCGTCTTCGCGCCCTCCCGCGACCTGTTCCGGCGTCAAAGCCAAGCCTATCGGGACGAAGTGTTGCCGGAGCACGAGTTCCAAGACTCCATGGTGGTGGCCAATCAGGCTCGACGACTCGTCAAGGACTGGATCGCGAATCCTTTCGTCGAGCCGTACGCGATCACTCCCGATCACGACGACCACTGGCGCACCGGTGGCAGCCTTGACGACATCTTGGATGAATCTCACATGACCGCGCCGTGGATTCTCAAGGGAATGGAGCGCTTCGCCGCTGAACGCGATGAGCGTCTCGCACGCCAGCGGGCCCTTCTCGAACGACTCTGATCATGGAGAACCTTGGGGAGTCGAGAGACGTGAAGGCGGGACCCGCCCGTCACGGTCTGTGGTGGCGGCGCGTCGGCCTCTTCTGCCTCGTCCTCGGTATCGCAGAGAGCTTTTGGGCGGCCTCCCGCGGTGTCCCGCCCCGCCTGTTCTTCCTCGCCATGCTGGGCGCCCCCATCTGGCTCATCGGCGTGGGCAAGCGCGGCTGAACCCTCCCGCTAGCCTCGTAGAGCGTAGTTTTGGACGAGTTCCAAAGAGCTCTTGACCATGGGGCGAGCGTGCTGAACGTACAGCGGGACCTTCAAAGCCCAGGCGACCCGGAGGGCCTCGAAGAGAAGCGAATGTGCAAAGCTCTGGGTGCAGATGGTCAGGTTGCGGAAATCGAGTGCAACGGGCGTCCGGTCGACGATGCGAGGGAGGATGGTTTTGCGCGCGAACTCTTCCGCCGCCGCTGTGTTCTCGGCGGCGACGTTGACCATGCAACGGAATGCGTGCTCCGGAGGGTCTTCGAAGCGTATCCAATTCTCTGACACTCGACTCGGCATCTGCTCCATGGCCTTGTTCTGAATGACATGAATCAATCCATCATACGACAGATCTTCGAAAACCGGGAGTTCGAAAACGACGAGAGTTCCGGGATAGGGCGGTCTTTTGGAAATGGAATGGTTGCGTTTGAACTCCGGGTCACCGGTGGAAAGGACAGAGGCTCCGCGGGATGCAATCAGTAGGCGTCCGCCAGTTCTCTTGGCCATCTCGTCGATGAAAAACAGCCCCATCCCAGCATTCTGTGAACCGCCCGTGAATCCTTCTGCGAACGTTCCCGAGAAGTGGGGACGGATAGCCTCTTGAATAGCCTCGCCAGCGGTTTCAATGTCTGGGTGCTCCTCGGCGAGCGACGCGTGAATCCCGATCCCGGCATCGGCGACGGCGATCTGGAAGCTCGTTCTTTCTTCTCCCGGACGGTTCATCCGCTGCGCCGCCAAGATGGCACCAATGTCATCCATGCTGTGTTGGAGCACATTCCGGAGTAATTCGACAACGACGTAGAAAACCATTTTTCTCACGTCTTCCATATCCGATTGCTCAGGGACCAGCAACTGGCTGACACGCTTGGCGGCCGTTTCGACTTGGCGGTAGTCATCGATTCTTGTCAGCTTCACGGTGCGGCTTCGCTGTTCCGGCAAGATCGAGCTCTCACGCCCGATCACTTGGAAGAAGCCGACGGCATTCGCGAAGCGTTCGGGTTTGGTCAGCCCATGGGGAGCGACATCGAAGGGGTTTTCACGTTCGTCATGCGCCAGGGCGGCGAGTGCGACGAGTCCCCAGATTTCAGGAGAAGAGATGGCGTCGAGTCTCATGGGGTCGGAATTGGGATGAGCCAAATACTGCAGAAGCGGATCCGGGTTGTCGAGATGGAATCCCTTCGGGTGGGGTGGGGGAGTGACCGTGACTTCCTCCCTATCCCGCGTGGAGCGTCCACTCTCTTCAAGGATCTCTCTTGCCACTCGAGGCGCTTCGGTGCCAAGACCGGAGGGGTTCTCAAGTCGCTGCCTTACCCGAGTCGGGTCAAGGCTATCCATGAGAACCGCCGCTTGGGCCCGATAACCGCGCTCCCACTGGATCACAGCTCTGCAAAAGATTGTGTCGAAGACGAGTTGATCCATCAGGTCTTGCTCCGGCTGTCCCGACCGAATCGAGTTGGGGAGGCTGAGAATTCGCATCGACGGCCAAGAAGATGCTGCAGTCCCTCGCAGTGTAACCTGCATTCCACCGATGAGCCTCATTCCTTCGGCTCCGAGCGTTGAGGAGGCATACCGCCCAATGAGGCTGAACCCTGCCGTGATGGAGTGCGTCGCGTTGAGACGGGGGCGACAGCATGGAACTTCCGGGAAAGGGCTTGCGTCTACTCTGAGGGTCGGATTCGTAGTAGACTGTGAGTTCAAGTGATCAATGACCCCCCCAGCACGGATCACAGCGACGGCTGCGATCCCACGATCCGCCTCGCGATCGAGCGATTCCTCGGCCGCAGCGCCCGCGGACAGGACAAGGCACGCGAACGATTCATAGGAACGCTCGTACGCATGGTTCATGGCCGGCAGAGGCGTTTCGACGTGCCGAAGCGACTCGGTCCGTGTGAAATACTCAGCCTCCTCGGGAAGGGTGCCATGGGGTCCGTCTACCGGGCGCGGCACGTCGCGACGGGGGCCGCCGTCGCCATCAAGATCGTTCCTCTCGACGACCAGGTTGGCGTGGAAGCTCTCCGCCACGAGGTTCAGGTGATGGCTGCCCTCAACCATCCCCACCTCCCCAAGGTCATCGACTTCGGCAGCGACCAGGGGTTCCAATGGTTGGCGATGGAGTGGATCGACGGGGAGTCCTTGTCCCGCATCGTGGCCACGCGGAAGGCCGACGACTCCGACATCCACCTGGATTTCGAGACGCGCAAGAATGGTGAAGAGAAAAAGGGAGTTGTCGAACCGCCTCCAGCGACGGAGGGCGAAGTTCGTGAAGCGGTGATCTGGTTCCGTGATCTCGCTCGTGCGTTGCATGTCCTCCATCAAAAGGGGCTCGTCCACCGGGACGTGAAGCCCGGAAACATCGTCGTCGACCGACAAGGGCGAGCGGTGCTCTTGGACTTCGGCCTCACGTCAACGGGGGAGGAGAGGGAATCCTTCGGGTTGGCGGGCACGGTGCCCTACATGAGCCCCGAGCAGACCTTTGGCGGTGCTCTGCCCATCGGTGCGCCCTCTGATGTCTACGCACTGGCGGCAACGTGTTTTTATGTGCTCACTCGACGCCGCACTGTCCGGTCGGGGCCTCATGCCGACCTGATTCATTCGATCGCCTTTGAATCTGTCCAGCGCCTCTCTTCCGCGCGCAAGGGGTTGCCCACGACGCTCGACCCGATCTTCGAGAGGGCGCTTCAAAAGAACCCGAAGGACCGCTACGCCTCGGCCGAAGACTTGGCCCGAGACCTCCAGGCGTGGTTGGACGGCTCTCCCTTGCCCGTGGCGAAGGAAAAACTCCGTCACGCGATGGCGCGCCATCTGATGCGAAACCGGGGAATCCTCTCGGCACTGACCGTACTCTTGATCGCCCTCATCGCCGTCTGGGGGTGGAATGCGAGGAAGGAACAACGCTCCCGCGAACGGATTCTATCCCGGATCGAGGCGGATCTGACGAGGGGCTCGGCCATCGTGGCGCTCGATGACATTGAATCGGCCGGCTCGGCGCTTTCGGGGGACAACCGATTCCTGGCTCTTTGGGATCGAGCTATTGCCGGCGGCGGCGAGGACATGCTGGAGGAACTCCTGGCTCGCCAGACCTTCGAGCTCAAGGGACTCAGCTACACGGCGCGCCATGAGAAATATCGCCGACGGGCACTCTTCCATCTGACGCGACGACCGGAGAATCCAGCGTTGTTGGGGGTCATGGCCTTTTCCCATCTCGTGAAGAACGAGCCCGCACGAACGGTGGATCTGCTGCTCGAGCATCGGGAGGCCGTTTCCAGGGACTCCTTCCTTCGTGACTGTCTTCTGCTGTGCGCTCGGCTTGCCGGGCAGGAGGAGAAGGCATTGCGCGTCTTCCCCAAACTCAGTTCATCGGGGAGTCGGGACAGTGCCACGACCGCAGCTCCCTGCATGCGAGTGCTCCTTCGTTGCTGGAACTTGGAGGCTGGATTCCGGCCAGCGGAGAAAGACGAGGACCTTAGAACCTTGGATGCGATCCTCGGGCTCCAGCCGCGCCACCGCCTCGCCCGGAGTCTCCGTGCCCGGATTCTCGCCGCGGTCGGCCGATACGGAGAAGCGCTGACCGACTATCGCTGGCTCATAGCGAGGGACGATCTGACCCCACAGCAACGTACGGCGGTGCTCATTTTGGAGGCGACGTGCCGTTTCAGGGCCGCCGTCCTCGATCGCTCGGGCATCGACCGGGCCGTCGCAAGCGTCCGGACCCAGTTTCGCATGGCAGCCGACAAGTACGGAGCGAGCTTGCCTGCGTTGCTGGTCGGGCTCGGTAGACCGGATGGGAATGTGGCCGAGGATTATCTTCTCGTCTACGAAAGCGTCCTCGAGGATGCGGATGGTCGAGACCCGATCCCCGCCCCCTTTCTCGAGAACCTGGCCATTCTCGCGGACTGGGTCGGTGCTGACGAGTCTTTGCGGGGATTCGAACGGGTTCGGAACGTGATTCGTGCTTCGACCCCTCTTCTCACCCATCCTCGACTCGCATTTCCGGCTCTCCCCGCAACAAAACCCGCCCGTCGCGAGGCTCTATCCGTGGCCGTGGGCGCCCTCGCGGAACGCTGGGGCAGGCTCGTCCTGCGACATGCTCAGGTGGCTGGCGACGCGAAGGACGGCGGATTGCTGCGTTCCGTGGAGGCGATGCACCCTCTTCCGGATCTCCCACGGGGCAGTCGGGGGGCCTTGGCCGTGGCTTACAACGCGGTTCGCGCGGCCCTCCTGCGAGCGCGCGATGGTCGGGATGCTTCGGCGGCGGCCCGTGCGAAGGACATCTGCAGTGACATCCTCGACGCGAATCCGCCCCGCGGATTTCGTCCCTATTTCGAGGAGCTGGAAAAGGAATCGAGGAGCCTCCTCGAGTCCCTCAAAGGAGAGAGAGAATGATCCCATTGATGGCCTTCGAAACCGGTGAATTCTTCATTCTGGCCGCGTCCGTCGTGGTCGGTGTGGTGGCGGCCGAGGTGGTGGTCAAGTACTTGTTCGCAACGGCGGGTACGTCCGATCCCCCCCCCTTTACGTCCATCGGAAACTCGACGATGGGGGCCGGTATTCTGCACGTGGAGATCGCCGCTTCACGGCCGTCCGGGTACACCTACATCGAGCGGTGGGAGAAAACGTATTCGCGCATCGTGCTCCATCAGATTCTCGCGGACGGGTCGATCAAGGACTCCTGGACCATGAACCTGGACCGCAGCTACCACCTCGTGCCGCTCCGAAAGAAAGGCATGATCGAGGTGAACATGAAAGGGTTCGAGTTCATCGATGGAGTGGACCGGCTTTCCGTCATCTTCGATCTCGTCTACGAGAAGAAGAAGGAGGGGGTCTACGGGATCGATTCCGCCACTCGAACCTTCCGGGTCGTGTGGAAGGACAGCGGGACGGCCGTGGTCGATCTTGTCCCCATCGATTGATCACCGCTTCGGGTGAGGCGCCGGGAAGTGGCGCTTGAGCCGGTTGATGGGGCTTTCCAGGCAGTACCAGGAGAGGGTGGCCGCGAGGACGCAAAGAACGAGGCGCAACGAGTAGAGATTCACCCACCGCAAGGAGGGGAAGCGGTTCACTATCCAGTCGGCGAGGTCCCACGTGGCCATGTGGACGACGTAGAGCCCGTAACTCATCTTCCCCAGCCACGTGAAGAACGGGAATCGGAGAAACCGGGAGAGCAGGGCGTCATCCTCGTTCCACAGGCCGATGATGACGAGCGTGATGCAGATGCCGAAGAAGGTCTGGCGGGGACTCGGGATGAACTGGTAGAAGCCGTGAAACATCTCCGGCGTCTCCAGGTGAGAGAGTACGATCAGGCCCAACACGCCAGAGTAGAGCCACGCGGCGGGGACGCGGAATCGGAACCCGTGAGACTGGAGCAGTCCCGCCAGGGATCCCCAGAGGATGTACTCGCCGCAGATCGGAAGAAGGGCGCCATAGAGACTCTGCGAGTAGGTCTCGCTGTGCGCAAATCCCACGCGCAAAGCAATGGATGCCGCGAGGAGTACGCCCACCGCGGGCACGCGCCAACGTCGCGGGGTGAAGACGACGAAACACGGCCATAGCAGGTAGTACTGCTCTTCCACCGCGAGACTCCACAGATGGAGTTGGCCATGCTGCCAATGAGCGAAGAGACGGAGAAAAGCGCCCCGGTTCTCCGGAACGCTCAGGAGGAACAACTTGATGTTGAAGGCGTAGGCCGCGTGCCAAAGGGGGTAGACGATGATGCCGAAGAACACGGCGACGGCGAGGAAGGCGTAGAAGAGCGGAAGGATGCGGAGCGCGCGTCGGATATAGAACGACTTCAGGAACGACCCCCGCGGCAGCCCGTCACCGGCGACGAGGATGCGCGTGATGAGGAAACCCGAGAGGACGAAAAAGCAGGGGAGGGCGTACGTGAGGAACCACCAGTTCACGTTGTGGTGGTAGGTGAACACGGCGAAGAAGAGGATGGCGCGGAAGCCGTCAAGCTGCTTCTTGTACATCCTCAGGCCTACTCCGAGCCTTCTCGGCCCCGAGAAGGGGCTCCGGCTGCCCAGGGGCGATCGGGGAGGACGAATCCCCGTCGACTTCGCGCCGCGTAAAATTCACGGATGTAGCGGACGGAATCGGCTTCCGGCGCCTCCTCGAGCCGCGCGAGGGCGGCATCGGCTCCTCCCACTTCGGAGAAGATCAGTTTGTAGGCGGTCTTGACGGCCAACCGCTCTTCCGCACCCAACCCGGCACGACGCATGCCGATCACGTTCAGTCCCGTGATCCGTGATCGTCCCGTCACCGTCGTGAACGGCGGGACGTCTCTCCCCACCTCGGAGCCGCCTCCGATCATGCAGACCGCCCCGATCCGCGCAAACTGGTGGACGCATACGTTCCCGGAAATGAATGCCCGGTCTCCCACCTGGACGTACCCTGCCAGCAGAGCGTTGTTGCAGACGATCACGCCCTTGCCGAGAACGCAGTCGTGAGCCACATGGGAATTCGCCATGAGGAAGCAGTCGTCCCCGACGATCGTCGCGCCGTCGGCCGTCGTGGCCCGGTGAAGGGTCGCATGCTCTCTTATGACGACGTTGCGTCCGATCTCGAGCCGGCTTCGCGTCCCTTGTTCAAAGGCGAGGTCCTGCGGCTCATGCCCCAGGACGGCTCCCTTGTGAATCTTCGATCCCTCTCCGATCACCGTTTCACCGGTGATCCACGCGTGGGGCCCCACGTGGACACCCCGGCCCAATCGCACGTGAGCGTCGATGACGGCGAACGGGCCCACATGGACTCCTTCCCCGAGCTCTGCCTCTGCGGCGACGATGGCGGTAGGATGTACGAAATCTCTCACGGTGCATTACCCCGACGTGGTGCTCGTTCTAACATGGGCCCTGTGAGACCATCATGACCGAGAACGACTCTTCCGACATCCTTGCTCTCGTCGAGAGGGCTCGAACGGGCGATCGCGACGCCCTCGACGAATTGCTTCGTATCCACGAGCCGATGTTGCTCCGATGGGCCCGCAAGCGACTCGGCTATCCCCTTCGAACTCTGGAAGAGACCCGAGACATCCTCCAGGATACCTATGCGGTGGTGATCCGGAAGATCGGGAGCTTCTATTACGAGGACGAGAGCTCGTTCGGCCGCTGGCTCCGAGGGATCGTGACTCGAATAGTCCTCCAGAAGGCCAAGGGAGCGCACATCCGCCGACGTCTGGCGCTCCCCAATGCCGAGCGTGTTCCGGACCTGTCCGCCACGCCTTCGTCCGCAGCCCAGGCGCGAGAGTTGACGCGCGCCAAGTATTCGTTTCTTCGCGAATTGGGGCGACTTGATCGCCTCATCTATCGCATGAGGATGAGGGGCTTCTCTTCGGTGCAGATCGGTGACTATGTCGGATTGACCGACCGCGCGGTTCGGATGCGTTTTGCCAAGGCCGAAGCGCGCATTCGACTCAAGATGCAGCGTTTGCTCCAGGAGTCGCGTGGGGATGAGGACGATGGCTGATGGGAGGCGCAGCCGGCCTCCTGACGAGGATGCGGACGCGCTCGATCGATTCTACGAAGGCCTGATCACCGAGTTCATTCTCCGCCGCGAAGAGGGGGAGGATCCTGACATCGACGAACTCCTCGCCCGTCATCCGGATCACGCAGAGGCTCTCGCACAGCTCCTCGCCGGGGAGGACCTGCCGCCTGTGAACACCGGCCGCCCGGGGCCAAGTAGCCGGGCCGTCATGCGTGCCTTCGGCCCCGGCCGAATCGGACCCTACGAGATTCTCTTCCTCGTCGGCGGGGCCGGTGGAGGGAACGTGTACAAGGCCCGGCACCGCGACACCGGCGAGGAGGTGGCGCTGAAGGTGTTGCAACGTCGCGAAGTCGTTGACGAGCGCGACCTCGAGCGCTTTCGGCGCGAAGCTCGACTGCTTCAACAACTTCGCCATCCTCACGTGGTGCCCGTCGAGGAGGTTTTCGAAGAGAGAGGCGCCGTCTGGATGGTCTTGCCCTGGATCGAGGGCGTCAGCCTCGAGGAAGCACTGCAGATGATTCGGGGGGAGAAGCTGAGCGGAGTCATCGACCCGCAGGAGCTTTCCTTCCCGGTACGGGTGCGCATCGTGGCGGAAGTCGCCCGCACTCTCGCGGACCTCCGAGACGCTGGAATCGCGCATAGGGACGTAAAGCCGTCCAATATCATGATCACTCCGGAACTGGAGCCCGTCGTCATCGATTTCGGTACGGCCCGAAAGCAGGACTGGTCGTCTCTCACCCGGACCGCCGACGGCTTTCTGGGAACTCCCCGTTACCTCGCCCCTGAGTTGCTGGAGGGAGAGGCTGCCGGTACGGAGTCGGCGGACGTTTACGCTCTAGGCCTCACACTCTATGAGTTCCTCTGTGGCGTCAGGGCGTTTCCCACCGAGGATCGCGAGGAGCTCTTCAGGTGGATTCTGGAGGGAAGACTCGAGAAACCCCGCCGGGTTCAGCCCCGTGTCCCGGCGGATCTGGCGCGTCTCGTGCAACGCTGCACGCATCGGTTGCCGCAAAAGCGCCCCGCGACCCTGGCGGACATGGCCGAAGAGTTGGATGAGTGGGTATCTCACCACCACGTGAGTTCACGCCGGCCGTTCTGGCCCTGGATGCTCCTCGCGATCGTCGCTCTCGCCTTGGCGGTCTGGGCTCTGACGTGATCGTCCGCATCTCAGAAGAAGCCATCCGGCAGCCAGAATGAGCACCCAACCGAGAAGACCGTCGTAGAAGCGGTTCGTGCCGATGAGCCAGTCTGCATCCCCCGGGTTGTGAACGGACCATTTTCGTCCCACGGTCCTCTGCCAGTACCACCCTCCGTGCAGGCCCATCGAGAGCCAGACGGAATCCCAGCGATGCCTGAGTGTCGCGAGGACGAAACCCACGCAGACGAGGCCCCCGAGTTCCATGGGGCGATGGACCACGTCGGCGAGGCTCTCCGCCATCAGCCCGAGAGCTTCCAGTCCCTGAAGGGGCGCAGACCACGTGAAGACGGCGTGCTTATCGATGTGAATGAAGTGAGTGAAAGCGTAGACGAGGACAGGCGCCGCCACCTTCCTGCCCATGACGTGGTAGAGAAACCCGAAGAACGTCACGTCTTCGAGAATCCCGATGAGGAAGGCGAGTGGCATGTAGCGAAGTCCGACGGCGGCGAGTTCGGGGAGGGAACGGCTCGTGGTCAGCTCTCTTTGTCCGCAGGCGACGAGGATCAAGGTGAAAACGAGCAGGGAGCTTGCTCCGACGGCGAAGCCCCGCAGCCAAACCGCCATCGGATGAGGTTCGCCCGCGAGCCCCGCCTGACACCACATGGAAGGGGGCGTACCGCGGCTGGTGACTGCCAGGCCCAGCAGAAAACCGATGGACAACACGAAGTGGGCCACCTTGCGAGGAGGGGCGTCGAGGATTGCAACGAGGACGGGCGTGAGCACGGTCACCAGGAGCAACGTGGCCGCGAGAACGAGACCGAGGCGTTTCCAATCCGGGGGATGGTCCGAGGCGTTCCCACTCATGGGGGCATCCTGTCAGGTCGTGACCGGAGGAGAAACCCCGGGCCGGGTTTCCGGGGCGCGCGCTCGTCGGCTACCATGGGGCATGGTCAAATTGAATCGCATCTATACGAAGGGCGGAGATGGTGGGGAGACGTCCTTGGGGGACGGCGCTCGGCGGCCGAAGGACGATCTGCGCGTTGCGGCCTACGGGGACGCGGATGAACTCGGCGCGACGGTCGGGCTGGCCGCGGCATTCTGCGAGGACCCTGCTCTCATGCAGAGACTCAGACGGGTGCAGAACGATCTTTTCGACCTCGGGGCGGATCTCTGCCTGCCCTCCAAGGAGGGCGAAGGCGAGGGAAGCGTTCTTCGGTTGCGCGAGGATCAGGTGGCCAGGCTCGAGACCGAGATCGACGAGATCAACGCGGCTCTCCCCGCGCTGGAGAGCTTCGTCCTTTCCGGCGGAACAGCGGTGGGCGCCCACCTCCACCTGGCCCGTTGCGTGGCGCGTCGCTGCGAGCGATCCATCGTGAGCTTGATGTCAAGTGAGGATGTCAGTCCGATCGTCCTTCGATACATCAATCGCCTCTCCGACTGGCTCTTCGTGATGGCTCGCCACGCGAATGGGGGGATGGAGATCCTTTGGCGGCCGGGAGGCGGTCAGGGGGAGTCCGACTGACTCGCTCTGCTCGTCCTCTCCTTCATCCAGGCCTGGATCAAACGAGCATCTTCTCGCAGTCCATCCTCGACATCTTTCTTCGAAGCGTTGGCGAGCCACGTGCCGGAATCGATGAAGACCCGTTCGGTCAGGCGCGAGCGACGCGCCCCCGCGATCGGTTCGATCCGGTAGTCACCGAAGAACGCCCCCAGGCCGAATGCGGTCTTCACCAACTTGTACCGGACGACGATCGCGTCGCCGGCTTCGTGTCGAATGTCGAACTCGAGAATCACGCTCGGATTGATGCCCATGTGACCTTCGAAGTTCCAGCGCGCCCGCGGTCGCCCCTCGACGGCGGGAAGGCTCTCATAGGTCTTCGCCCACGCCCGGTGCCCCTTCGCGTGCTCGAAGTCCAAGAGCATGGCCAGCACTTCCTCCGGCCTCCCCTCCGTGTCGAAGGTGATCCGTCCTCCCCGCACACCCTTGTACTCGAGGGCTTCGTAGACGATGGGATGGCGCGGCGGAGCGTCCGCAGGACCGGGTAGAGGGGCGGGCGTGCGAACGCGGTCGCGCACCGTCTCCTTGTCGGGCAGGGCCTCCGCGCCGGGCGTTGTCGTGCAGGCCACGAGTGTGAGGGCGATCAGAAGCATGGGAATGGTCGTGCGTCTCATGGGGCAAGCCTCGCATCCTGTTCGCTGCGCGACAACGTTGAATCCCGGCCCGGCCCATGGAATAAGGGAGAGAGGAACGACTCATGCCCTTCACACTCATCCGCAAGTACCAGATCGAAGCCGCGCACCGATTGCCCCACCTGCCCGACGGGCACAAATGCAAGCGCCTTCATGGCCACAGCTTCCATATCGAGGTCGTCGTCCGGGGCGAGGCCGACCCGAAATTGGGATGGGTCGTGGATTACGGTGTGATGGACGAGTTGTTCCAGCCTCTCTTCGACCGCCTGGATCACCGCTTCCTGAACGAGATCCCGGGCCTGGAGAACCCCACATCGGAGATGCTCGCCCTGTGGATTCACCGGGAGTTGGCTCCTAGCTTGCCGGGCCTCGCGGAGATCCGGATTTCCGAGACCTGCCAGGAGTCCTGCATCTACTCTCCCTGAGGCGCTTGGTTGACGGCGCGGCAATCCATATAGTCGAGTGATTCCCGCCTTCGAGCGGGGTAGGACATCCAGAACGGGAAGAATATGGCCAAGGAAGAAGCGATTACCGTCGATGCCGTCGTGCGAGAGGCTCTGCCCAACGCCCGATTCCGGGTGGAGCTTCCCAACGGACACATGGTGCTCGCCTACGTGTCCGGCCGCATGAGGAAGCACTTCATTCGCATTCTTCCGGGCGACACTGTCACTATCGAGCTCTCGCCCTACGATCTCAGCAAGGGTCGCATCGTCTACCGCGGTCGCTGAGCCGACTTCCCGGGCACCCCAATTCCGTCCGAAACACTTTCTTCCCTAGTCGGGAAACTCTTTCCGACGTGGTGACGTCTCCTCGTGAGGCGGCCACCACCCCCTTCGTCCCATCCTGCCCTCTCACCGACGCTTAGCGCGTCCACGGTCTCAATGATGTCTCCGGCACGGTGCGTGCAATGGTCATGCGTCGGACCGTGCGTCCGCAGAGAGAGAGGACATGATCCAGATCAACATACCGCCGGCGGCGTTCCCGCCGTCGAATTCGGAGCGTCCGGCCCAGGGCCCCTCGGAGGAGTCCGGATTCGAGGACATTCTGCAAGCACGGGTGTCTGCGGAATCCCCCGTCGCGCCGCCGGAACCGTCCTCGAAGGGCGCGGACGTGAGAGCCAAAGTCACGAGTGGGCAGGACTTCGACGACTCGGACTTGGCCGACGCCGAGTCGCTGAGCGGGGCGGCCGTCGCCACTTCGCCCGTGGAGACAGGGAGGGCTCTCTCGGAGGGCGAAGACGCTCCCGTGGAGCTCCAAGAGGTGCTCCTATTCGGGAAGGATGCCGAGCCGCATGGGGTCGCCACCGCGATTCCCGCGGATCTCGGTGGTGCATCCCTTGGGGGTGACTTCCCCATCGCACCTGGGGGCGAGGCCCCGCCCCACGACGATTCCTCTGGAAGGGACGACGGGACCGCAACCATTCCCCCCTCGTTGTCCTCATCCGACGCGACGTCTCCGAAGGCACCCCTTCCCGAAGAGGTTGCACCCTTGAGCAAGGAAGCCCCGGCGGGGTTCGAGATTCCCGACAAGATCGAGGAGGCGGCGCCCGAAACGGGGGATGTGGTCTCGCCACCCGCGCACCGTGTAAAGCCGGCCGTGGCGGGGAACTCCACCGGGAACGAGGAGTCAAGCCGCATTGAACCTCCCAGCGCCGGAGAGTCGCATGCGGGGACGGGGCAACAGAGCCTTTCTGATTCCTCGAGGGACTCCTCGTCTCCTCGGGACAACGGCGCACCGCAGCCTCCCGTCGGGGTCGAGTCGGTCTCGCCGGCGCGCCCCGCCGACCAGGCGTCCCCCCCGCCGAACAGCGCTCCAGCTTCGCAGACCCAAACGGACGCGACAGCCCCGGCCCCGGTCGAGGCTCCGTCGGGTCCGAGCCCCCAGAGCCGCACGGAAGCCGTGATCGAGCAGGTGCGCGTCCACGTGAAACCGGGGCACTCCCGCATTGCCTTCCGGTTGGACCCGCCCAGGCTGGGGCGTTTGTCCATCCGCCTCGTCATGCGCGGAGGTCGGCTTTTGGGGCAGGTTCGCACCGAGACTCAGGAAGCGGCTCACCTGCTCAGAAGCGGCCTCGAAGGGCTCCGCAGCACGATGCGGGAGGCGGGAATCCAGGTCGATCGACTGGAGTTCCAAGCTGTCCCGTCCACGTCCCCGCACGGACTTCAAGATGGCGGGCGGGACGAATCGGGCCGGGCCGCTGACTGGGGTGACGCGCCCGGGGGCTCGCAACAACGCGGCCGGGGGCCGCGTCGAGATACGAGAATCGAACGCGCGGTTCTCGAAATGGCGAACGAATCCGATGACGGCCGCTTGGACGTCGTCGCGTAGAGCAAGGAGAGAGAGAAAATGAGCATCGAATCCGTCAGTGCCGCCGTGGCGGGCAGCCAAAACATCACGGGAGGGCGTCGTTTGGACGGCGCCGGTTTCATGAAGCTGCTGACCACGCAGATCAAGAACCAAAACCCGTTGGAACCGCTGCAGGACTCCCAGTTTATCGGGCAGCTGGCGCAGTTGTCGTCCTTGGAGGAAGCCCAGGGGCAGACGGCAGCGCTGCAGCAGCTCGCATCCGCCCTTCAGGCGAACGCCGGACTTCAGGGCTTGGCGCAGGCTTCCAGCCTCATCGGGCGTCAGGTGTCATACATCGATCCGGACCTCGGAACGGAATCCGACGACACCGTGCAGAGCGTGAAGTTCGGCAACGGACTGATCCAACTGGAACTCGAGTCTGGCGTCACGATCCCGCTGGGCAACGTCGTCCAGATCCGTTCGGACGTCGCGGGAGGCCTCTCGTCTACGACGGCTCCGAACGCCGAACCCACGTCGTCGTTCGCCCTGGGGACGAGTTCGTCGGTCTGAATCCAACCATGCACCGAAAAGGAGGGGTCAAAGAGAGGCCCCCGAAAGGAGAGAGAGAATGTTCACCGCACTGCGAGTGGGATTGACGGGGCTTCGCGCCAATCAGAAGTACCTGGACGTCATCGGCAACAACCTGACCAACTCAGAGACTTTCGGCTTCAAGGCCGACCGCATCACGTTCAGCGACGTGCTCTACCAGACCTCGCGTGCGCCCACTGGTCCGACCGGCAGCCTGGGTGGCGTCAACGGCCGTCAGACCGGCTTTGGCACGCAGGTGTCGAGCGTCGATCAGCTGCATGCTCAGGGGACCTTGGTCTCCACGGGGCGGGTGTTCGATCTCGCGATTCAGGGACGTGGGTTCTTCGTCGTCAACAACGGGTCGGAAGACTATTTCTCTCGCGCCGGAACGTTCACCTTGGACAGGGCTGGGAATCTGGTGGATTCCAGGACCGGTTACAAGGTGCAGAGCACGAGCGGAAGCGATATCGTCATTGACACGCAGCAGGTGGCCGCGGCCAAACCGTCCGCGAACATCACGTTCGCCGGCAACCTTCCTGCCGTGGTGACGGGGCCTCTCGCCGAGATTCAAGAGACGGCGACGGCGTTCGAAGACCATCAACCCGCCGTCTTGACCACCACGCTCACCGGGACGAATACCGTGAACGTGGCCGGGCAGGATCTCATTCTCAACATCGATGGCGCCTCTCCCGTCACGATCACCTTTGCGACCGCGTCGACCAGTCAGAGTCCCTCCGCCGTCGCGACGGAGATCAACTCCCTTCTCGCAGCGCAGAATGTTGCACCCTCCCTCACTGCGTCCGTTGACGCTTCGGGGGCGCTCGTCTTGACGAGCGACACGACGGGGGCGTCCGCGGTGATCTCGGCCTCGGGCGCTGCCGCCACGACCTTGGGAATCAACGGGAGCCAGGCGACCGGCTCGGAGGCCACCGCCGACGCGACGACCGATCTGAACGATCTCAGTGCCAACACGACGGACTACGTGTCCGGCGATATCATCCAACTGACAGGCATCGACGCTGCGGGCCAGTCCGTCAACGTCTCGTTTACGTATGGCGTTGACGGGACGACGCTCGGCGATCTCACGACGAAACTGGACGGCGCGTTCGCCGGGACCACCTTCGCACTCGTCAACGGGAAGATTCAGGGCACCAACACGGCGACGGGAGAGAGTGATCTTGCCATCTTCATCAATGACTCTACGACCGCGACCGGCGCCACGTCATGGAGCAATCATGCTTTCGACGCGACGGTGGAGGGTTCAAAGCCTGACACGCGGGCGACGTCGATCACGGTTTTCGATTCCCTCGGAATCTCGCACACCCTTTCCGGTGTCTTCGAACGACAGGATGACGGCACCTGGAATCTCCAACTCTCGGTTCCGTCCGATGAGGGGACCATCGCGAGTTCGCCAATCACCGGGATCGATTTCGACAATGAGGGGCGGTTCCTCGGAGCGGCGGCCACCACCTTCTCCATCGGATGGTCGAACGGCGCGGCCGCCCAGACCGTGACCCTGGATTTCGGAACGATCGGCGGGCTGGACGGACTGACCCAGTTCGGCAGCGAGTCGAGCGCTCAGGCCATCAGCCAGGACGGTTTCGAATCGGGCACGCTCGCTTCTCTCGGAGTCACTCAGGGCGGAGTCGTGCAGGGATTCTTCAGCAACGGGGCCGTGATCGATCTGGAGACCATCGCCATCGCCACGTTCCAAAACCGGGAAGGCCTGTTCAAAGAAGGGTCGACGTTGTTCCGGCGAAGCGACAACTCCGGAATCGCCTTGATCGGCGAGGCGGGGACAGGCGGGGCTGGAGGGATCGTCTCGGGAGCCCTGGAGGGCAGCAACGTCGATACAGCCGAGGAGTTCGTCCGGCTCATCGAAGCGCAGCGATCCTTCCAGAGCAGCGCCCGGGTGGTCACGACGGCCGATCAGCTCTTCGCCGAGTTGCTTCAGGTGATCTGATGGATTCTCTGTGGAGAGTGTCTCATCAGGGAGTGCAGCCGACTTCAGCTCCAGCGGCGCTCTGGCCGAAGAGGATGACGGGGGGCTCTGCATGATCCTCGCGTTCTTACAGGCCGGGACCACGATCTACGACAAGTTCGACGCCCTGCAGCAAAGGGGCGCGGAGGACTCGTTTGTCTTCTGGCAGGTCGTCTCGATCGGCCTCGTCGCAACGGTTCTGTTGATCGGTCTGCTCTATTTCGTTCGTGCCGCGCAGCAGCGTCGCGCCGGGCGCCGGGGCAAGGGGGTGGGTTCACTCGTCGACGAGGAGCTCGTCGAGACGAACGTCCCTTTGACCCCGGCGGATCTCGCTCCCGGCGACCGAGCCTGGGTGTTCTGGGACGTGGACGGCACCCGGTGCGGGTGCGATGCCGTCATCGGGGATACGGACGGCGGTCTTCGCGTCCTCGAGGTCGAGAGTGGGTTGGTTCCCATGAAGGGACGCGTCGATCTCGTCGTTCCCGAATCGGATGGAAACGTCGTCGTCATGGATCTGGTGATTCAGTCGGGAAACGCCGACTCTCGGAGAGTCCCGTCCGACGCCAAGACCAATCGACGCATTCACCGCAAGTGTCGGGTGCGATGCGACTTCCCGATCGCCGCGGTCAGAGCCGAATCACAGGCCGACCCCTTGGCGCTCCGGGCGATGGACGTCTCTTTGGACGGCATCGGGTTTCGCAGCGAATCCAGATTCACGGTGGGAGAGGTGCTGACGCTGAGGCTTCACCTGCCGGAATTCATCGATGCCGTGACCGTTCGCGCCGAAGTGTCCTGGCAACGCGCCGACGTCGGAGGACTGTCGCGCGGAGGTCTCCGCATCTCCGCGGACGATGCGATGTTGCGCGCCTATCTTGCCGAACTCGTCCTGAGCTGCCTCGCCCAAGCCTCCTGAAATCAGTCCTGCTTGGGCAGAAATTTCCTTCTCGAGTTGGAAAAAACTTCCGGCACCGTCGCCCTCCTCCTCTCGAGGGCCTGAGGCCGCGTTCCCCGACGACGATCCAAGTTGCTGGGCGACAACGTCTTCGAGCCATCTGCTGTCTGCGATGGAATCCCCCGCTCCTTCGGCCCGCTCCTTGCTCTCCCCATCCATGCCGATTGCGGCGAGAGAGAGAGAGAATCCATGATCGACGCCCTTTACGTGGCGGCCAGCGGCATGAACGCCGTGGAGCGCCTGTTGGAGACATCGTCCCACAATACGGTCAACTCCCAGACTCCCGGGTATCAGCACCGGCGTGCCATCATCGAAAACTTCGGCGCGTTCCTCGACGGCGCTCAGCAGCGCGCGGGCCTCATCGGAGCCCGAGAGAGCGTCGACTTCGCCCAGGGCGACCTGCGCAGTAATGAAAGCCCGACGGCACTCGCCCTCGAGGGACCGGGTTTCTTTGTCGTTCGTTCAGGTGGGAAGGACTACCTCACGCGTAACGGCGACTTTCGGATGGATCTCGAAGGACAGCTGGTCACGCGAGCCGGATACCCGTTGGTGGGAAGCGATGGCAGCGTGGTCCGTCTGAATCCCGACGGCGGTGCGCCGCGGATCGAAGAGGATGGCGCCATCCTGCAGGACGGTGCCGAGGTGGGCCGCATCCGAGTTGTGGAGCTGAGTGACGACGAAGTCGGCCGTCTGACCCCGGCCGCGGAAACGCTCTACAGGACTCCGGAAGGAGTCAGACCCTCGGACGCGACCCAGACTTTCGTCCGCCAGGGGTTCCTCGAGATGCCTCCCTTCGCCATGAAGAGCTTGGTCGAGATGCTCGTCGCGAACAGGAACTACGAGTCAATGCAGAGAGCCGTGCGGACGATCGACCGCGTCACGCAGACCACATTGCGTTCCGTTTGACCCCCCGGTCAAGGGAGCCGATCGAGAGAGAAAGAGAGAACAGAATGATCAAAGCACTCTTTACGGCGGCGACGGGCATGCGCGCCCAGCAGACCCGCATCGACGTGATCGCCAACAACCTGGCGAACGTCAACACCACGGGATTCAAGAAGTCTCAAGCCAATTTCGAGGATCTGCTCTACTCAAATATGGGGGATGCGGGCACCCAGAAGCCGGCGGCCCTACAGATCGGCGCCGGGTCGCGACTCGTCAGCACCACCAAGGTGTTTGCCCCGGGAGTTCTCGAGGAAACGGGGCGAGCTCTCGATCTGGTCATCACCGGAAACGGCTTTTTTCAGCTCCAGGACATCAACGGTGGGACCGTCTACACGCGAGACGGAAACTTCCATGCCGACTCCAACGGAGACGTGGTCAACTCCCAGGGTTTGAAGTTGGTGCCAAGTATCAACGTACCGGCAGGCGCCACTTTGGCCATCGCCGCGGACGGTACGATCTCAGCGCGCGTCGGAGACCAGGCGGCCACTCAGTTGGGACAGCTCCAGCTCGTCAATTTCCGAAACCCGGCCGGCCTGGATTCCACCGGCGGCAACCTGCTGCGCGAGACCGCCGCGTCGGGAACACCCACGACGGGGACACCTGGCCAGAACGGCTACGGCACGATCGTTCAGGGGTTCCTCGAGCGATCGAACGTCGACGTCGTGAACGAGCTCGTCAGCCTCATCGTCTCGCAGCGCGCCTATGAGACGAACAGCAGGGCCATCTCATCGGCTGATCAGATGCTCACCACCGTGAATCAGATCCTCCAGTAATCCCCCGAATGCGAGCAAGAATCGTGTTGCCAAGACTGACATCTCTCGCCGCCGTACTCCTCCTGACCGTGCTGGGCAGGGCTCAGACGGATGCCGGCGTCATCGTGACCCTGAGAGCTCCCACGAGCGAGTTTCGGGGAAATCGCCTTCTCCTCGGCGACGTCGCCAAGATCGACGTCTTCGCCGGGAAGGGACGCAGCGCCGGCCTGAGAGCGCGCCTTGCTCGCATCGAGCTGGGACGTTGGGGTCCGGACTCGAGCGTTCTCATCGTGGACCACAAGCTCGTCAGGCAGGGACTCATCGACGCCGGTGTCGATGCCAAGGCTCTCGAGATCGATGGGCCAGACCGCATTCAGGCCGTGCAGAAGCGTATTCGCATCGACGCTCGGCGCGCCGAGCGTGCCATTCGCCGGCACATCGAAGGCGTCCTCGGCTCGCGAGCCAAGGATGCGGAGGTTCGATTCGTCGGAGCATTTCACCCCTTCGACGCCCCCATCGGCCGATTTCGATTCGCCCTCGACGTCGAGGAGGACCCTCGGAATAGAGCGATGGCTGGACGGCTCGATCTCTCCTTGGTCGTCAAGGCGGACGGCGTCGTGCAGCGGCGGGTGGTCGTTCCGGTCATCGTCCGGAGATCGGTCGAGGTGGTTCGGATGGCTCGGCGGGTCGCCAAGGGGAGAGTCCTCTCGCCGGAGGATCTGGAGCTTACGACCGTCGTCATGGACGGGAACAACCGGGGCCTGCTGCACGACATCATGGAGGCCGTGGGAAGGAAAACACTCCGGCATCTCGAAAAGGGGATGCTGCTTGCGGAGCGGAGCATCGAGGGTCTCCCGGCGATTCGCAAGGGGGACATCGTGACGGCTCGCGTTCGCGTCGGCGGACTCGTTGCGCAAGCCGTCTGCCAGGCGTCTCAGGACGGAGCCCTCGGGCAGCGTATCGCGCTCATCAACATGGGGTCCAAGAAGACCGTGTACGGAATCGTCGTCAGCCCCCGCATCGTCGAGGTGGCGGTCGCACAGCAAGGAGGGTCGGCGCCATGAAGCCGTTCATCATCACCATCGCGGGTCTCGTCTTTTGTGTTTCGGCAGCCGGCCAGTCGCTCTGGAATCCCGATCGCCCGATGCCGTCGCTCTTCACCGACACGATCGCCCGCAACGTGGGCGACATCCTGACTGTCGTCATCGACGAGAACCAGATCGTCAAGAACAATGAGATCTCGAAGCTCGAGAAGGAATCCTCGCTGGATGCGGTTCTCGAGAACTTCGACATTCTTCCGAATCTCTTCGAACCTCTCCCGGCGGCGAAGGGCTCGTCGACCCGCAAGTTCGACGGGAAAGGTACCTATGACAAGGACAACAGTTTCCGCACGACGATGAGCGTCGTTGTGATCGACCGCCTGCCCAACGGGAATCTGCTCATCGAGGGGACACGGAGCATCATCATGGACGGTGAAACGAAGAGCATCCGATTGACAGGACTCGTTCGCAGCTTGGACGTGACCTCGGGCAATACCGTCCTCTCCTCGCAGATCGCGAATGCCTCCATCGCCTATGAAGGCGAGGGTTTCCTCAATCAGGCGACGAACCGCGGTTGGTTCTCGCGTCTTCTCGACATCGTGTGGCCCTTCTGAGGAGAGATCACGTGCGCAGCTTCCTCATTCTCATCGCACTTTCGACATCACTTTTCTCGCAGGCTCGCATCGGTGAGCTCACCGGGATTGAGGGTGTTCGTGACAACATCATTCGCGGAGTGGGTCTCGTCGTCGGACTGAATGGCGAGGGTGACAAGTCGAAACTCGCTCGCCGCATGATCGCCAACGTGTTGAAGCGGAGCGGTGTGAATGCACTGGAATCCGACCTCGATGCTTCCAACGCCGCCGTGGTCATGGTGACGGCGCGGATCGATCCGTTTCGCCGGCCCGGGAGTCGGATAGACGTGACGGTCTCTTCCATGCTCGACGCCAAGAGCCTTCGTGGCGGGACTCTGCTGGACACTCGACTGGCGGGGTTCGATGCCGAAACCGTCTATGCGATTGCCGAGGGCCCTGTCGTGGTCAACGGCGTCTCGGCGCAAGGGCAGTCGGGTTCGTCCGTGACGATCAATCATCCGACCGTGGCGAACATTCCCAACGGTGCACTCGTCGAGAAGGCGATCCCGATGCGAATCACCGATCTGAGGGACGTCGTGACCCTCAACCTCAAGAACCAGGACTGGACCACGGCTTACAATATCGAGAAGGTCGTCAACGGGAAGTATCCGGGATCGGCGAGGGCGGTCAACGCGGGGGTCGTGGAGGTCAAGGTTCCCGCGGCACTCAAGGATCGCGTCACCGAGTTCATCGCCTCCATTCAAGATCTCACCGTAGAGGTTCACACGGTCTCGAAGATCGTCATCGATGAGAAGTCGGGTTTCATCGTGGCCGGGGCGAACGTGAGAATATCGAAGGTGGCGGTCGCCCAGGGCGATCTGAGTGTGACCGTCGAGGAGGCGCCCCAGCCGGTCGTTGCGAATTCATTTACGCAGGGGCCATCGATCGCGGCGGTTCCGAGATCGCGTGTCAGCATCGAGGAGGAGAAGTCGGGGCTTCAGGTCGTCAAGGGCGGCGAGAGTGTGGCCCAGCTGGCGGCGTCTTTGAATGCCCTGGGAGCGTCGCCACGGCAGCTCATCGCAATCCTGCAGGGAATCAAGGCCGCCGGCGCGCTGCATGCCGATCTGGAGGTGCGGTGATGATCGAGTCCCTTGGGTTGCCCGAGTCGCCTCTGCCCGTGCCGTCATCGACGGTCGATGTGAACGCCCTCGGGCGGAAGAGAACTGAAGAGCTCTCGGATGAGGAGCTCGAACGCGCCGCCAGGGGGCTGGAAGGCGTCTTCGTCTCCATGCTCGTGAGCAAGCTGCGCGAGGGAATGACCGAGGAAGGGCTCTTTGGCTCCGACGACGGAGGCATCTATGGAGGCCTATTCGATCAGATGATGGGTGAACAACTCTCTCAACGGGGTGGGATCGGGATCGCCGAAATGGTCGTCCGCTCGGAGATGCAGCGGCGGCAGGGTCGGTCCTCGGGGGACGTCGCCGCCGCGGAAGGAAAGGAAGAACAATGAGTCGAGTGCAAACCACGGAATCGGATGCGAGGCTCCTCGAGGTCTACCTGAGGGACGCCCTCAAGATCCAGGATGGGATGGGCTCTGTGATGAACGCTCTCGCTGAGCGCATCGTGGAGCAAGACATCGAGGGCCTGGAGGCGTGTCTCGTGGAGGCCGAACCCAAACTCAAGGGGATGGAGGCCCTCGAGAGCAACCGTCGAAAGATCTTCTCTCACCTGGAAAGAGTGACGGGGCGTTCCTTTCGCCGGGATGGGGTGGATAGCGTCATCGCCGCCCTCCCCCGTTCGGAGCAAGCGGGGTTACGGGAGCTTCTCGGGGAAGCGAGGAGCGCGGCCAAGGATCTCAGACGTGCCGCGAACAAGACCGGCATGCTGGCGCGGCAGGCCATGTCCTTCGACCGAGAACTCCTCAATGCGATCCTCTGTCTTGGAGAATCGATGACGACCTACGGCGCCGATGGTGAGATGCGCCGCGCGGCCGAGGCGTCGCTCGATAGGAGTCTCTGACATGCCCATCGGATTCGACACAGGCCTCTCAGCCCTCATAGCGGCCCGTACCGCGATCAACACCATTGGTCAGAACCTGGCCAACGCCTCCACTCCGGGATACTCGCGAGAGCGCGTGCTTCTGGAAACCGTGGGCGGAACCTTCTCCGGAGGTCTCAGACTCGGAGGCGGTGTTCGCGTCAACTCGATCGAGCGGGTGACGGACGAGCTTCTCCTGAGCCGGCTTCGCATCCAACAGCACGAGGTCGCCCGCCGATCCGTCGGGCTTCAGAATCTCCAGGAGATCGAACAGATCTTCGGAGAGCCCGGCGAGGGAGGAGTCTCGGCGCTCCTGGGGAACCTGTTCAACGGTCTATCGGGTCTGGCTGCGACACCGGACGAGAGCGCGCTCAGGTCGGGCGTCGTCCAGGCCGGAACGGCGCTGGCGGAACGCATTCGCCGCATCCAGCATGACCTCACGTCCAGTTCCCAGGGCGTGGATGGCGAGATCGCATCGACGACCGACCGCATCAACGCCATCAGTCAGGCACTCGCGGACATCAACGAGCGACTCACAGCGGCCCAGGGCTTGGGACCGCCTCCCACCGAACTTTTGGATGGTCAAAGTCGGCTGCTAGATGAATTGGCGACGTACGTCGACATCCGGGTCAACGACCTGGGCGCCGGCCGAGTGCGCGTCAACATCGGAGGACAGTTGCTGGTCGGCGTCAATCGGGCCATCCCGCTTTCGGTCTCAAAAAATAGCGACGGGAAGAGCGAGGTCATCCTGGAGGACGCCGTGGCGCCTCTGGACGTGTCGAGCGGGCAGTTGAGGGGACTCCTCGATCTGGAAGGAAGCGGAGTCAAGGAGCGTCAGGATGGCCTCGACCGGCTGGCGCAGTCCCTCATCAGGGAATTCAACGAGATTCATGCGACGGGTGTGCCCTCAACGGGCGGTTACCAGAGTCTGCAGGCGTCCAATCCCCTCGTAGATACGAACCAGAACGGAGACTTCCTCGACGAACTCATCATCAACGCAGGACTCCCGTTCGATGTTCAGGACGGCGCTCTCCTCGTGAACGTGATCGATGACGCGACAGGGGCCATCACGCAGACAAGTCTCGATATCGACGTCTCTTCGGATACCGTGGGCGATCTCGTCAATCGACTTTCCGGCATCTCTGGCCTGAACGCGTCTGTGGACGGAACGGGGCGGCTGTCGGTCTCCGCGGCCATCGGAAAGCGATTCCATTTCGCGCCCACGTTGGACGAGAACCCTGACGACAGCAATCTCTTCGGCTCCGCTTCGGGACAAGTCACAGGCTCCGCGACGGGGCCATTCGCTCTGGCGAATGGCGACGCCATCTCGATCGCCGTGGATGGCGGGGCGCCTCAGACGATTACGTTCAACAGCGCCCAGTTCGCGAATATCTCGCAGGCCACGGCGTCCGAGGTCGCGCAGGCGATCAACGGCACACTTGTCGGCGGCACCGCGAAGGTCGTCGACGGTCACGTCGTCGTGACCTCGAATACACAGGGAACTACCTCGTCGCTGCTGATCAGCGACGTCTCGGGGTCCCCCACCTCACTGCTCGGGCTTTCCACCACCTTGGATACGGGTGCGGGTCAAAGCGTGGCGGTGAAGGTGAGCGGTACCTATTCGGGCACGACCGATGAGGAGTTCACATTCCGCCCCCTGTCCGATGGCCGCATCGGCGTGACCCCGAGTCTGGCTATCGAAGTCCTCGACGCCTCCGGCCAGGTCATCACGACGTTGGACGTGGGACAAGGCTACGAGCCCGGAAGCCCCATCGACGTGGTCGATGGGGTCAGTGTGTCCTTCGGTGTCGGGGCCGTCAGTCAAACCGCGGGCGATCGGTTTTCGCTGAAGGCGCTGGCTGACTCAGACTCGGCGAACGTGCTGTCGGCGTTCGGGTTGGCCGCCTTCTTCACCGGAAGCGGAGCGAGCGACATTGACGTGTCCCAATCGTTGAAGGACGACCCCTCGCTCCTCGCGCAGGGCCTGTCCTCCGCTGCCTCGGACAATCAGAACATCTCCCGCCTACTCTCGCTGAGAGATGGTGCGCTGGGAAGTCTCGGCAATCGAAGCGTCGAGGAGTTCTACAACGAGATGGTGGCGAAGCTGGGAACGGACGTGTCCCGCGAGGAGCTGACCTTCCAGACGGAAACCCTTCTCTTCGACGCCCTCAATAGTCGGCTAGAGCAGGCAAGGGGAGTCTCGATCGACGAGGAACTCGCCAACCTTCAGCGCTTCGAGCAGGCGTATTCGGCTGCCGCGAGATTCGTGCAGGCGATCAACGATGTCAACCAGACTCTTCTGAGCATCTGAAAAAGGGGGTCACCATGGGATTCCGAGTCACTCAAGCTCTGAGCGCGAGGGCAGCGCAGTTCAATGTGCAGCGTTCCTTCGCGAGAGTGTTCAAGAGTCAGCAGGCTTTGGCGTCCGGCAGGCGAATTCAAAGGCCCTCGGACGATCCATCGGCGATTTCGCGACTCCTGTTCTTCAAGCAGAGAGCCAAGGAACTCGATCGCTTCTCGGCCAACACTTCGGAGGGGCAAACCTTTGTCGAGAGCGCCGCATCGAATCTCCAGGCGCTCTCCGCCCGGGTCGCGGACGTGCGAGAGCGCGTGGTCCAGGGACTGAACGGCACGCTCTCGACCGCCGACCGAAGGACGATTGCCAACGAAATCGACGGGATCCTCCAGGATATCCTGGCTCTCGCGAACTCGCGTATCGGGGAGAGGTATCTGTTCGGCGGCACGGCGAGCGACGTACAGCCGTTTTCCCTGCTCACTGATCCCTCAGGCCAGCAAAGGGTCGTCTACCAAGGCAACGACGACACGCTGACCGCCGAGATCGGTCCGGGAGTCACGGCCGCCTTCAACGTTCCGGGCTCAAAGGTGTTCTCGGCGTCGCAGCGGGGCGCGACGACGATAGACGGGGCCACGGGAGTTCAACCTGGCACGGGAACCGACAGCGGAACGGGAGTGGACAGACTGATCGTCGCCCATGGTCAGACGACGTATGCGGGGGGCGGGCTCCAGCCCGGACTGTCCGCGGCGAACGACACCGCCTTGGGAAACCTCAGTTTGGGATTGTCGGTCGATGCCTCCGGAACGACGGGGACGATCACTTTGAACGGAGGCACTCCCGTGGCCTTCGCCAATCCGCAGACCGATCTCACCGTGACGGGCGCCAATGGAGAGACGTTGCATATCGACACGACCGCCGTCACGCCGGGTTTCATCGGCGTGGTGTCGGTCACCTCGGATGCGACGTATTCGCTGGACGGTGGTGCGACGACGACCCCGGTCGACTTCACGGCCACGAGTCAGCAGGTCGTGGATTCGTTCTCCGGAGCGGTACTCAACGTCGACAGCACGGGCGTTACGACGACGGGTGTCGAAGATGTGACCTTCGGAGCCTTCACTCTCTTCGACTCCCTCATCGCCATCCGGGACGGCCTGAAGGACGCCGGCCAAGGAGGGAGGTCGTTGGACGAGGACATCGAGCGAGTCAATGGTTTCTTGGCCCAGTTGGACCAAGGGCACGATCAGCTTTTGGAAAAACTGGGGACACTGGGCGGGTTCTCGTCGCGTCTCCAGGCCGGGGAACAACGCCTGCAGGACCTCGACATCCGTCTGCGCGAGATCATCTCCAAGACGGAGGACGTGGACCTCGCCGAGGCCACCACGGAGTTACAACAGAACGAGACCGCCTACCAGAGCGCCCTGCTGATCACTTCGAGAGTGAACCAGTTGAGCCTTTTGAACTTCCTCTGATCGAAAGGGAACCATTGTCGTGACCGCCGCCTTGTCCCTCACGGTCGATGCGCTGCGCGAGGAAGAGTACGGGGCGGCCGGTCTGCTCATCGATCGAGCCATGCGTCCCGGTGGCGGGATGTCGATGGCGGAAGACTTTCCTCTACTCGTTGGCCCGTGCTCACGCTCGACGCGTCTCGTCGTGCGAGATGGGCGGCGTCTCGTCGCCCACGGAGCCTACCTCGTTCACGAGATCGTCGACGCCGCGGGAACGATTCGACTGCGTTTGGGGAACGTCGGCGCCGTCTGTGTCGCTCCGGAAGAGCGCGGGCGCGGGTTGGGTCGTCGGATCGTCGAGGCCTTGCTGGAGCACGCGGACGAAGAGGGCCTCGACGGCGTCATTCTTTGGACGGACAAACCCGAGTTCTACGCGCGATTCGGATTCACACCCGCGGGAGAGGAGCGGTGCTTTCGGGTGTCTCGGGACGTCCTGGAAGGGGTAGGTGCGACCGCGGCTCGTGAGGTGAGGCCGGAGGATGTGCTTAGACTTCTCGAGATCCGTCGTAAAGACCCCCTGTGGGTGAGGCGCTCCTTCGGCGAGGCAAGGATGCTCTTCTCCCTGCCTGGATCGGTGGGGCTCGTGGCGCCCGTCGAGGGCCTGCCGGAGGCCTACCTCGTGGTCGGCAAGGGGCTCGATTTTCCGGGGACCATCGCCGAGTGGGGTGGCCCGGTCGAGACCGTCCGCGCCATGCTCGCCTGGGTCTTCCGGGAGGGGATGGCGGAGCGCTTGGATATCCTGGGACCGGCCTGGGACCTGGCTTATCGGCGAGCCTTTGCGGAGGTCCGCGCACCGGAAGTCCGCCGTCCCCTGGCCCTCGTGCGGCCCTGCGGGTCTTCCGATCTCACGCGGTGGTTGGCTGAGGCGCCCTTCTATATCTGGGGTCTGGACTCCAACTGACCACCCACCTCGGCGCCCGAATTTTCTTGTCACTGCACGGATGGCCGTCCGTTCCTACACACGGTCGATACGGTAGAATGCAAGTTTGGAGGTGCCTCCATGGACAAAGGACCGGTCTTGCTCTTTCGCGGCATCGTGCTGCGACTGCTTCCCGCAGTCATTCTCACCGCGGGGTTCGGGTGTTCGAGCCTCCCTCTTGCACGGGAACCGGCTCGCCGTTCCCTTCGCATTCTCAATCCTTCCGGCAAGGCAGTTCGGCTGACGCGCGTGGGCGGGGGAACCGTGGACTTGGGCCGGGCGCAGCGCATCGAGCTGGTGTTGGAAGCGGATCGCTATGTCGTTGACGACGGTGCGGTGAAATGCCCTGCTCCATTGCTCGAGGACGTCGTAGCCGAGGATCAGGCCTTGACCTTGGTCTTGGGCGATGATGTCGCCGCCCCGGAGGGGTATGTCTACGTGCCGGGCGGACCGGCGCTCGTGGGTGACGTCTTGGGCGTGGGAGCGCCCGACGAGCGACCGGCGCGCGTCGTCGATATCGAGCCCTTTTTTCTCGCGGAGCGAGAGACCACCAATGCCGAGTTCGCAGCGTTTCTGAACGCCGTCGGGCGCTGCGACGAGACGTGGATCGACCTGGACGGCCCCAAGTGCAGGATCGAGCGCTCCGGGGAAGGACGGTTCCGCACCGACGCTCCCGATGAGCCCGTCGTTACGGTCAGTCTTCCCGGGGCGCTCGCCTATTGCGCCTGGCGAACTTCTGTGACCGGCTCGGTGCATCGGCTTCCCACAGAGGAGGAATGGGAGAAGGCGGCGCGCGGCCCCTCGTCCTCGACCTATGCCTACGGTGACGTCTACACCGCGGATGCCGCCAACCAGGAGAGCGGTGTTCTCATGAGGACCGCGCGTTTCCCGGCCACGGGGTGGGGATTCTTCGATCTGACGGGCAATGCCTTCGAGTGGACGTCCAGCGAGTATGCCCCAGGGCTCCAAGTCCTGCGCGGAGGCAGCTACGTTTTGGACGGTCCCTATCTGCGCAATTCTTTTCGTATGTGGTATCGCCCCCTGGTGCAGGCGGACGACATGGGCTTTCGTGTTTTGAGAGAGATCCGATGAAATCCATTCCTTTGATCCTTGCGTTCCTGGTGCTCCCCCTGACCGGGCAGATGGAAAAACGTCTCCGAGTTCTCTACGACCGAAAAGCGTTTCGTCTGAGATCGCCCGTCCTCGGGGCGCAGATTCCTGACCTCGTCCTTAGGGATCTCGACGGCAAGAAGGTCAGTCTCCGCAAGCTGGTGAAGTCCCGACGCGTGGTTCTCATTGGCGGGGCCTACACGTGACCTCCCTTTCGTCGAAGCGCCGCCGTGTTGCGGCGCGTTGTGAAGCGAGCTCCGAAGGACGTGCTCTTCGTCGTGATCTACACCCGTGAACCCCACGCTCGGCAGATGGCGTTCAAGAACATCGTTCAGCCGACGTCCTGGGAGGAGCGCCGCGACCTCGCCAGGAAGACGAAGAAGGAGATGAAACTCGACGTCCTGTTTCTTGTGGACGACATGGGCGACCCTTCCCGCAAGCTTTTCGGAGACGTTCCGAATCCAGCGATCTTTGTCGAGAAGGGTGGGAAGGTCGCGGAAAAGCTCTCCTGGGCCGACGCGTCGGAAGTTCGTCGCGTCCTGAAGACGTGGGCACCGGCTCCAAAGAAGAAGCCGGCTCCATCTTCGAAGAAGAAGCCCGCGGCTACCCCCTCGAAGGAGTCAAAACCGAAGACCGAGGCGAGCCGTTAGAACGGGCGGCGACCTGACTGCGTGTCCGTGGTCGCCCGATAGACGCGCCAGGTCCCGTTGTCCTTTCGGAACTCGAGGCGGAAACCCATGCGCCAGGTTTCTGTCCATTCGGAACCGCGCAGGGTGTCGAAGACTGCGGCACCCTCCGCGGTCGCCTCGTCTCCGTCGACGAGGATGAGGAGATCCTCCTCGTCCAGATGCACTTGGTAGGGGAATGGACGCCCCGCTGTGCGCGCCAAGAAGAGCATGCCTCGCTCCAGGTCCTCGCGGCCCAACCCGGACCCCTCCTCCTCGAAATCCTCGGAGAATCCCTCACCGATGTCCCCCGGGTCGGGCGCGTTGAATCGGCGCACCATGGTTTCGAGGACGGAGCGGATGCGATCCTCGTCGGAACGCAAGAGATTGCGAAGTGTGAATCCGCCGCCCACGAAGAGGAAGGCCAGAAGAACTCCAACTCCGATGCGCCTTCGATTCATTTCGCAATCTCTCCGATTTTTTTCTCCGGTTGAAAAAGAAGAGTAACGTCATGGGGTACGCAGGCCACGCTGCGGCGTGCTTGCTGGGGCCTCACTGCGCCTGGACAGCCCTCGATGGGCCCATGTCGGAGACTGCTCATGATTCCCTATGACGTGGCGGGACTCGCCATTTCCGCGGCGGCGGCCGCTCTTCGCCTGGGGCGCCGTCTGGATGAAATCCTGGCGGAAGAAGCCGCCGTGATGGGCGACCTGGCCCTTGCCAAGACCCGTCTTCGCCTGCGGCCGACGATTCCCGAATTGCGACGCGGGCTCGAACGTGTGCTGCGGGAGACCGAGGGGAGAGAACCGGATCCGCTTGGAGAAGATCGTCCTCGCATCCGACGGGCGGTGACGCGGGGGAAGCGTCCGAGTCTGGAGAAGTACTCTCGCCGCTGGGGAGTCTACGAACGTCCCGCGAAGGTCTTTGACCCCGACGGGGATTTCGCGCGAACCTTGAGGGAGCGCGGGTCCCGCTTGAACCTCGAGGACGAGGACATCCGTCGACTCGTCTATTTCGTGGTTGCGGGCGAGGACCAAAGAGAGAACAGCCTCGCGTTTCGTCTCACGGCCGTTGTCGTTGACGTTGCCGCCGAGTTCGGTGCGGTGAACGCCGCCCTCGTTCTGCGTGATCCCCAGGCTCGCGATCTGGTGCAGACCGTCCTTGCGAACTTCGCCGCTCCGGATCTGGAGGAACTTCCGGGATCCGGCGCGCTCTTGAGGCATGCACTGGGGACGGTGCTCGAAGGTTTGGTCCATCGACGGGGTGAGCTCCCCGTGGGCGGCGGCGTCGCCCGTGTCGCTCTCGGAGCGCTCGCGCGAGCCCGCGATCTGGCCGGCGAGGACGCGGACTTTTTCGTTGGACTCCTCCAGGGGCGCGGCATTCGCTTCGTCATCCGAGGTGCTCTGGACGAGGCCGCGGCGGGGCTCGATGCTTCCGAGGGGGATCTTCTCGAGGCGCTCCTCGCCAGCGTGCTGGCCGAGGCTTCCACAGCTCTGGCCTCGTCGCCGGACGCAGCAGCGTTTTTCAGGGATCATTGGAACGAGCTGCTCGGGGCTCTTCTCGAGACCCTGGGAACGGAGGGACCGCGGTTCCTGAACGAGGACTCACCTCTCGCCCAATCCGCCTTGACCGCTGTGACGGCGGCGTTGGCGGAGGGGTTGCGCACCGGTCCCATCACGGCTGGTATTCTGAGGGACGCCGGCGCGGCTGTGCTCTCGGCGCTCGCAAGAGACCCTGAGGCTCTCTCGCGATGGGTGGATTCGAAAGGGCTCGGTCTCCTCTTGACATCCGTAGCCGAGGTGCTGTCCGGGGACCTCCGGGACGCCTTCGAGGGGGCTTCCGTCGAAGCCTATGTTCGCGCCGTACTGGGGGTGCTGAAGGACCACCCAGGGCTTCTCGTGGAGGAACCCGGTTTTCCAAGGCGCTTCGTCGAGGAACTTCTCGGCGAGCTCGCGGCCTCGCCCGATCTCGGATGGGAGAGTCTGGCGACGACGCTCGTCGAATCCGCACTGTCCGCCGTGGCCCGGGAACCCTCTCTGGCCGCAGGGGGCGGGTTCGGGAGGGCCGCGGGGCGCGTGGCGGCCCGGCTGGCTCGACTGGTGGATGAGGGGGGCTTCTCGCGGCTCACCGCGACGGCGCTGATCGAGATCCTCGTCGACGTCCTGGCTGAGGACCCTTGGGTCGACGCCTCCCTGCCTGCTCTCGTTCTGGATGTCTTCGGGGACCTGCTGGGCGGCGACGAGGCGTCCCTTCTCGCCGGCCGGGTCCTGCCAGAGAGTGTCGAAGCCGTCTCGAGGGAGTTCGTCGTTCACGCGCGCGCTCTCGCGGACCGTTTCGCGGAGGACGACCTCCCCTTGAGGCTCTTCGAACTCCTGAGCGAGTCGTTGCAAAGGGTGGAGCGACAGGTGGGGCGTGGGATCGGTCAAGGGGACGTACCGGAGTTCCTTGGTCGCGTCGTTCGCGCCTGGGGGCGTGGGGAACTCGGCCATTGGCGCACGGACCGCGGGCGTTTTCTCGAGGACCTGGATGGCGTCGTCGGCGATTTCTTGGAGGAACAAGCATGAGGAGGAATTGGATCGTCGGGGCTGTGGCAGTCCTGCTTCTTAGCGCTTGCGTGCAGACCGCCACGGTGCGACGCATTGTCGAGGACTCGAACCGGGCCGTGGCGGAGGAGGCTTTCCTGGAGAGGATGGACGGGCCGGTGACCTTCGACGGCAAGGAGGCGCTTCTCGAGCGTGTCCGTGAGATCGAGGCCTACCTCGGTCGGGCCCCGCGTCGTCCGCGGACCACGGCGGCTCTCCGAATTCGCCAGGGTGTGCTGCTCGTCCGCGCTGGAGAGTTCGCGCGGGCTCGCATGGCATTCGGCGAGGCACAGCCCGCGTCCCTGGTGACCGAGCGCGATCGAGTCCTCCATGCTGCGTCGGGTGTGTGGGTCTGGTGGAACGAGATCGAAGCGGCGGGAGATGTCCCGCCCCCGTCGAGGAGGAGTTACGAGGCCAAGCTGCGAGCCTTGGATCGAGCCCTCGAAAGAGAAGCACCGCGCAATTTGGTGCTGAGGGAGTTCTTCGAGGGGCTGCGCGTTCAGATCGTCGTGGACAAGCTGAGAGCGCACGCGGATCCGGCGAGCGAAGCCGGGCGCGCGGCTCTCCTCGCCGAGTGGAAAGCGGCCCGGTCCCGATACCGGAGTATTTTCGACGAGAAGGACTGGCGTTGGATCGAGTTGTGGGCCGAAAAGGAACCGCCTCCCGGCACGGAGGCGCATGACTTGTGGGCGGAGCGGATCGCCGAGATTCCCTTGGAGCGCCTACGCGCCTACGATGCGGCGCCGCGAACCTTGGAACTTTTGGATGACACGCTCGAGGAGCTGAACCTCACCCCCCCTGAACGATCAATTCCTTGATGAGGACCCGCTCGACCCGCGCCATCTGCTTCGGGAAGACGATCTCGTTGATCATACGTCTCACCTCCTCGAGGAAGGTGATGGCGTTCCCACCGGTGATGATCTGGGTCGACTTCTTGGAGGCGATGAGCAGGATCATGGCCGACCGGATTTCGACGGCATGTTTCGAGAGGGCTTCGGTGGCCTTCTCCGGCGTCTTCAGCCATTCCTTGCCGAGTTTGTACTGGATATCGAAGGCGATCTTCGCAATACGCGGTGCGTCGGCGCAGTTCGCAATGAGATTCGGGACCCCCATCGGGTCCACGGCAACCATCATTTCGCTATCCGCATAATAGCCTTCGGTGCCCCTCATCTTTTCCAGCTCCGCCGCATTGGGTGACGTTCCATCCCCCGCAACGACGAAAGCGGCGACGGCGATGATCGCGACGACGACGACGCCGATGATGATCTTGATCTTCATGTTCTGACTTCCTTACCTCGGCGCCGGAACCAGACTGATGTAGGCAATGCGCCGCCCCAGAAGGTCCTGGATGATCCTGTTCTTATGTGCTTCGGCTCCCGGCCCGCTCGAGCCGTAGCCGACCGTCTCGATCTGTTTCGCGTCAACCCCCTGGTCTTCGATGAGATAGAGGGCGACCGCTTCCGCGCGTCGCGCCGCGATGAGGCGCAGATCCTCGTCCACGCCCTCCTCGTAGGCGTATCCTTCGATTCGGATCTTCATGTTCTTTCCCACGAGAAGCGGTGCGATGACGTCGAGAGCGCTTCGGTGGGCCTGCGTCAGGCTCCAACTGCCTGGTTCGAAGACCATCTCCGCCGGGATGCGGGTGACCTTGTCCTGGCGCAGGGCTTTTTTGACGACCTGGCGGAGAGCATCGCGGTTGAGGTCCGAGATGGTGCCATCGGGTTCCGTCAGCAACCGAGGATTCAGGGCGCCGACCGGCTTGAACCGGACTCGTTTCGCCCCCAGATCGACGGGCAAAGTGTCTCCGGGCAGCGCGCCCGGAAGGCCGAAATCATTGACGGCGGCGCGGAATGATCCCACCCCGTCAGAAACGAATCCCGATTGCTGCTCCTCCGCGTACGAGCAGAGAAGAATGAAGAAGGTCAGCAGGATCGTGATCATGTCGCCGAACGAGACCATGTAGAGCGGGGCGCCCATGGGGGCTTCTTCGACGACGGCTTTCTTTCCCATCTCAGAGGCCTCCCGCCGCCCGTTTGAGGATCTCGTCCTTCGCAAACGGAATCACGAGAATGTCCAGGCGGCGATTCTTGTATCGCCCCTCCGCCGTCTTGTTGTCGTCGATGGGGTAGAGATCCCCACGGGGGGCGGCGCCGACGTTCTCAGGCGTCATCCCCGCTTCCTGGAGAACCCGGGCCGCCGCCAGAGCCTGGCTCAGCGTGAGATCCTTCGGCGAGACGCCTCGCCGGGCGCGTCCCATTTCCGTATCGATGTGGGTTTCGACCACGAGTCGCACCGGAAGCGTCCGGAACATCTTTCCGATCTCTCTCAGCACCCGTTGACTCGTCGGTTTGAGGCGATCCGAGGCGAGAAAGAACACTTCCTCGTTGCCGGGAGGGACAAGATGAATGCGGGTGCCCTCGACGGTGTCTTCCCGCGTGATTTGAACGTTGAAGATCTTCCTGTCCTGGATCTTCTTCACGAGTTCATCGACCTGATCGTGTCGTTGCGACGTGTCCGTCACTCCGTTCAGATCGGTCTTGCGGAACGGCCGAGCCTCGTTCGTGTCCGTGTCGGGGCGTGATCGCTGACCGGGTTCCGTGATGGCGCCGAACGCTCCCGCGAAATTGCCGGTGGCCTGTTGGAGCTTTTCCGTCTCCATGGAGGAAAAGGTAAGCAGCAGGATGAAGAACGTTAGCAGCAACGAGCTCATGTCGGTGAACGTCACGATCCAGAGGGGAGCTCCCTGAGGCGCTGGATCTGGCGCGGATTGTTTCCCCATGAGCGGCTCTCCTACTTCTTTGCCGCCGCGTCCATGGCGTCGCGGAGCGCGGGCGGAAGGTAGGCCTTCAGCTTTTCCTTCACCATGGCGGGCTTGTCGCCGTTCTGAATGGAGACGATTCCCTCGATCATCACCTCCTTCAGCAGAGCTTCCTCCTTCTTGCGTTGCTCCAGCTTCGTGGCCACCGGAAGGAAGATCACGTTGGCGAGAAAGGCGCCATAGAAGGTGGTCAGGAGGGCCACGGCCATGCCCGTGCCGATCTGGGATGGGTCGGAGAGGTTCTTCAACATGGTCACCAGACCGATGAGGGTGCCGATCATGCCGAACGCCGGCGCGACTTCGCCCATCTTGTCCATGATGGCCTTACCCACTCCGTGGCGCTCCTGAGTCGCTGCGAGATCGGATTCGAGGATGTCTCGCACGACTTCGGGCGGGAAGCCATCGACGACGAGACGAAGGCCCTTGACGAGAAAGGCGTCATCCAATGCCCCCAGTTTTTCCTCGAGGGCCAGCAGGCCTTCCTTGCGAGCGAGGGCTGCGAATTGGGCCATCTCCTCGATCTTCTCGGTGGGATCGGGAAGGACGAACATCAGGCTCTTCTTGATGACCTTCCCTGTCGTCGTGAACTTGTTCATGGGGAAGGAGACCATCACCGCGGCGATGGTACCGCCGACGACGATGATGACGGAGGGGATATCGACGAATGCGCCGATACCCGCGCCCATCATGATCGAACCGAAAATCAGTACGTGGCCCAAGACGAGGCCCACGACCGTGGCGATGTCCATGCTCCGTTCTCCCTGAAACTTCGGCACGTTCGGCATCGCCGACCGTGTCCAACCGCCCAGCTCTTCCCCGCGGGAAGAGCCACCCCGAGCGGTTGCCGAGGGTGGACTCCCTCTCTATCGGCAGGATGTATACTTTGGGTAAAACCCGATTCGGTTGGGGGAGAACGGAACCCCGGCCGAGCCGCGTCGGGCGGGCTTTACTTCTTTTTCAAAGGCAGCTTACGCTTCTCCTTCTCGATCTCGAGCCAGTCGAGAGGATCGATGTGGGCGATCACCTTCGACACGGCCTCCGCGTCCATCAAGGAGAGAAGCTTGGCTGCGTCCCGGTACCGTTGAAGGCGGGCTTCGGCCCCTTCACCCCGCACCGAGTCGGGAACGATGAGTTGAGCGGCCTTCTCCGGCGGCAGGCCGTTCATCCACGTCGCCACCTTCTTGAGATTGGACGTCTCGATGGCGTCGGCGCTGTCCTCGACGATGGACCGCTTGAGCGCCAACTCCTCTTCCGTCTTCTGGAGTGAGCTGGCCCGCTTCTCCAACGCGCTCTGGCGGGCGAGCAATTCCTTCTCTCGGCGATCGTAGTCCTCGGCGAGCTGCTGAATCTCCTCCCGGCGCTGAGAGATCTCCTGGGCCTGGGTCTCCAGGTCATCCTTCTGCGATCGAATCTGTTGAATGAGTTCGCTCAGTTCCTCGGCGCTGAACGCTGCCGGCAATTCGAAGTATTTCTTGGCTTCGAGGATCTGGAGGAGATTTTTCTCTGCCTCCTCGCGCTGTTGGTCTTCGGGAGTCGCCACGGGTACGGCGGGGAAGTAGCCTCCCACGACGGGCATGTCGTGGAGCTTGTTGAGAGTCTCCGGAGACCGCTTATCCTGCGCGACCAGGAAGACGTGAAGCAGGCCGATGAACAGCCACTGGGCCAGGGTCAGTATTCCGATCATCGAGAGGAAAGTCTTCATCTCCGGTCCTCCTTTATCCGGGCCCTATAGGCCGCGGTTTCTTCCATGGTCTGCAGCTCTTCCCGCAGAGCTTCGGATTTCCACGTCTCGAGAGCTCGCTCTCGAGCCTTGTCCAACGCCAGAACGTCCCGACGGGTCTCCAGAAGCGCCAAGCGTGCGCTTTCCACGTCCCGTTCGATCTTCTCCCTCAGCTCCACGGCAACACGTCTTCTGGCCTCCAGGAGCACGATGTGCCCCTGGTAGGCTTGGAGGAGGCGAGGATTGACGCCCGCCGCCGCTGCTGTTTGAAGGAACGCCGTGGACTGGCGCCGGAGTCGGCCCCAGGCCGCCCGTTCTTCATCTTCGGCTCGAGTCAGCTCCGCGAGTGTGCCGGCAAGATGCCTGCGAGCGGCCTCCTCCTTTTTCCGAGAGAGTTCGAGCATCCTCTGCAGCCGGAAACGAAAACGCTTCATGACGCGCCTCCCTCGGCGTCGGAAGCGACGGCCGCCATGAGATTCCTCGTCTCCTCCAGGCTTCGGCGCTCGAGGTGGTCCTGCTTCAGAAGCCGCATCATCGCCCCGTGGGCTCGAATGGCTCGGTCGATTTCAGGATCCGACCCTTCGCGGTATGCCCCCACTGAGATGAGATCTCTGGCTTCCTCGTACACGGCCAGGAGCTCCTTGCATTGCCGCGCCGCCGCGAGTTGATCCTTCGAACAGACGCTGTCCATGACGCGGGAGGCGGATTCGAGGACGTCGACGGCCGGGAACTGCCCGCGGGCGGCGAGGCGCCGGGAGAGAACGCAGTGACCATCTAGGAGACCTCGCATCGTGTCCGCAACCGGTTCATTCATGTCGTCGGCATCGACGAGCACGGTGAGAATTCCGGTGATCGACCCCGCGCCGGTCCGTCCGAGTCGTTCGACGAGCTTGGGCATCGTCCCGAAGAACGAGGGGGGGTAGCCCTTGACAGTGGGCGGCTCGCCGGACGCGAGCCCGATTTCTCGCACCGAGTTCGCGAGGCGGGTGATGGAGTCGGCCATGAACATGACGTCGGCCCCCTGGTCCCGAAACCACTCAGCGATCGTCACAGCCGTGAACGCACCTTTGAATCTGAGCAGAGGCGTGCAGTCCGAGGTGGCGACCACGATCACCGAGCGACGGAGCCCTTCCGGGCCGAGGCTCTTCTGGATGAATTCCTGCACCTCCCGTCCGCGTTCGCCGATGAGCGCGATGACGTTCACGTCAGCCGTACTCGAGCGCGCGATGCCGCCGAGGAGCGTACTCTTCCCCACGCCCGAGCCGGCGAAGATGCCCATTCTCTGCCCCTTGCCGAAGGTCAGGAGGCCGTCGAGAACACTCATCCCTGTCTCCAAGGGCTCGTCGATGGGCACCCGATCCAGAGGCCCCGGAGCAGGCCTGAAGATATCGAGCAACTCTCCCCTCGGTAGAGCGGCTCCACCGTCAATGGGGCGGCCGAGAGCGTCCAGAACCCTTCCGAGCATGAAGTCCCCACACGAGACCGAGAGTCGCCGCCCGAGCGGGCGCACCGAAGCCCCTGGCGACAGCATGGCCGTGTCTTCGATGGGCATCAAAATGGTGGACTCCTCCCGGAATCCCACGACTTCGGAGAGGATCTCTTCCCCCTTTCGGGGATCGACGATGGAGCAGAGCTCGCCCAGCGCGGCGTGAATGCCGCGACATTCGAGGGTGAGGCCCACGATGCGCGTCACGTGCCCGACCCAGCGCCCCTCCGGAGCGGCTTCGACGAGACAGGCGTAGCGTTCCAGATCAAGCTTGCTCATGCTTGGCCTCCCGCGTCAGTTCCCGTTCCAACTCGCAAAGGCGTTCCATGACGCTGGAGTAGAACTCCGCATGCCCAGCGGTGATCCGCACGTCGCCGCGATTCAGGGACGCATTCTCTTCGAAGATGACCTCTCGAGGGTCCCACTCGCCCGCAGCGATGATGGGGAGGAGGAGAGTGTGGTCCGATGGATGTAGTTGGACCGTCACACCGCCTTTGCGGGCCGAGAAGTCGATCTCCGACAGGGCATCGTTCACAAGGACTCGGACGTCCACGCCTTCCGAGTCCAACGAGGTCTTGACGGCCTTCCTGGCGACGAGGAGCGCCAACTTCACCGCAAACTCCTCGATCTGTTCCCTGTCCTGCCGCAGACCCTCGAGGTGCCGCACGACCGCTTCGTCCAGGCGCTGTGAGATCGCGCGAACGAGCCCCGCGGATTCCTCCCGTTCCACCGCGCGACCTCTCTCGAAGGCACGACGCTGCAGCTCCTTGATCGTGACCCCACGTTTGGGCCCAGCGGGCCCCTTGCGGGAGTCGGCGACGGAAAGGCGCGCGTTCGCCAGAGGGCGGGGCAGACGCAGAGTTTCACGACACCATCTGTTCACCGGCCCCTCCCACGCTGACCTTGACCTCGCCGCTTTCGATGAGACCTCGGATGATTTGCATGATCTCCTTCTGCGCGTCCAAGACCTCGCTCAACGGAACGGCTCCGAGAAGATCCTTCTCCTCGAGGATCATGTCCTTCGTTCTGGACGACACCGCCGCGAAAATCGCGTCAGAGACGTCGTCCGGGCAGGACTTCAGCGCAAGAGCCAAGAGACGTGTATCGATGCCGCCCAGGATCTTCTGCATGGACAAGCGATCGACGGCGGCCAAGTCGTTGAACGTGAACATCGTCTCTCGGAGTTTCTCGACCAACTCGGGGCTTCCCTCCTCGAGTTTCTCGAGGATCTCTCCGTTGGCCCCGTCGGCGGCGGCATTGAGAATGTCGGCGGCGGTCTTGATGCTGGGGTCGGGACCGGAGGGATCGATCCGCTCAAAACGGGGAAGCTTTCGCGTCTTCTCGATGAACATGTCGGCGATGTCCCGTAGAACGCGGGGGGGAGGTTGCCGCATCGTCGCGATGCGTTCCACCATCGATGCCCGTCGCTCTTCGTCCATGCAGCCGAGAACGCCCGCCGCCAATTCCGGGCCGATGTTGGCGAGCACGGCTGCCTGAACCTGAACGTGCTCCTCTGAGAGGATGCGTTCCAGGTCGGCGAAAGGGATGCCCTCGAGGCCTTTGAAGGGCGACTCAACCTGCGCGTTGACCCGCACTTCCTCCAGAACGCTTTCGCCCTCCTTTTCGCCGAACTTCGCCTGGAAGATCTCGTGGAGGGTTTCATTCACGTTCGCGAAGATCCCACCCGAACTCATCATGTCGCGGAACTCCTCGAGGACGGCCCGGACTTCGTCCTCCGAGGGCGCGGCGGATTCGAAACGGACCATGGCCTCACCCACCATGGAGACCTCTTCGGGGCGCATGCCCTCGCACATGTCGCGGGCGAATTCCGCGCCGAGGACCCGGAAGAGAACGGCGACCTTCTCGACGCCCGTCATGCTTCGGCCCCCTCATAGAGCCAACGTCGGAGCGTCCTCCCCGCCAGTTCCGAGTCTCTCTTGGCCTTTTCGAGAATCTGCTCCTCGAGGGTCGGCGGGGCGACGGGCTCCTCCTCCTTCTCCTCGTCCATGGAGGACTCGAGGACTTCCCTCAAACTGGACTGAGCCTTCTTGATGGTCCGCAGGGAGAAGAAGAGGAACGCCAAGCCCAGGAGAACGTAGATGCCGATCTGCGCCCAGGCCATGATCTTCTCCTGCTTCTCGGCGGCTTCGATCGTTTCGGTGATGTCTTCGACCGCGGGGATTTCGAGCTTCGTAGCGATGATCTCGATCGTGTCCCCGCGCCCTTTTTCGTCCAGGCCCACCGCGTTGGCGATCACCTTGCCAATCTGGGGGACCTGGTCCTTCAGGCTCTCATCGACGATGGCGCTGACCGTCATCCGTAGGATTCGCCCGCCCATCTCGACGATCTGGGACTCCGTCGTGTTGAACTTCTTGCTTTCCTTGACCGTCGTCGATTCGTCGCTTCCCAGAGCCGCGGGCGTGGAGTTGGTTCCGTTATTCAAAGCGGAGTTCCCCGGAGCTCCCCCGGGCGCTCTCGAAGGCGTCTGGGTCTTCTTTTCCATCTTCTCCCGGTCAACGGTCACGGCGCTGTCTGGGTCGAACTCCGTCTTCTTGATCTGCTGGCGCTTCCAGTCGAGATCCACACTCACCTGAACCCTGACTCTGCCGGGCCCGAAGGAGCGGTCCATGAGATCCTGCGCCTGAAGGGTCTTCTGCGCCTCGAGCTGAGTCTGATACTCCAGATCGGCTCCGCGGTCGCCCTCGTTTCCCTTGCCGGACCCTGCCCGGGGAGAACGCAAGAGCACGCCTCGTGTGTCGGAGATGGCGATATTGTCCGGATTGAGGTTCTCCACCGCGCTCGCAACCGTATTCGCGATCGACTCGATCTGGTTCCTCCCGAGCACGCCCCGACTCTTCACGACCACGGCGGCCTTGGCGGGCTTCTTTCCTGACTTGTAATAGCTTCGCACGGCAGGCGTGATCGTGATCTTCGCATGGTCCACGAACTCGAACGTACCCACCAGGATCTTCTCCAGGCGGCGCTCGGCCTTGCGGGCTTCTCTGAGGGAAAGATCCCTCGAGTTGAGCGCCGTACCGCTGAAGAGTCCCTCCTCGGCCGAGTCGTCCGCCGATCCTCCGAGGAGTCCGCCCTGAGCGAGGGACCGCCTTGCTTCCTCCAGCTCGTCGATGTCGACGAGGATTGTCCCCATGCCGATGATCTTGTACTTCTGAATCCCGTCGGCGGAGAATCGTGCGACGACGGCTTCCAGTTCCTTCGGCGACAGATCGGAAACGAGCTGCCGGTACTCGGGGTCTCCGGCCATCGTCGTTGCGAGCAGGATTCCTCCGAATACGGCGATGCAGATGACCACGGCGCCCGTCTTCTGGCCGAGACTGAGGTTCGACCAGATCTGGCGGAGCTGTTGCATCATGTCATTCGATTCAGGCACGGGATTCCCCTATCTTTCAGACCTGCATCCGCATGACTTCCTGGTAGGCGTCAATGAGCTTGTTGCGCACCTCCAGCATCATTCGGAAACTCACATCGGCTTTCGCCATGGCCACCATGACCTGATTCACATCCTGCGTTTCGCCGGCAAGAAGGCTCTGCACGGACTGGTCGGCCTCCAACTGCTTGGCGTTCGCATCCGTCAGGACCTCATTGAGGATCTTCCCGAAGGACGCGTCGCCCTGGCCGTTGTTCTTCGGCGTGGTGCGTCCGACCTTTTGGAATTCGGCCTGGATGCGTGCCGCGGCCGCATTGACATCGAGTGAGCTCATGTCACGCCTCCAACAATCTCAGGGCCTGTCGAAGCATGTCGCGATAGGCGCCGAGGGCCTTCAGGTTGGCCTCATAGGCCCGGCTTGCGGACATGAGATCGACCATCTCGAAGGCCATGTTCACGTTCGAATACCGCACGATCCCGGTCTTCGGGTCGGCAAGAGGGTGGCTGGGGTCGTACACTTCCTTGAGAGGGGTCTCGAAGTCCGTCTCGGTCTTGACGACGCGCACCTCGCCCTTCACCGCGTCACGGTCAAGAGCTTCGTCCATGACCGTCTCGAAGATGACGTCCTGGCGGCGATAGGGCTCGCCGTCTGCGTTGGCGACCACGTTGGCATTGGCGATGTTTCGCGCGATGACGTCGAGTCGAGCGGCCTCAGCCGCCATGCCCGAGCCGCTCAGCGTCATCCCCTTGAAGATCCCGTTGAGATTCATGACTTGCTTCTCCCTTGCGTTCAGGCGTTTCCGGAGATCGCGCGTCGCATCGTGGCGAGGCGTTGCTGGAGGATCCCGGCGTAGAACCCGAAGGCGAGCTGGTTCTTCTGAAGCTTCCCGAACTCCCGGTCCATCCGAACGCTGTTGCCGTCGGCCTTGACGGGGGCATCCTCGTCGATCACGACCTCGCCGGTCACGTTCAGGGCTCGATCGACATCGCCGGAAGTCAGGGCGCGTTCGAAGGCCTCGTCGAAACGAAACTCACGCGCCCTGTAGTTGGGGACGTTGATGTTTGCGAGATTGCTCGCGATCACTTCGTGTCGTCGTGTCGTCGCGGAGAGCATCCGCGACACGAGGTCGATGTTTTGATTGAAAAGGTCCATCTCTCTCTCTCCTGACTGCGTCCGCGGCGACTCTCTCTTTTCGCCGAGGGACACGCCCTCAAAGCCCTGCTCGGGCGGGGAGTAGCCCCCCCTCCTTCCAGAGCTTGATCTTGTTGCTGAGTGTTCTGGCCGTGACGCCGAGAATCTTGGCCGCCTCGGTCTTGTTGTTTCCAGTGCGTTGCAAGGTTGCGAGAATCAGACGTCGCTCGACGTCCGCGATGCTTTGGCCCACGAAGTCATCCGACACTCCCGACACGATCCTTGTCCTCGCGAGCGGGAAGTCTTCCGGCCGCAGCACTCCGGTCGTGTTGGTGAGGACGGCCCGCTGCACCACGTTCGCAAGCTCCCTGACGTTGCCAGGCCAGTTGTGTGAGCAGAGGGTGTCAACGGCCTCCTGCGACACTTCGGGGGCCTTCCGCCCGAGTTCGGCGGAGCAGCGTTCGACGAAGTGCCTTGCCAGGTCGGGAATGTCTCCCTTCCGCGAGCGCAGGGGAGGCAGCTCGATGGGTACGACATTGAGTCGGTAGAAGAGATCCTCGCGAAACGTCCCCTCCTCGATCATCCGTTCGAGGTTTCTGTTCGTTGCGCAGACGACGCGCACGCGGACCTTGAGGGTCTCGCGTCCGCCCACCCGCTCGAACTCCCCGGTTTCGAGGACTCGTAGGAGCTTCGCCTGGATCTCGGGGGACACCTCGCCGATCTCGTCAAGGAAGAGCGTGCCCCCGTCGGCGAGTTCGAATCGACCTTCCTTCGTCTCGTCGGCTCCCGTGAATGCGCCCTTCTCATGGCCGAAGAGCTCGCTTGAAAGGAGGGTCGGTTGGAGGGCTGCGCAGTTGGTCCGGACGAACGGTCCCGATTGGCGGTCGCTCCAGGCGTGCAACAGTGAGGCCAAGATTTCCTTGCCGGTTCCGCTCTCTCCTCGCAAGAGAACGGTGGCGCGTGTGGGGGCGATGCGTCGCACGAGATGGACGCAGGCGAGCCAAGCTGGGTCGGAGCCCACCGGCTCGATGAGTCCCGTGTCGTCTCCCGTCTCCGCGCGGAGAGGGGAAGCAGGCGCGCCTTCATCCGGGGAGGCACAGCACTCCCTGGCCTTCGCGCGTTCGAGAACCATTTCGATCTGCTCGATGCCGAAAGGCTTGACGATGAAGTCCTCGGCTCCGTCACGCATGGCCTGGACCGCGACTTCGACGGCGCCGAACGCGGTGATGAGCACGACGGGCGTGGCCGCGCTTCGGGACTTGATCCAGCTCAGTACGTCGAGGCCATTGCCCTCCGGCATGCGAAGGTCGGTGAAGACCATGCCATGGCGAGTCGGGTCGAACGCGTCTCGCGCTTCGCGACCGGTTGAGGCCTCGTCGACCTCGTATCCGGCTTTGCGAAGAACTTCGCAGAGGAAGTCCCTCGAGAGGGCATCGTCGTCGGCAATCAAGATGCGTCCGTTCACTCGTTCGCCTCCTCGATCGCTGCGGGGAGTTCCACACGGAAGGTGCATCCGTGTTCGCTCTCCTCGTGTTCAATGGTCCCTCCATGGAGGGCGCAGACCTTGTGGGCGATCGCGAGACCGAGCCCGGTTCCTTGGGCCTTAGTCGTGCTGAAGGGGCGAAAGAGCTTGAGCCGCATGGCTGGCGCCAGACCCGGGCCGTCGTCGCGAACCCGAATGATCAGCTTTCCATGGTCGGCCTCGAGGTCCACCTGCACGGTGCCATCCTCGTGGACCGCTTCGACCGCGTTGCGGATGAGGTTCAGGAACACGACCCGGAGCTTGACCGTGTCGCCCTCGACCTCGCTCGCGACTCCGGCCTCCGAATGGAAATGAATGCTGACGTCTTTCGGCGCGAACTCTTGCGCTTCCGCGCACACGGACGACAAGAGGTGGTGCAAGTCCACGCGGCCGTTCTGCAGCCCCTGAGGTGCGGCGAAGCCGAGCAGATTGGAGACGATGGCGTTGATCTCGCTGACGCCACGCCGAATCCGGGCCGCGTAACGGGAGACGTCTTCGTTCCGCCCCTCCGAGACGAGTTCGCGGCCAAGAAGCGCCGCAAACCCGTCGATGCCGTTGAGAGGGTTGCGGATCTCGTGCGCGACGCCGGCGGCCATTTCTCCCAGGGCGGCGAGTGTGTCCAATCGATTGACCTGCTGACGAAGGCGAGAGGCAACTGTGCGGTCAGTCAGCACTTGAAGTTCGCATCCGGCAGGCAGGGGCGCTGAGGTGTATGCAATGTGGCGCACGGAACCATCGAGTGTCGTGACCTCTCGTTCGACACGCCCGCGCGTGCGACCTTCGAGGACGCCGGCCAGCAGAGGGTCCCCCGTCGGGCCGACGACGGCCCGTCGCGAACGTCCGAGGATCTCTTCGGCGGAGCGGCCCAGAATACGTTCGGCGGCCGGATTCACGCAGATGACCTGGTCCGCCGCGTTGATGACGACGACTCCGTCGGGAAGGGCGTCGAGGATGT
>DRQF01000197.1 GCA_011369445.1 Planctomycetota bacterium | reverse complement strand
TTCCTTTCCCGCAAGACCTCCTCCGCGGAGTCGACGAGGGCGCGATCATGGGTGGCGATCCCCACATAGGAGCCCCCATCGAGCATGGCCTCGAGGAGCGCCAAGTAGTTGCGGTTGATCTCCTCGGGGTCCTGGATCGCCACGTCCTCCGGCTCGACGTAGATCCCCTTGCAGAGACGATAATTGGGCTTGAGGTCGGCGAGAGCGCGCACGTCGTCCATGCTCCGGCGCATGTAGGCCTGGAGCACGACTCCCACGTTGTCGAAGCCTTCCTCCCGCAGTCGACGGTAGATGGCCAGTGTCGCCGTCGTGCACGAACTGTCTTCCATGTCGATGCGGACGAAGTTGTCGAGTTCGCGAGCTCTGGCCACCACCGACCGGACCCGGGTGTAGGTGACCTCCTCGTCCAACTTCAGACCGAAAGCGGTGAGCTTGACGCTGATGTTCCCGTCGATGCCCTCCTTTCGAATGGCGTCGAGGACGTCGAAGTACGAACGAACCGCCTGCTCACCCGCATCGATATGCTCGATCTCTTCGCCGAGGACGTCGAGGGTGACCCGCGCTCCCAGCTCCATGATGCGCCGGCAACGCACCATCGCCGCGGAGAGTGTCTTCCCGGCGACATAGCGGGACGCCACCCGCCAAACGACGGCACGAGGCACGAGAGGAAGAAGCCCGACCATGATGCGGTCGAACCAACTCTTGGTGCGCGGCATGGTCTCGAGTCCTCAGTCGCCCTGGGCTTCCAGCCACCTCTCACTGTCGATGGCCGCCATGCAACCGCTTCCCGCCGCCGTGACGGCTTGCCGGTAGGTGCGGTCCTGGACGTCGCCGCAGGCGAAGACCCCGTCCACATTCGTGTAGGTGGAGTCGGGCTTCGTGATCAGGTAGCCCGCCTCGTCCATATCGAGCTGCCCCTTGAAGATCTGGGTGTTCGGAACGTGACCGATGGCCATGAACAAACCCTCGACGGCGAGGTCCTCGATCTCCCCCGATTTCGTGTCCTTCAATCGGACGCCGATCAATCGCCCCTGGTCGTCGCCCTCATAACCCTCGACGACCCGGTTCCAATGGATCTCGATCTTCTCGTTGTCGATGGCCCGTTGCTGCATGATCTTGCTGGCGCGCAACTCGTCGCGGCGGTGAATCAGGTGGACCTTGGTGCAGAATCGAGTGAGAAAAACAGCTTCCTCCACGGCGGAGTCGCCCCCGCCGAGAACAGCCACCTCCTTGCCTCGGAAGAAGAAGCCATCGCACGTGGCGCACGCCGAAATCCCCTTGTTGTAGAAAGCTTCCTCGCCCGGAAGCCCCAGATACCGCGCCGACGCGCCAGTCGAGATGATGACCGCGTCCGCCAGCACCTCCCGGGAATCGGACTTCAGCCGAAAGGGGCGGCTCGAGAAATCGGCCTCGGTGATCTGCTCGCTGAACACGACCGTGTCGAAACGAAGAGCCTGGGCCTTGAAGGCCTGCATCAGCTCCGGCCCCTGGACGCCGTCCGGAAAGCCGGGGTAGTTCTCGACCTCGGTGGTGATCGTGAGTTGGCCGCCCGGTTGAAGGCCTTCGAAAAGAACGGGCCTCAGATTCGCACGGGCGGTGTAGATGGCGGCAGTCCAACCGCTGGGGCCGGATCCGATGATCGCGACCTTGGTCTTGACGGTGTCCATGGGGTTCATTCTCCAATCCAGGGGCCTCATGGTAGCCGTCGCCCCCGAGCGCGACAACGGCCCTCGAGGAAGAGGGGGAGGGCCCGACCGAGAAGGTCCATTGAATTCCCCGGGCGGCGTCTTATGGTCGGCGGTGCCGCAGCGGAGCATCGAAACATGAATCTCGGCGAACTGATCAACTCACGGGGAATCGTGAGACTCGAGACCAAGGACAAGACGGAAGCGCTCGAACACCTCATCGAGATGCTTGCCCGTCGCAAGGAAGTGACCAGCAAGGATCGTCTCCGCAGGGCCATCAAGGACCGGGAGAAGATCCTCTCGACAGGCATCGGGTCGGGCATTGCGGTCCCTCATGCCAAGATTCCCCAGGCGAAGGCGTTTTGCGCCGTCGTGGGAGTCAGCACGGAGGGGATTCCCTATGCGTCGCTGGACGGCAAGCCCGTTCACGTCATCGTCATGATCGCGGCGCCCATCGATCAGCACGACCAATACCTGAGGATTCTGAAGGTCATCACGCGAAACCTGAAGGACGAAGAGGTGCGAAAACGCATCGTCAACTCAAAGGACCTGAAGTCGATCCACGCGGTCTTCAACGAATTCGAGTACTAGCCCGCATCCTTCACGATGCCCTGAGTCGTGGATGCGTCGCTTCGCCTCATCCTACGGAGGATCGAAACCGCGCCCGCCAACGCGACGAGTTCCAGGCCCCAGATCGCCCGCTCCGGAAGCGATGGCGTCTGAAAAACCGCCCACGCAGCCCAGACGGGCCGGGCCCAGCGGGGCCACGCGGCGGGCGGTGCGGGCCCCTCGCGAACGACGAGGTGCAGGCGATCGCGGCGACGTGTGAGGGCCTCCCACAGCGCTTGATCCACCTCCCCGTCCTTCCCAGCGGTCTCCCCCGGGTCCAGGAATGTCCACTGGGAGACGAGCGATCGTTTCCCGTGGAAGTCGCTGTTCGCGAGGGCCAAGAGATGGTGGTCCCGGGCAAAGCGCCTGAGCGCCGCTTGCCGAGCGAGGGCGTCTTCGTCAAACTCCTGATTCCTTCCCGCCACCTCGACACCATCCAGCCCCGCGGCGGCGAGGTCGGCGAGGGACGGCATCCGACGGGCATCACCTCTCCAACCATGGGACAGCACGACCAGTCCGCCCAGCTCGTGAACCCGTCGGATGACTCCCCGCCAGTCCTCGCCAGAGAGAACCGGAGGCGGGGACTCGGCGTTCAGATACAGGAGAAGATGCAGCGGCGAGGCCGACGGAGGGCCGTCGCTCCACTCCATGCCGAAAAGGGATGCCGGGTGTCCCCGGCCGTCCCTGGAGATGACCACTCCCCGAGCCCAGACGTTGTGCCAGGTCGGTTGGACGAGCCCGAACCCGAGCCTCGCGGCCCGCTCCACCCCCGCCTCGAGGGAGACATGGCCGTCCACGGGGTCGCCGATATGGATCTGGAGGTCCACGGGAATCCACCCCTGCTCGGCCCGGGGCGGAGGTTGGACGACGCGCCCCGTGAAAGCCAACAACGCGGCCGCGGCGACCCAGGCGGTGAGGCCCAAGGCAGCCCACCGGCCCGCCTTGCGGCCGAAAACCAGAAGAACCAACACCCCCACGCCGAGCCAGCAGGCCCCATCGATCACGAAGGCGCCGGCGTCGGGCAAAGACGACAGCATGCGAGCGGGCCCCATGACCGGCGCAGCGAGAAGCCCGGTCAGGCTTTCCGGAAAACGTACCCCCGTAAGCGGTGACTCCGGTGCGAAGGGGTCGATCCAACGGACGGGGCGCTTGAACAACCAGCCCAAAGTCAGCATGAGGATTACGGCGCTGACCGGCCAAAACCGACGGGGGGCATTCCAACCGTGGAGCGGCCCTTCGAGAATCGGCGCGGCCTTCCACGCCAAGGCTCCCACGGCCCACCCGATCGCCGCTCCGGCGAGAACGTCGCTGGCGTAGTGCGCCCCGACGTAGCAACGCGAAAGCCCGATGACGGAAGCGCCGAGAAACGCCGCCCACGCGACCCAGCGACGCGGGGCCGCGAGGACCACGACCACCGCCGCCGCGAACGCGAAGGCCGTGTGACCGGAGGGAAAGCTCTTGAGATCCGCCTTGTCGTAGAGAGCCCGAATGCTCTCACCGAGCGCATCGGGGTGGAGGGGCCGCGGCCGACCCACCAGGCGCTTCAGGGACCCCACGACGACTTCCTCGGCCATCCACGCCAGCCCGAAGGCGCCCAGAGCGCCCCTGAGTCTTCTCCACCGGCGGCCTACGAAGACAGTGAAGCCCGTGAGGAAAAAAACCATGAGGATCAAGCGGGTCGACCAGTGGTCGCACCACAGCCCCCAGGCGTCGAGAAACGGGTGGACCCGGTCCGGATTCAAACGATCCGCGAGGACAGCATCCCAGGGGTGAACGAGCGCCGCGCCCACCAGCAGGAGGGCCGGCCATCGCAGGCGTGTGAATGAGGGCAGGGCAACGGGGGCCGTTCGCGGATTCAAGCGGTCTCCTCCGAGGAAAAACCTCGTTTTTCCGGTCTCGCCCGGACCATAACGGCACGGGAGCGGCTTGGAAACCACGAAGTGACAAGGCTTTGGCTCTCCGCCCCTTGTAGCCGATGGAGTAGAAGGGCACTTTCCCATGCCGCATCGGTTTCGGAGAATGTTGTCGCGCCGCCCGCGTTTCCATCATGAGAGGTCGCTGAATTCATGCCGACGCAATTCATCTGCACGATCGGACCCAAGACCATCGACAAGGAATGGCTCGTTCGCCTCCATCAGGGGGGAATGAACATCGCCCGAGTCAATGGTGCCCACGGTAGCCTGGACGACGTTCAAGAGTTCATTGGGCGGCTCAAGAACGACCTTCCCGAAGGGGTGGCGATCCTCCTCGACCTTCCCGGCAACAAGATCCGGACCGATGGTTTCCTCGAACCCGTCCATCTGGTGGCCGGCGAGACCTTCGTGCTCCGCCCGGACATGCTCACCTATCGCCCGCTCTACAAGAGCGTCCACGCGGGACACCGAATCTCCGCGGCGGACGGTTCGATTCAACTCGAGGTGACCGGCGTCGAAGGAGAAGACATCCAGACGAAAGTCCTCGTCGGGGGCCCGCTCGCCAACCGCAAGGGCATCAACATCCGTGGCATCCACGGAGAGATCCCCTTCGACTTCGAGCGCGACATCGACCTTTTGAACATCGCCATCGAGAATGAGATCGACTACGTCGGTCTCTCTTTTGTGCGGTCGGTCGAACACGTCCGGCGAATCCGGGCCCAGCTCGTCAACACGAAGATCCAGGTCGTCGCGAAGGTGGAAACGGCCGAAGCGGTCGAGCACATGGATGCGATCCTCGGGGATGCGGACATGATCATGATCGACCGCGGCGACCTCGAGGCGGAGATCGGCAAGGAATTCGTCCCCCTCACCCAAAAGCGCGTCCTCAAGCGAGCCCGCGAATTGGGTGTCCCCGTGATCGTGGCCTCCCAATTCCTGACATCCATGCTCACCAAGCCCTTGCCTTTCATGGCGGAGGTCTCCGACATCGCCAACGCAGTCTTGGACGGCGCGAGCATCCTCATGCTCTCCGAGGAAACGGCGATCGGCGACTACCCCGAAGAATGCATCGCCACGATGCGGCGAGTGGCCCAGTGCGTTGAGGACCACTGCGAGCGAAGCCACGATGCGGTGATTCTGGCCGCCGGTCCCTCCACGGGCTTCGGTTCGCTCACGACGAACAAGCACAAGTGCATGCTCGACGTGGGCGGCACGACGATCATTCAACACCAGCTCGAGAACCTCATGTTGTCCGGGGTGCCGACCGCCGACGTCGCCATCGTGACCGGACACAACGCCCACCAGATCGAGCACTACCTGAAATCGGAGGGCTTCCGCGGCGAGTTCGTCTACAACCCCTGGTTCCAGACCACGAATATGTCGACGTCGCTGTGGCTGGCCCGTCGACACGACCGCAATCTGATCCTCCTCTACGGCGACATCGTCTTCGAGTCCAGCATCCTCGAAGATGTCATGGCCGCGGACGGCGACATCGTCCTCGCGGTGGACCAACGCCACGACCTCGACGCCGAGGACGAGAAGGTCATTGTCGAGAACGGTCTCGTCGTTCGCACGACGAAGGAACTGGAATCGACCGAGGCCACGGGCGAGTTCATCGGTCTCGCGAAACTCACCCCGAAGGGGTCCGCGCTTCTCTTCGACGAGCTCTCGAAGACCGTGCGGGAGGGCGAGATGATGCTCTTCCTCAGCGATGTGTTCGACCGCATGGCGAGGGCCGGCATCCCGATCCACGCGACGATGACCCGAGGGCGCGCCTGGGCCGACAACGACAACCTGACCGACCTCAGTCGCACCCGCGAGGAGGTCTATCCCCGCATTCGCTCGGCTCGCGCCGTCGCGGCACCCCAGGAGACCTCCAAATCATGAACGACCCCATGGGCGGCGTCCTCGTGAACCGAACGGTGAGCGAGGACAAACGCGCCGCACGTCTGGAGGAGGCCCTTTCCCTCCCCCGCATCGTCGCCGACCGCAATCTCATCCTCGAGGTGGAAAAGATCGCGAACGGCACCTTCAGTCCGCTCACCGGCTTCATGGGACAAGAGGACGTCCGAAGCGTTCTCGAGACCATGAGGACGTCGGAAGGCACGACGTGGACGATCCCCATCGTCTGCCACGCCCCCAAGGAGACGACGGACACGTTCGGCGTGGGCTGCGAGGTGACGATCTGGAGTGCTTCCGACGACCAGCCGTCGGCCATCCTCAAGGTCACGGAGATCTTCCCCCTCGACAAGGAGAGCTTCGCCGCTTCCGTCTTCGGCACGACGGATCGCGAGCACCCGGGCGTGGGGCAACTCCACGGCTGGGGCCAGATGGCCGTCGCGGGCGACATCGAGTTCCTCCAGCCCGCCAAGAGTCTCATTCCGGCGGCCTACGACCTCTCCCCAGCGGACGTGCGAGCGGCCATCGCCGAGCGAGGCTGGAAGACCATCGTGGGCTTCCAGACGCGCAACCTCGGCCACCGCGCCCACGAGTACCTGCAAAAGTGCGGGCTCGAGCACGTGGAAGGGCTGCTCATCCACCCTCTGATCGGGTGGAAGAAGAAGGGCGACATGCTCCCCGAGGTCATCCTCGACGGCTACGAGATCCTCATCGACAATTACTTCGTTCGCGATCGGGTCATGCTCTCAGGCCTCACCACCGCCATGCGCTACGCCGGGCCGAAGGAGGCCGTTTTTCACGCGATCATCCGGAAGAATTTCGGCTGCACCCACTTCATCGTGGGGAGAGATCACGCGGGCGTCGGCGGCTACTACGACAAGTACGCGGCGCACGCGATCTTCGACACCCTGGAAGGCGACCTGGGCATCGAGATCATGCGCCTCCACGGGCCGTGCTGGTGCGAAAAGTGCCAGAGCATCGTGACGGAGCACACCTGTCCCCACACGGAGGATTGGGTCCAAATCAGCGGCACCGAGGTGCGGGCGATGCTTTCCCGAGGGGAGCGGCCGCCCGATTCGTTCATGCGTCCGGAGATCGGCGACTTCCTCGTGCAGCGCGCCCAGGAGGGCCGTGCCTTCTTCTGATCGAAGGGCGGTTCAGCGCGCCTTGGGGACCGTGCGGTTGGTGTAGGTCAAAGCGACGATGCGAAAGCCTTCCGTCGTCCGGATGAGTTGAAAAACGTCCGTCCCCTGGGCTGTCGACTCTCCGGCAACGACGGTGAAGGGCGCCCAGACAGTGATGATCGCACCATCGACGAGGACGCGGGGTTCGGCGGAGATCCATTCCTTGATGGCAAGGCCCTTCTCCTCGACCGCCTTCGTGACCCGTTTCAGAAAATCCTCGGCGGGAACGATCTCCTGACGCCCGTCCCCGTAGGATGCCGCGATGAGCGCGCCCGGCTGAAAAGCCGACCGCACCCGATCCCAGCGTCCTTCCGAATAGTGGCCCAAGAACTGCTTGCAGAAAGCGACGGCTTCCTTGGCGGTCGCTCCGCCCCGGTGATCCAAGACGAGCTGCCCGTTCTTCCAGACGGCCACGGGACGGCGGAAAGCCTTCACGTCGTCCAGGGGATCGCCCGCCACGAGGACTATGTCGGCGCGGGCCTGAGGTCGAAGGACTCCCAGGTCGTCGCGACGCAGAACCTGCGCGGCAACGGTGGTGGCGGCTGCCAACGTCTCGGCACCGGAGAGGCCGTACTCCCGGAGGAGTTCCAGCTCCCGCGCATTCTCCCCATGGGTGAAGACTCCGGCGTCGCTGCCGCAGGCAATCGCGGCATGGACGGCGAGGGCTCTCTCGATGAGTGCTCGTCCCGCGACCAACCGGGCAGGCTCCTTCTCCCCCGGCTTCCATCCCGAGTAACGCGCGAGAGCCTCCCCCGCCGCCAGGGTCGGAACGAGATAGACCCCCGCGTCGCGCATGGCCAACAGAGTCGCGGTCGAGGCCCCGGTTCCGTGTTCGATGGTGCGCACGCCCGCTCGCACCGCGCGGCGGATGGCCTCGTCGGTGACGGCGTGCACCGCCACGGGAAGGCCCGCGCTGTTGGCCTCGTCGACGGCGGCGGCGAGCTCGGCCTGCGAGAACGTGGGCGTGGACGGATCGCCCGGACGCCTCCGGTAGTCGCCGTACAGCTTGATCCAGTCGGCTCCGGCCGCGATTTGCCGCCGCACGGCCCGGCGGACGCCGTCCGCCCCGTCCGCCTCCTCGGCCCCCTTGGGGAGCCGCCAGCGGGGGTCGAACCCGGCAGGACCGTAGCAGCCCGTGGCCACGATGGCGCGGGTCGCCGTGAACACGCGCGGCCCCGGAATCACCCCCTGGCGGATCGCCCTTTGCAAACCCACGTCCGCGAAAGCAGCGCCTTCGGTTCCGAGCTCGCGAATCGAGGTGAATCCCGCCTCCAGGGTCGACTTGGCCGCCGGTGCGGCGCGAAGAACGCGAAACTCCAAAGAGTCATGCAACACCTGATCGTTCCAGGAGACCTGGTCGTAGGGGTGAAGCAGAAGATGGGTGTGCAGGTCGATGAGGCCCGGAATGAGGTAGAGCCCCGAGGCCTCCAAGATGACGGCGTCGGCGGGAACGGCCACCTCCTTCGCCGGTCCCACGGCCGCGATACGGGGCCCCTGAATGAGTACGACATGTCCGTCGAGCCACGATGTGCCGGAGGGAGCAAGGATCTTTGCCCCCACGATGAGCTGGGGCGGTTGATCCTGAGCTCGAAGTCCGAGAGCGAGAATGAGGACGCAGAGGATGGATCTTGGCATGTCGTTTCTCCTGCCCCCATTCTCACCCAGGCCCCCCCCGGGGTCATCCCCTGCGAGAAAATCGCCGGGAGAGGAGGACGACGAGAAAGGCGCAGAGCCCCGCGGAGGCGAAGAGAGGGGGTCTGGGGCCGACGCGTTCCAACAAAGCCCCGAAGATCTGGTTGGAGAAGACGGCCCCCAGGCCTGTCCCCACGGTGGCGAGGTAGGCCTGCGCCGAGGAGCGGAGGTGGGCAGGCACCCGACTCTCCAAAAGGAGCGGCATGCCGAGGAAGATCCCGGCAATCCCCACGCCGTGAAGCCCCTGGATCATCTCCACGGAAAGGAGACCCGGAGCCCAGGCGGTGACGCTCCAGCGGACGGCTTCCGCGGCCAGGCCGAGCCGCACGAGGCCTCTGGCCCCCAGCCATTGGGTGAGGCGGCCCGAGAAGCCCACGAGAGGAATCTCGATGAGGAGCATTCCCCGCCAGGTGTTGCGAATGTCGGCGACGTTGCCTCCGAGATCGCGGAGCAGAATCGCCAGATGCTGAACCGGCCCCTGGATGGCGAGATGCATGAGGAAGGCCGCGCCGAGAACGAGGAGCACATTCTTCGAACGCAGGAGGCCACGGGCTTCCCTGGCCTTCGCCCGAACGGCGAGATCTCCCCGGGCGGGCAGCCCCAGGGAGACGATGCCCGCCATCACGACGCCCCCCGCCGCCACCCAGAGAAAAGGGGCCGTCCCGAGAAGCGGCTCTCCGGAAAGAGGGCTCAGTCGAGGTACGCTTCCCACGAGTTCCATGCCGATGAGGAAACCCACCGTCCCCCACAGCCGAACACCACCGAAGAGTTCCTGCGACGCCGCACCCAGGGAGGCGAACGACGCCGCCGTCACGAGCGGCACCACCGCGCCTGCGAAGAAGGCCGCTCCCAACATGCCCGCCACGAGGGGAAGGAATCCCTCGGCCCGCCCGAACACCCAAAAAAGCAGCCCCGCCACGAGGCAAAGGGCCGCGATGATGTGAGAGCGCCGCCCCGTCACGTCGGAGACCGTCCCCCAGATGGGGCGGGCGACCAGGCTCGCCAGAGGGAGCGCCGAGAGGACGAGCCCCACTTCGCCCTCCCCCAACCCCTTCACCTCCTTCAGGTAGACGGACATGTAGGGAAAGACGGCTCCGAAGCCGCCCAGATAGAAGAACCAGATGGCCCTCAGCCTGAGAATCGATTCCCGTCCGCTCACGGCGGCACTCTACAAGGTTTCCAGGACGAACGAATCCGCGGGGAGCGTATAATCCACGCCATGAACAGACGCGAACTCATCCGATGGGCTGTGGCCGCTCCCTTCGTCCTCCGCTCGATTCCCTTCGAACGGGGAGCGCCCCTTTTTCGAATCTCGCTTGCGGAATGGTCCTTTCATCGGTGCCTGTGGAAGCAGCAAGAGCCTCACCTGGACCATCTCGATTTCCCCAAGCGGGCGCGAACCCACGGCATCGACGCCGTGGAATACGTGAGTACGTTTTTCGACAAGGAGAAGGGCACCACGCCGGCTTACCTGGAGGAGCTTCGCAAGCGCTGTGCGGGAGAGGGAGTCGAAAGCGTCCTCATCATGGTGGACGGAGAAGGCGCCCTCGGCGATCCGGACGAAAAAGCGCGCCTGCAAGCCGTCGAGAACCATCGCAAATGGCTGGTGGCCGCGAAGCACCTCGGGTGTCACTCCATCCGCGTCAATGCCCGCAGTCGGGGAACACGGGAGGAGCAGGCCAAATTGGCCGCGGATGGCCTAGCGAGGCTGGCCAAACTGGGCGGCACGTTCGACCTCAACGTCATCGTCGAGAATCACGGCGGCTATTCGTCGGACGGCTCGTGGCTGTCCGGCGTGATTCGCAGCGTGGGCGATCCCCGTTTGGGGACGCTCCCCGACTTCGGCAACTTTCACATTCAGGGCGACACCTGGTACGAC
>DRQF01000196.1 GCA_011369445.1 Planctomycetota bacterium | reverse complement strand
TATTCCGGAGACCGCCATGTCCGCCCGCTTCAGGCCCCTTCTTGCCATCTGTGCCGCTTTGGCGTTCCTCAGCCCCATCATGAACGCCCAGTCCGTGGAAACTCCGGAAGGTTACATACTCGTTGACGACACTTGGCTTCCCGAGGACGTGGTGATTGGCGACTCCACGTTCAATGCTACTTTGTGGACGAACGGGATCGTCCCCTATGAGTTCGACGCCAATGTGAGCGCCACCAATCAGGCGCGCGCCTTGGCGGCCATGGCGGAATGGGAGGCCGTGGCGAACGTCGACTTCGTTCCGCGGACGGGGCAGGCCAACTACATCCACCTGCAGAGCAGCAACGTCAACAGTTCGTTCGTGGGGATGATCGGTGGTGGACAGAACCTGAACATGTTCAACTGGTCGTTTCGCTTCATCATCGCTCACGAGCTCGGGCATGCCCTGGGCGTGCTGCATGAACAACAGCGTCCCGACCGCAACTCGTTCGTCACGATCAACACGGCGAACATTTCGTCCGGAGCCGTCGGGAATTTCAACCTCGTGTCCGGTGCCAGTACGGTCGGCGCGTATGACTTCGATTCCGTGATGCACTACGGCCAGTTCGCTTTTTCCAGCAACGGCCAGCCGACGATCACGGTCCTGCCGCCGAACCAAGCCTTCCAAAGTCAGATCGGTCAGCGGGAACATCTGAGCATTCTGGACGCCCAGGGAATGGCGAACATGTACGGTGCGCCCTTGCCGCCGACGATCTCCGCGGTGTCACCGGTCAACTACACGCTCGGTGCGACCTTGACTCTGACGGTTACTGGCCTGCGCTTCCACGACGGGACGCTCAACGGCGGGGGGGTGGATGGCAGCCGAGTTCTCGTGGACGGCACGCCCGTGACGACGACCTTCGTCAACCCCACGACCCTCACCGCGGTCGTGCCCGGCAGCCTCACTGGCAACGGGACCCTTGGAATCCAGGTGGAGAATCCGTCGCCGGGCGGTGGGCTCTCCGCGACGTTCCAGATCGGCAACACGGGCCCGCCCACGGCAAGTTTCTCCGCCAGCCCCACCAGCGGTTTCGCGCCCCTCACCGTGAACTTCACCAACTCATCGACCGCGGGGACCGGGTACATCTGGAACTTCGGCGACGGAACCTTTTCCACCGATGTGAGTCCGTCCCACGTCTACACCACTCCAGGCCTCTATGACGTGACCCTCGTCGTGACGGGGCCCGGCGGCACCGATCAGCTCGCTATGAACGGGCTCATTGATGTGCAGATGCCCATCGGGCCTCCGACGGCCGCGTTCACCGCGACGCCCACGTCGGGGACGGCCCCTTTGACGGTCAACTTCACCGATCAGTCCACGGGGACGATCACCACCCGAACCTGGGTCTTCGGCGACGGCTCGACTTCAAACGACGTGAATCCCACCCATACCTACGTGAATCCGGGCACGTACACGGTGACCCTGGTCGCCATCGGTCCAGGCGGCAACGACTCCGTCGTCATGCCGGGCCTCATCACGGTGACGGCACCTCAGCCTCCCGTCGCCGACTTCACGGCCACCCCCACGACGGGCCCATTGGGGACGAGTTTCGCATTCACGGATGCCTCGACCGGAAACATCACGAGTTGGACTTGGACGTTCGGAGACGGCGCTTTCTCGAACGTGCAGAACCCCAGCCATGTCTACACGAGTCCAGGTCTCTATACGGTTTCACTGTCCGTGGCCGGTCCTAACGGGTCGGACGTGATTGTGAAGACGGATTACATCGACGTCACCACGCCTCCCGGCGGTGAGACCGTGTACCTGAGTTTCAACGAAAATGTGACGCTCCCCGGTTTGGGAGTCGTCAACGACGAGGACATCGTCGCGTACGACACGGCGACGGGGCTCTGGTCCATGCACATGGACGGGAGCGACGTCGGGTTGGGAGGGACGGACGTGGCCGGTTTCCACGTCTTCTCGGACGGCGCTGTGCTGTTCAGCATCTCCTCGCCGACCTTCAACCTGCCCGGCATGATCCTCGGTCCGAACGGCGATCAGTTCACCTACAACGATCTCATCTATTTCGCCCCCACGAGTTTGGGGAGCAACACCGCGGGGACGATGGTCTTCGTCTTTGACGGCAGCGATGTCGAACTGGATTCGGCGCAGGACGCCATCGATGGCGTCTATATGACGTTCGACGGATCGGTGCTCGTCATCTCGACGGTGGGCAACCCCACTGTGACGGGCGTAGGAACGACGGGTGCGCAGGATGAGGATGCGTTGGCTTTCTTGCCCACGAGTTTCTTCTCGGCGACCTCCGGGTCCTGGTTCATGGGCTTTGACGGAAGCGATGTGGGACTGGGAGATGCAGGCGAGGACGTGCAGTTCCTCGACTTCGACTTCACGGGCAGGATGCACTACGGCTCGTCGGCGGCCTTCGCCGCCCCGGGGGTGACAGGAGACAACCGTTCCATCGCGCGCTTCACGCCGATCCTCTACGGTCCGTCAACGTCCGGAACCCACGAGTTGCTCTTCGACACCACCACGTTCGGTGTTCCGGTGAGTGCCGCCTCCATCGACGGCTGCACCATCATTCCGAACTGACGGAGACCTCGCGCGTCCTCTGACCAAGCTGTCCAGGGTTACAGTCCAAGCCCATTCTCGGCCGATAGAAAGGAAGCGACCTACCCTATTCGGGTCGCAATCAACGTGTCGAGTACCTGATGGGTGAAGACCCCGCGGCGGTTGGCAGCCGTGAGTTTCTTCCCTGCCCCCGGAAAGGTCCTCTGGTAGGCCCATGGGCCTCAGGGAGGATACTTATGGCGTCAAGAGGTGGATTCAGGCGTGGTTGGGCGACCGTGGCGGTCGGCGTTCTATTTGCGGGGTTGGTGCAGGGCCAGGTGGCCTACGAGTTTGCGGCAGGGACAGGACTAGGTTTCAACGGAGTCACGCCGAAGTCGCCCGTGGTGCGCATCAACGACACCACCGGTGTGATTGTCAGTCCGTCCGCGACCCCCGATCTTCAGACTCCCACGGCGGCCTTCGTCGTCATCCACCATGCCCTCGGACTGTGGCAACAATCCACCCTCGTCATACCCCAGTATGGCGGGAGTGCCTTGCGGGTTTTCCCGCGGGTTTACCGCCTGGACGACAAGAGCTTTGTCTCCCCCGCGCCCGGTCCCGACGACGAGTATGGCACGGCGGACGACGAGATGTTGCTGGTCGACGGACTGGATTTCCCCGGTGCGGCTCAGGTGCAGCAGATCACGGTGGGAACGGGAACCTTCTTCCCTGGTCAGCAGGATCTCCTTGTGCTTTCCCCTAACGACGTGGCCTGGGTGGACCTGGGAGGCGACAAGTTCTTCAACAACGGGAACGACAACATCGTCGTTCTCCGCGATCTTCGCGGACACCCCTACATCGAGACCGTTTCGCTGGGTGCGCCCACGGGGATCGAGTCGAACATCTTCTCCATGGGGGAGGGTCGGTTCGGTTTCACCTTGACGGGAGCCGACCACCTTCTCGGGACGGCGGATGACGAGATCGGAACGCTTCGCATCGATGCGGTGAGCGGAAATGTGGTGTTCAACAGGTTCGCTTTGGGGAGGAGCATCGATCGGCCCGCATTCGGCGCTCGGTGGCCCCGTTGGGCGGGCGGCGACCGTGCGGTCTATACGAACGCTGGTCCGGACGGAACTCTCGGGACCACGGATGACCTTCTCATGATCGTCAACGACCTCTTCGGGAATGCTCCCCAGCAACGCAGCCTGGACACGCTCGGTCAGATCCTCTGGAACTTCCTCTACGGTCCCCAGGACGTGGTCGTTCTGGATGACGGAACCCTCGTGCTTCCGGCTCCCGGGGCCGACCGAAAGTTCTTCAGTCCCGACGATGGTCTTTTCTTCGCACCCAACCCATTCCTCCCCAACAGTGCACAGCCCGAGGTCGTCCCCGTGGGCGGGGCACTGGGGACGGGGGCTCTCCTCGGCAGCGGTGGTTTTCTCGTGGACGTGGAGGGAATGGGGCAGACCGCGATGGTGGGGCACATCGGGGCGGACAAGACCTTTAGTTCCGATGATGGCTTTGCGGTCGTCGCGCCTGACGGGACGGGTGCCAGGCAAGCAACGTCGTTCTCCTTCTTCCAACCCGTTCTCCGGATAACCCCTTTCTCCGGTACAAGGGCGTTGGTGTTTCTCGGCGACGGAACGGCGATTCAGGCGGGGAGTCTGGGGAGTTCCCAGGCGTCCTTCCACACCCTCGCGAACGTCAGCCAGTCCTTCGAGAACGAGGTTTGCGTGCTCAATCCCACGCTCGCCATGGGGACCCGGTCGGGAAGCGTGACGTCGACGGTCGTCAATGACTTCGTCCAATTGTGGAAAGTGCAGGGATCATTCGTCTACGGCGAAGCGACGGCGAATGCGCAGGGCTATGACCTGATCCCGGGGCTTGGCGGTGCGGGCGCACCGGAGATCGGAGGAGGGCTCTTCTTCGCCACTCTCGAGGGGGCGCCGCCTTCCAGCTTCTGCTACCTGATGATCTCGACGGGACGCGACGAGATTCAAGTGCTGCCCGATGCCAAGGTCTTCGTCTCCTTCGAGGAGGTACAGTTGATTCAGTTCTGGCTGACCTATGCGAACGGTTCTGCCCAACTCCCGTTGATCGCACCCACCGATCCGGGTTTGGCGGGCCTGGCGCTGCACTTCCAGTGGATGGTGTTCAATCCCCTCAGCTTCCGAGGATTCGAACTCTCGCGGGCCCTGACCCTCGTGATGTAGGGGCAAGCCCCCGAGACCGACCAAGGCTCCTGGCAACATGATGCCACGGCTCTCATGGTATCCCGGGCGTCGTCGATTGAAGGCAGTCGTTCGTCAGTCGAAGCGAACCGTTTTCAGCGTGTCGACGTCGGGGCGAATGGTGATCCTGCGCTTCGCGTCCCCTGGCCCGTAGACGGTGGCGATACAGGGTTCGTCCCCGAGATCCACGATCTCGAATGTGCCGGGGCCTTGTTTGGTGACCACTGGACCCATCCCCGGACTGTGGACCCGAGG
>DRQF01000195.1 GCA_011369445.1 Planctomycetota bacterium | reverse complement strand
GCGCCAAGGATCAGCACGCCAAGGGCGCCATCGCCGACCAGGACTTGGAGATGGCTCAGCACGCCTACGACCTCGTCGCCGCCCGCCGCGCGGAGTTGATCCTCGCCCGCAAGAAAGCAGAACAGGAACTCGCCCGTAGCAAGCAGGCCGTCGACGACAAGAAAAATGAGCTCGCGCGCGCGGCCTTGGAATGTTCCTGGGCGGATCTGACCGCCACGATCTCGGGCACGGTGACCCGCCGCATGCTCCACGTGGGACAAAAGGCCGTCCCCAACCAAACCGCTTTCACGATCGCGGACCTCGATTCGCTCGTGGTGCGCCCGACCATTCCCGAACGCCAGCTCCGACAGGTCACCGTGGGCCTGAAAGCGCTCCTCCGCACCACGACCTGGCCGGACAAGGTCTTTCACGGCCACGTCGAACACATCTCTCCGGAAGTGGACCCCCAGAATGGGTCCATTGGCCTGCGCATCCGCTTGGCGCCCTCGGACCCTCCGCTTCGGCCCGGCATGTTCGTCTCGGGCGACATCGTCACGGAACAGCGAGATCGCGCTCTCCTGGTCCCCAAAAAGGCCCTGGTCTTCGAAAGGGATCAACCCTTCCTCTTCGTCGTGACCCGAGAAGGAGAGGACACGATCGTCCATCGCGTCCCCATCGAAAGAGGACTCGAGAACAAAGACATGGTGGAGGTCCGCGCGGTGGAAGGTTCGCCTCTGCGGATCGATGATGCCTCCCAGATCGTCGTGGTGGGCTTGGATCGCCTCTTCGAGGGCGCCCCCGTGGTTCTCGAGGACAAGGAGTCGGCACCCGCTCCCAAAGCCTCGGGAGCGGACGACAAGATGAAGAGTGCCAAGTCCGGTGGTTGATCGTCAAAGGAACGACCAACCCGGTCTCATCGATCTGGCCGTGGAGCGCCCCGTCGCCGTCACGATGATCGTGCTCGCCGTCGCCGTCTTTGGGCTCGTTTCCTTCCAAAAACTCCCCATGACCCTTCTCCCCCGCATCAGCTACCCCACGCTGACGGTGAGGACGCAGTTCGAAGGGGCCGCCCCTTCCGAGGTCGAAGAGTTGGTCACGAAGCCCCTCGAGGACAATCTCTCGGTCATAGGTCACCTCCAGGGCTTCCGATCCGTTTCCCGCGCGGGCGTCTCCGACATCGTCCTGGAATTCGAGTGGGACACGAACATGAATTTCGCGGCCCAGGACGTCCGCGAGAAGGTCGACCAGGTCCGCCCTTTTCTCCCGAGGGACATCTCGAAGCCCTTGCTGCTGAAGTACGATCCGAGCCTCGATCCCGTGATGCGCATCGGCCTGTACGGCGACGCCGACTTGGTGCGTCTGCGCTTCCAGGGAGAAGAACGACTCAAAAAGGAGCTGGAGAGCATCGCGGGCGTGGCGGCCGTGAAGGTCCGAGGCGGCTTCGAATCCGAGATCCGCATCGATCTGGACGAGAACGCCCTCATGCGCTCCCAGGTCGCGCTGGAGACGATCAAGACCCGTCTTCAGGAGGAGAACGTCAATCTCGCCAGCGGCATCCTCCGCGAGGGCGACACCGAATACCTCGTCCGAACACTCAACGAATTCCGCACCGTCGACGAGATTCGTCAGCTCATCGTCGCCACCGTCGGCGACCGCTTGATCCGCCTGGGCGACCTCGCTCGCGTGTACCGAGGCGCCAAGGAACCGGACGTCGTCACGCGCATCAACGGCCGCCCCAGCGTCGAGATTGCGATCTTCAAGGAAGACTCGGCCAACATCATCGCGGTGGCCCAGGCCGTGAAGTCCGCGCTCTTCGGACCGAATTGGCGCACGACGTTGGTGCGAGGGGAGTACGACCCCTCTCGCGAGCCGAAGACGTCTCCCTCGGGGTCCTCGTCCTCTCGGGGCGGTGGTCGGAAGAAGGAGGAGAAGGTCGTCCGCCGACTCGTCTCCACCCTTCCCCCGGGAATGGCGCTCCGCGTCCTGTCCGATCAAAGCACGTTCATCGAGAAGTCCCTGGACGAGGTAAAGAACACCGGCATCCAGGGCGCGTTCTTCGCCATTCTCATTCTTCTACTCTTCCTTCGGAATCTCCGGTCGACCTTGATCATCGCGGTGGCCATTCCCGTGTCCGTGATCGCCACGTTCGGGCCCATGATGCAGTTCGACGTGAGCCTCAACGTCATGTCGCTGGGCGGACTCGCCCTGGGAATCGGCATGCTCGTCGACGCATCCATCGTCGTTTTGGAATCCATCGACCGGGTCCGGAGAGACGGGGCTGGGCTCGAAGCGGCCGCGGTCAACGGAACGCGGCAGGTGGCGGCTGCGGTGGTCGCGTCGGTCCTCACGACGGTGGCCGTGTTCTTCCCCATCGTCTTCGTGGAGGGCGTGGCTGGCGAGATCTTCCGGGACCAATCCCTCACCGTGGTTTTCTCCCTCTTGGCCTCGCTTGCCGTCGCGATCTTCTTCATCCCCGCCATCTCCTGTCGCGGTTTCAGTCTCGCCGGCAGCGGTACGGAAAAGCGATCGTTTGCAGGAACCCTGCGAAGCTGCTGGACTGACTGGGCGGCCGTGAAGTCCTTCAAGGGTCTCCTCGCCTGGCGTCGCTCGAAGCCCGTCTTGATCGGGCTCGCGGGGACCGTGGCCGTGATCCCCCTGCAGATCCTCATGGCTTTACTCGAGTTCTCCGGAAGGATTGTGTGGACGGTCGCTGTCCTCGTGCTCGGGCTCGTGGTCGCCCCGTCGATCCTCCTTTTCAGGCTGATCCGGGGGCTGTTGCTCCCTATCGGGCGTGTATTCGATGCGTTCTTCCGATTCACCGAACGCTCCTACGGAGCCGTGATCACGGCGGCACTTCGCATGCGCCTTCTGGTCGTGGTCCTCAGCGTCGCCCTGGCTTGGATGGCATGGATGGAGAAGGACTCGATCGGTGTCGAGCTGATTCCCGAGATGCATTCCGGCGAGATCATCGTGCACGCCCCCCAGCCCGTGGGGACCAGCCTCGAGAACACCGCGGCCATCACCGCCAGAATGGAAGAGCGCATCCGACAAGCTCGAGACGCGGGACGCCTGAATCTCGTCGGCTATGCCAGCAGCGTGGGAATCGCCCGAGACGAAGTGGCACCCGCCGGAGAAGGCCCCCACACCGCCCGAATCTTCCTTACCTTGCCCGTCGGGCCGAACATGGCCGAGGCCGAGAAGCAGGTCGAGGACGTCGTTCGCAAAGAATTCGCGTCCATGGCGGAAGTGGGTGACGTCGCCTTCACCTCCCCCAGACTCTTCAGTTTCTCGACCCCCCTCGAGATCCAAGTTCTGGGCGACGACCTTGCCCGTGTCAGTCGCCTCACGACGCGCATCAGCGAGACGCTGGAGGCGTCCGGATATCTGGAAGACATCCAGAGTTCGCTTCAGCAGGGTTCACCTGAGTTCGTCGTGCGGTACGACCGCGTGCTCTTGGCCGAGCACGGAGTCACGCTCGCTCAGGCATCGGGCGTCCTCCGCGACAAGATCAAAGGCACCGTCCCGACCCGTTTCTCGGTCCCCGATGAGGCGCGCAAGATCGACGTGCTGGTGAAAATCCCCGACGAGTCTCTCCGCAGCGTCGACGTGCTTCGTCACTTGAACATCAGCGGCGACCCGTCCCAACCCGTGCGGCTCGAGCAGGTCGCCGAGATCCATCAAGGCCGGGGACCTTCCGAAATCAGGCACATAGGCGGACAGAGGGCCCAAGTCTTGACGGCCAAGCCGCGGGGAGTCGATCTCGAGGAGGCGACGCGACGCATCCATTCCGACGTGGAGGCCCTCCGAAGATCGGACCCCCTCGCTTTCGAGGGGATCGTCGTCAAGACGGCGGGCCAATCGGAGGAGGCCGAGCGATCGAGTTCGGCGCTCATCTTCGCGTTGGGGCTGGCCCTGGTTCTGGTCTACATCGTCATGGCGAGCCAATTCGAGTCCCTGCTCGATCCTCTCGTCATCATGGTTTCGAGCGTCTTCGCGGGCGTGGGCGCCGTCTTCGCTCTCGCATGGACGCACACTCCGGCGAGCGTGGTCGTCTTCATCGGCGGCATCATGCTGGCCGGCATCGTCGTCAACAACGCAATCGTCCTCATCGACTGCATCAATCGACTCCACCGGGAGGGCCTGAGTCGAACCGAAGCGATTCGTCGCGGAGGCATGCTGCGGCTAAGACCGATCATGATGACGACGGCCACGACGATTCTGGGCCTCCTTCCCATGGCCCTCTCCCAGGGGGAAGGGGCGGAGATTCGGGTTCCGATGGCTCTCACCGTGATCGCGGGATTGGCGACGTCGACCGTCCTGACTCTGGTCATCATTCCCGTGATCTACTCCCTGGCGCACCAGGGCCTGGACCGGCTCCTCACCGGCCCGAGAGGAGGCAGGTGATGCCCGACGATCGGATTCGCAGGCTCGTCCGCTTTACGCTCCACAGACCGGTGACGATCCTCATGCTGCTCGTCGCCACGATGCTCGTGGGGGTGATCGCGGCCACCGGAGTGCCTCTCGAGTTACTTCCCTCGGGTTTCGTCTCACCCAACGTCAGCGTCAACATCCCCGTTCCCGACGCGAATCCCGTCGAGGTCGAAGAACAGGTCACGAAGCCGACCGAGGAAGTTCTGCGGCAGATCCCCGGGCTGGAGCAAATCCAATCGACGTCCTCGAAGGACAACGCGAGGATCAACATCACGTTTGCCAAGGGCGTCGACGCGGACGAGGCCTTCGCTCAAGTTCGAGATCTGATGGAGGTCGCGAAACTTTCCTGGCCGGATGAGGTCCAGGAATACTTCACGTTCCGTTTCAACCTCGACTCCGATCTTCCGATTCTGCAGTTCGGCATTCTCCTCGACGAATGGAAGGAGGACACATCCTTCCTCGTGGACGAGAAGGTCATCAAGGAGATCGAAGCCGTCGACGGGGTGGCGCGCGTGCGCGCCATGGGCGTGGTCGAAGACACGGTGCGGATCTTCGTGAATCGGGAGAAAGCTCGCGCTTCAGGCGTTTCGCTCTTCCAGATCGCGCAAGCCATCGCGGCGGACAACAAGGACGCCGTCGGAGGCAAGATCGAGCAGGGCGGACGCTTCTTCTATCTGAGATCCCTCGGGCGATTCCGTGACCTCGACGAAATCCGAGACTGGCCCATTCGGCCGGGGTTGCCCCTCAGCGAAGTCGCGGAAGTGACGACGCGCCCGGCGCTTAGAGATTTCATCTTCCGCCTCAACGGGAAGCAGTCCATCTGGCTGCAGGTCAACAAGGAGAGCAGCGCCAACACGGTGGAGGTCTGCCGAAGGCTGCGGAAGAAACTCGACGAGAAGATCACGAAGGACCCGCGCCTCATCGAGGAGGGCTGGTCCTGGTTTCGCCCCGTGGAACGAGACTTCGGCCACGTCATCGAGACGTCTCTCTCCAGCCTCATTCGCTCGGCCCTCCTGGGGGGGCTCCTGGCGATTCTGCCGCTCTTCCTCTTCCTTCGCAGGGTCCGGATGACCCTGATCATCACGCTGGCGATTCCTCTGTCTCTCATCATGGCGCTGGCGTGGATCTACTTTGACGGCGGAACGCTGAACATCCTCAGCATGATGGGCATCACGATCGCCGTCGGCATGCTCGTGGACAACTCGATCGTCGTGGTGGAATCGATCTACCGACGCCTGCAGGACGACATGCCGGCGCACCAAGCGGCCCTCGAGGGAACGGCGGAGGTCGCACTCGCGGTCACGCTCGCCACCTTGACGACGGTGGCCGCCTTTGTCCCGCTCATCTTCATGAATGCTTCTGCGGACGCGGCGCTCTTCACGAAGGCGATCGGCCTTCCGGTATGCTATTCCGTCCTCGCGTCGCTCGTGGTCGCGCTCGCCTTCATTCCCCTGGGCACGATCGTGCTCTACCGCAGAGGCGGAAGCGCCACGGAACACTCGTTGCTCGACCGCGCCCGTGACGCGATCGCGGGGAAGCAGCATCCCGGGGTGGAGCCCATGAGCCGGCTCCGAGCTCTCCTTTTCGTGCCGTTCTTCCCCTTCCACGGAGTCTCCACGTTCCTCGGTCGGCAGTTGGACGCACTGACCAGGTGGCACGGGCGGGTTCTCAATTTCGCGCTCGACCACCGATTCCACTCCCTGGCCGTCGTCCTCCTCGTCTGCTCCGCGCTTCAGTACGCGTCGAAGGACCGTATCGAGCTGAATCCGTTCTCGGAGGAGGCTTCGGGGTTCATCCGTCTCGACGTGGAGCTCGAAGCCAACTACACGCTCAAGAGCGCCAACGACGTATTCCGCGAGATCCAGAAAGTCGTCGACGAGATGAAACCCGAGTGGGGCATCTCGTTTTACTACCTCTGGTTCCGCCACAACGGCGGAGCGATCATCATGAGCGTCGATCACCATGACGTCGCACGTACAAAGGAGTTCATCCGCACTCTCAAGAAGCAGCTACCCAAGATTCCGGGAGCGAAGATTCGCGTAGGCGTGGAACGACAGAACGAGGAGAAATCCACGATCCAGCTTCGGGTCTACGGCAAGGACATCGATCGATTGGCGGAGATCGCCGACGACCTCAAGGAAACCCTCAGCGATGCGAAAGGCGTCGTCTCCGTCAAAGGTGGCATCGGGAGAACGAACGAGGAGATCGTCGTCGCACCGGATCGAGAGCGCATGCAGAGGCTTGGCGTGGACCCCCGCGTCCTGATGGGGACGATCCAATTCGGGATTCGTGGCCAAAGACTCCCCGATCTGCACATCGGCGACCGAAAGATGCAGATGGTCATCGAGTACGAGGAATCGTCCGAAGCGTCCGCCGCCGACCTCCAGGGGTTGGGCATCTTCTCGCGGACTGGAACGATACTCCCCCTGTCCAATCTGGCCGACATCTACTTCCGCCGGGGATACGGGAGCATCGTGAAGACCAATGGACAGCTCTCCTGTCAGTTGACGGTCGAACCCGAAGCCGGGCAGAGAGACGATGCCCTCGCCGCGGTCAGGCGGCTCCAAGACGCCTATCCCCTGCCGCCCGGGTACAGCTTCAAGGAAACGAGCAGCGCGGACCTCGCGAAGGAACAGCGGGAGCTCATGTTCACGGGCTTGCTCGCCATCGTCCTCGTCCTCCTCCTGATGGGCATTCTTTTCGAATCCGTACTTCTGCCCCAAGCCGTTTTCCTCACCATCCCCTTCGCTCTCTTGGGAGCCTGGTGGATGCTCGCTCTCACGAAGACATCCCTCGACTTCGTGGGCATGATCGGCGCCATCGTTCTGATCGGCATCGTCGTGAACAACGGCATCGTTTTCCTGGATTCGGCGCACAGCCTCGTGAGGTCCGGGACCGCCCGTCGCGAAGCCCTCCTCTTTGCCGCTCGAACACGAATCCGGCCGATCCTCATGACGACGGCGACCACGGTGGTGGGGCTTGTGCCCATGGCCCTGGCGGAGCGCAGCACGTCATTCGTGGCCTACCAAGCTCTCTCGAGAGGCGTCATCGGTGGGCTCATCGTCTCCACCTTCGCCACTCTCTTGGTGGTGCCGATCGGATACACACTCTTGGATGACCTGCGTCGTCTGTCCCGCCGGAGCATCGCCTGGTTGACCCGGGGCGACCGGTCTCGGCGATCCGTGCCGAACGTGCAGGAACGTTGAAGCCAGCACCTCCCCTTCCGTCGTCCGATCCGGATGGTGGAACTCGCGGCGGAACACAGCGATCCTCGCCTTGGCAAATTCGCTTTTTTCTGGGGATCGCGATCCCCGTGGTCGTAGAGTGAGACCGGCCTCGAGGGGAGGTTGAGGTCGGACCGTGCGCGCACCTCTTACTGGAAGGAGAATCATCTCATGTCGAATCTTTGGAAGACACTCGCAGCAGCCGCCGTCCTGGCGGCCACGCTTCAGGCACAGAACGGAACACTCTCTCAAACCAATGACAGCACGAACGTCATCACGGGGACGAGCATCGCATGCACGTTCACGAATCCAGCAGGCGCCCTCACGGGCACCGGAGACGGGAGTTACTGGCGCAGCTACAACCTCATCGCTGAGAACGTCTTTTTCAACGTGGACATCACACAGGTCACCTTCGGGGTGGAGCAGGCGATCGGCCCGGCGGGGTCGGGCTCCCAGCCCATCACCATCAACATCTATCAGGACCCGAATCCGGACCCGACGATGATGACCATCAACACGGGCACGTTGAATCTCGTCCATACGCAAACCTTCACACTGAACGACACCGCCAATCAGGTCATCTCGGTGCCCCTCACCAGCCAACCCTCGTTCATCGCCACCGACACCATCGTGGTGGAGATCCACGCGGCGGACAGTTCGGCTCAGGGCGGCATCTTTTTCATCGGCGCCAACAACCTGGGCGAGACGGCCCCCAGCTATTTCACGTCGGTGGCCTGCGGTATCACCGCGCCAACGACCTACCCGGCCATCAACCCGACGTTCACCACCGTCCACGTGATCCTCGACATGGACTGGATCGTCACGGGAAGCCAGCTGAACTACCCCGGAAGCGGGGAGGATCTCGATCTGTTCACCAGCGTGGGCATGGGTGCTCTTCCCTCCGGTGGAGTGACCTTCGACGTCAAGCAGGTGGCGCCCGGTGACATCCTGAACGTCCTCATGGTGTCCCAGAACGGCACCTACGACTTCATGCCTCCCATCCTGGTGGGCGAGCTCTTCACCACCGGATCGCCGCCAGTGGGGCCAGCCGCGCCGTTTGACGCGGTCCATTTCAACCCGACGAGCCCGAACCTCTTTCCCATCATCGTGGGTAACACTCCGTCGCCCCTCGGCTTCCAGGAGGTCCTCCTCCCCGGCGGGAACCTGCACGTCTTCGTGATCCCTCCCGCCCTTTCCGGCATGAGCTTCATCATGCAGGCCCTTGTGACGGACTCCGCGGCGACCAACGGATTCTTCGCCATCACGGACGGCCACGAGATTCAGTTCCTCTGAGCACAGGGGACCGCAGCGCCCTCCGCGGAAAAGCGAACGCGGGGGGCGTGCCCACCCTTGGGATCGCTTTGGTCCCCTTGGGCGCCGGTGATAGGATTCGCCCCTGATCTTTGAGGCGAACGCACCATGGCACGCATCTTCGAGGGACATCACGACGGCAAGGGCCTACGAATCGCCGTTGTCGTGGCCCGCTTCAACGCCCCCATCACCGAGAAACTCCTCGAGGGGGCGATCGAGACCGCCCGCTCCCGAGGTGTCGCCGAGGACGACGTCATCGTGGCCTGGGTTCCAGGCGCCTTCGAGATCCCCCTGATCGGAGCCCGCCTGTTGGAACGGGACGACGTGGACGCCGTCGTCGGATTGGGCTGCGTCATCCGGGGAGAGACATCCCATTTCGACTTTGTCTCCCACGGGGTCACCGTGGGGACCCTTGAGGCCGGACTCCAGTCCCGCAAGCCCTTTTTATTCGGAGTTCTGACCGTCGAAGACCGAGAGCAGGCGCTGGCTCGGGCCGGCGGCAAGAAGACCAACAAGGGTGTGGAGGTCATGGACGCCGCCATCGAATTGGTGCGCCTCCAGGAATCCCTCGATGGAGCCCCCTCCTCATGAAGCGCCGGAGCCAGGGTCGCGTCCTCGCCATGCAGTACCTCTTCAGCCAGGATTCGTCCGGGGATTGGACCGACGAGGGCTTTGACGAGTTCGCCTACGAGCAAAAGGCGGCTCCCGACGTCCGTGAGTTCGCGGATCGCATCGTCCGAGGTGCTCTCGAACACCGCACGGAGCTCATTCAGGTCATCGAAGCCGCCACGCGCAATTGGCGCTGCGCCCGCATGCCGATGGTGGACCGCAACCTTTTGCTCATCGGAGCCTGGGAGATCCTCCACGCCCCGGACATCCCCGCCAACGTGACGATCAACGAAATCGTGGAGTTGGCCAAGACCTACAGCACCGAGTCGTCAGGGGCATTCGTCAACGGTGTGCTCGATTCGGTGAAGGATCGCCAATCCGACCCCCCCTCCTCCTGAGATCCAAGCTACGCATTCGCGACAGAAAGGAGTCTCCCCAGGTGTTCAAGAAGTTCACCGCTAAACTCAAGGCCGGCCTCGCTAAGACGAAGAAGAAAGTCCTCGGCGGACTGAAGGCCATCCTGCCCTTCGGCCGAGACCTGGACGACGAGCTCATCGACGAGATGGAGAACTACCTCTATACCGCCGACATCGGCCCACGGACGGTCCAGGTGGTGATGGAGCAGGTGCGTCAGGCCTACAAGGACCGGACGATCAAGACGACGGACGAATGCTTCGAGCACCTGAAGAGCATCCTCAAAGGGGTGATGTCGTCGGATAAGACCTCCCTCGTCACGCCTCAGCAGCCTCCGCTGGTCATCCTCGTCGCCGGAGTCAACGGCAGCGGAAAGACCACGTCGATCGCCAAACTCTGCAAGTACTTCCGTGACCGCGACAAGAAGGTCCTTCTCGCCGCCGCCGACACGTTTCGGGCGGCCGCCGTCGAACAGCTGACGATTTGGGCGGATCGCCTGGGTGCGGACATCGTGAAGAAGCAACAGGGCGCCGACCCTGCCTCCGTCGCCTTCGACGCCTGCGACGCGGCCCGTGCGCGGGGCGTGGACGTTCTCATCGTGGACACGGCCGGACGCCTCCACACACAGAAGAATCTCATGCAGGAGCTGGAGAAAATCCGCAGAGTGATCGGAAAGAAGATTGAGGGCGCCCCCCATGAGACCCTGTTGATCCTGGACGCGAACAACGGCCAGAACGCCATCGCGCAGGCTCAAGAGTTCGGGAAATCCCTCGAACTGACCGGCCTTTTTCTGACGAAACTGGACGGAACGGCCAAGGGAGGCGCTGTGATCGGTATCCGCCACCAAGTCGACGTGCCGGTGAAATTCATCGGAATCGGCGAGAGCGCGGAAGATATCGAGGAATTCGACGCGGACGCGTTCGTCGAAGCCCTGTTCGCATAGTGGTGTCTCACGAAGGCACGAAGATTTATGAGGAAACACGCGTCCTCATAGACTCCAGCGTCCACTGACGAGGGCCCTTTTCCGTGCCGGGATTCATAGCACTCCTTCTTCTCTCGGTGCCCGTCGTGGGCGGCCAGGTCTTCTCTTCCCTGGATCTTCCGAAGTGGGGCGTCTTCATGGTGGGCTCCGTCCTGCTGGCAGCCGTGCAGTCGGCCCGGCGAGAACACAGACCCCCGTGCCGATTGGCATCCACGGCCGCCATCGTCTGGGCGACGGTGTTCGCCGCCTCCCTCCTCGGGGCGTTCACAAACGGGGCGGTTTTTCCGGCTATCGCCTCGCTGCGGGAGGGGGCGCACCAGGCGGCAGGGCTCCTCATTCTCTGGGTCTTGCTGGGACGACCCATCTCGGCCCGCGCCACGGACCTCATCGCCGGAGCGGGACTCATGGCCCCGATGCTGGTGCTCGTTCATCAGTGGCTCCTCGAACGGGGGCTCGAGCCCCTCGGCACGCCCTTTCGCGGGGAATTGACCGCGGGACTCGGGAATACGGCGCTCGTGGGGCAATTGGCCCTGCTGAGCCTGCCTTTCGCTTTCGTGATCCTCCGGCGTGTCTCCCCTGCCCGACTCCTCTTCGTGGCCTGGGGTGTCATCCCCGCCCTTGCTTTGATCCTCCGAAGCGACGCCCGATCGGCGTGGCTGGGGCTGGCGGCACTCGCCGCCGCATCGCTCGTCACCCTGGGACGGCGGCGGGGTACGCAGTCCGGGCGCATCGTCGTTCTTGGAATGGCGACCCTTACCGTCCTCCTCGTCGGAGCTGGAGTCGTCGGCCGCGTCGCGCCGGAAGCGCCGGGTTGGTGTCGTCGCGTGGCCAGCATGGTCGACCCGGACCATCCGACGAATCGCGTGCGCATCGAACTCGCGAAGGATGCGGCGACTCTTCTTCGCACCTCCCCCGTCGTGGGGCTCGGAGGAGGCCGTTTCCCCGACGTGGACTATTCTGTCCGCCGCCCGCTCGAATGGAGCCTTTCCGGGCTGCACAGCGTGCCCAGCGATCCTCATGACGAGATTCTTCGCCTGCTCGTCGAGAGCGGCGGGCTCGGTCTTGCGGCGTTCCTCGTCCTCGTACTCCTGGCTGCCATCACACTCAGGCGACGCGGTCGATCGCTTGAGCCCGAGGAGAAAAACATGGCGGCGGCGGGGTGGGCCATGATGGCGGCCGCCACGCCCCTCGTCCTGACCTGGGGCGTCGCACTCCACGCCACGAACATTCTTCCACTCGCGGTCCTGTTCGGCCTCGTCCTCCGCGAAGACCGAGAAGCGCCGACTTCGGGTCTGAGCCTGCGCACTGCGAAGGCCTCGGTTGCGGTCGCTGCCCTCCTCGCCGTCGTGTGGCCTCCCTTGGAGCTCGAACGCGATCAGGCGGCCGTTCAGGCGAGCCGGCAGATGGAGAGGCTGAAAGCAGAACTCGTGGCCATGCCCGCTACGGACCCGGGCCGTGTCGATCTTCTCGCCCGCCTGGGCGACACCGCCCATCGGACTCTGCAAACCTCCGATTCTCCCCTTCTCGCAACACCGTTTCGCCACCGTCTCCACCGAGCGTTGCTCAACCTCTCTCAAGAGGTCAAGACTTGGGAGCTCGCACTCCGCACCGGCGGCTCGGAAACGGCCACCGACAGCCGGCTCTTGAACGTCTTGAGAGCTTTCCCTCAACTCGACGCGTTGAGGGCAAGCATGGCGTCTGTGCTCCGCCGGCATCCCACCGACATTCCGGGCCTCCGTCTGGCGGCGGAGCTCGAACGCGTCGCCGGCCGTGCGCCCGAATGCATCGATGCTCTTCGGCGGGCCCTCGACGTGAACACGGCCGCCCCTCTCGTCCGACCGATGCTAGCTCTTCTCGAGATCGAAGCCGGTCTCGTGGATCGGGCCATCTCCGATCTCGAAGAAGAGACGCTGCTTTATCCGGCGGCCCCCGAGACCGACCTCTCCTGGGAGCTCCTCGCTCGCCAACGGGGAGGGCAGGGGCGTCTCGACGAAGCCGTTGACGTCGTCCAACGCTGGATCTCCGCCCGCGGGGAGAGCGAGAATCGCCGGGCGCTGTGGGGAGAGTTCACCCTGTTCTGGGGCGAGACACCGGGCACCCTGGGACGATTCCGCAAGGACTTGGATGCGTTGAGCCAGGCCGCGGAAGAAGGCGCCTTCGAGGCCGCGTCCCACGAGGGTCTGCCCGCCCCGGAGAGGAAGATCAAACTCCTCGCGCGGCTCAGCCATGTCCCCTGGGACACCGCCTCCCTGGAGGCGCTCAGGACCGTCATGGAGGCTCTCCAAGCGTCGGCTCACGGCGACGAGGCGCCCCGCAACGACGCGCTCCGCAATCGGGTCATCGCCCGCTATCGCGTCCTGTTCGCCTGGGAAGCCCACCTGCGTGATCAGCCTCGGATGCTCCGCATCCATCTGCGCGACGCACGCCGGATGAATCCTCGCTCCGGCGATCCCTGGCTGGTGGAGACGCTCCACGCCCTCGACCAGGGCCGTGAAGATCGCGCCATCGAGATCTTGAAGCGCTGGAAGGAGGCCTCCCCGAAGACATTCCCGGGCGTGGAGCTGCTTTCCGAGCTCTCGGGGCTTCTCGGCCGTCCCGAAGCCCGAGCGATCCTCGATTCCTGAACGTTTTGCCTCCATGGAGGCGGAGGTTTAAGATGACCTTCCCTGTTCATGGATTTCTGGGATTTCGATATGGCGCGCATAAGACTCACGGTTCTCTCTCTCCTCGTCCTTCTTGCGCCCCTCGGCGCTCAGACCCCGAAGGATCAAACCCCCAAGGATAAGCTCGCCAAGGCTCTCGTGGACTTCGAGAAACTCTATCGGAACACGAACGAGCACGTCCGCCGAGCGGCAGTCGATGACCTGGGAACTCTCAAGCACAAGGCTTTGGTCCCGATTCTCGTCGCATGCCTGAAGGACAAGTCCCAGGTCGTCCGTGAGGCGGTCGTCCCGGCCATGGCGAATCAAACGACGAAGCCGGCCCTTCACGCGCTGACCGTGGAGCTACGAAAAGCGAAATCGGATGTCGTTCGCATCGCCATCCTCAAGGCCTTCAAGACCACCCGCCCTCCCGTCGCCAAGGACGCCGTTCTCAAGCTGGCGACGTCGAAGAGTTACCCGGTTCGGTTGCTCGCCCTCGACCTGTTGGGCGACTTCTCCGACGAGGACGGGAAGATCACCAAGGCCCTTCTTCACCACCTCGAGGACCGAGATGCGCAGGTGCGCCTGACCGTCCTCGACGCTCTCACTCGCCTGGGCTACGACGATCTGATCGGCTTGGCGATCCGGCTCCTGGAGAAGGACAAGGACTGGCGCGTTCGAGCGGTCGCGGTCCAGGCTCTTCGCAAATCACGAGAGAAACGGGTCATCGAGCCCCTCATCGAAGCCATGGAGCGAGAAAAAGGCCGGCTCATCACCGACATCCGCGATGCTCTGGCCGACATCACTCAGACGACGTACGGCCCCAAACCGGAGCTCTGGCGACGTTGGTGGGAACGCGTCAAGGGTGGATTCAAAGTCCCTACGCCGGAGGAGATTGCCAAACGCAAGGCGAAGCTGGCCAAGGATCTCGCTCGCTATGGCATACCCAAGAAGGGAACGACTCCGTTTCAGGGCATTCAGTCCAAGTCGCGCCGCATGCTCTTCATCCTCGACGTCTCCGGAAGCATGCAGGACAAGCTGAGCCTCGAGGGCGGCGACCCCAAGGCCATCGAGGCCTTCCGGGAGCGCTACGGCCAGTACGAAACCAAGATCGACTTGGCCCGCGAGGAATTGATCACGACGGTGGCCAACCTTCCGTCGTACACGAAATTCAACATCTTCCTCTTCCACAACGACGTGATCAGCTGGAAGAAGCACCTGACCCGAGCAACCCAGGGAAACAAGAATCAGGCCATCAAGTTCCTGGCGAAGCTGACGCCCCAGTGGATCGAGGACGTCGTCGTCAAGCAAGGGAAAGGTCAGACGAACACCTTTGCCGCCCTCAACAAGGCCCTCGGGCTCGCAGACGAGCCCCAGGAGAAGCCTTCGAAGAACCACACCGTCGAAAGCGACACGGTGTTTTTCCTCAGCGACGGGATGCCGACCGTGGGGCGGATTCGAGATCCCCAGGAACTTCTCCGATATGTGAGAACGGTGAACGCCCGAGCGAAAATCGTCTTTCACACGTTGACCTTCGGCCACGGCAACGTGGCTCTCCTGCGACCACTGGCGGAGTGGTCGGGAGGAAAATACATCGAGATCGGTGTGAACTGAGACCCGTCTGCCGCCAGAGTCGATGCCTGCCGCTCAGATGGATGGGTAGGTCGTCTTGACCCACTCCCTCCATCCCTCGTCCACCTGCGCCAGCGTCAATCCGTAGCTGGCCGCCAGAGCCCGTCGAAGCAGATTGCGGGTGCTCTCCCCCTTTTTCTTCTCCTTCAGGATGTTGATCAAGCGTCCCATCTTCTTCTGGTCGAGCTGCACCAGATAGCTCACGAGGCTCCAGATCTGGGGATGCATTTGCGGAGGAATGCGCCCGACGGCTTCATAGGCCGCGAACTCTTGCAGGGGCGGGGCCTTCTTGGCCAGCACCGCCTTCTTGACTCCGACCTTCCACTTGCTCGGCAACCGGAACCTCGGAATCCTCCCCTCGCCGAAGATGATCGTGTTGAAGTCAGTCCGCTCCCGGCGCTCCATGAGATGGGCATAGCCGAGCGCCAACCAGGCCGGCAGATCATAGGCGTAGCCGCGGTAACCGGTGATGAAGTTGTAGCAGAGACGGTGGGTGAACGTGTTGTTCACATCCACGTCACGCCGACGCTGTCCGTGGAGAATCGTCAGCATGGCCCGCTCGGTGAGCAGGTGCCAGCAGAGCCCATCGTTCACCTTTTGCCCGAGAAAACCTTCGACGAACGCCGAGGCGTCCTTCTGCTTGCGGAAGATGTAGACCTCCCACTTCTGCCGCATCCCCATGAAGGGCGGAGCATAGGCCATGTACGGCGCCTTCGGGTCGTAGCCGACGAGATGCTGGAACTCCTCCAGCAAGCGGTGCGCCCTGAAATGGTACAGATGCGCTCGTTGATGAGGCGTGATCGTGATCGTCTTCGACGTCACGCGAGGAAAGATGTCGGCCAGCTGACTCAGTTCGAACTCCCGCCTCGCGTAGGGAGGCATCTTCGAATGAAAGCTGCCGAGGTCCACGAAAAGCCTGAAGAAACGGTCCTCGATGAACACGGGGTCCTTCAGCTTCATGTCCTTCATGAACCGTCGCAGCACGACGTTTCCAGGGCGCTCGAGCATCCGGAACTCACCGAAGTGCTCCTTTGTCTTTCCCTCGAGCGGATTGGGATACGTCTTGTCGACCTCGAGAAGGTCCACCATCTCGTCCCGCGACTTGTAGGAGATCCTTCCCTCCTTCGCGCACTGCGAGCAGAAGAAATCAGGGTTCAGGATCAGCCGCGGAGTCGCCTCGCTGTGACGATATTTCTTCTTCCAGGTGGAGGGATACCCGAAGTCGTAGACGTCCGGCTTCTCCATCTTCCCGCGAACGCTTCCCGACTGGCCCCGAAGCGGCAAGCTCGGAAACAGCCCGGCGATCAAAGCAGCTACGATCCAGATTCGCATGAACTCTCCTCACGATATCGATCGCATAAGGATAGCCTCTCTTCCACCTCAGGCGAAAGAATTCGGCAAGTTCGGGGGAATGGCAGGGGGGCCGGTCGCACGAAAAAGGCGAGGCATCCAAGATGCCTCGCCTGGTCTTTTGCGTGATCGCGGAAGACTACTTCTTCTTGCGAGCGGCCTTCTTCTTGGCCGTCCGCTTCTTGGCGACCTTCTTCTTCGCGGCCTTCTTCTTGGTCACCTTCTTCTTGGCGGTCTTCTTCTTGGCCGCCTTCTTGCGGGTGGCCTTCTTCTTGGTCGCCTTCTTCTTCGCGGTCTTCTTCTTCGCGGCCTTCTTCTTGGTCGTCTTCTTCTTGGCGACCTTCTTCTTGGCCGTCCGCTTCTTGGCGACCTTCTTCTTCGCGGCCTTCTTCTTGGTCGCCTTCTTCTTGGCGGTCTTCTTCTTCGCGGTCCGTTTCTTGGCGACCTTCTTCTTGGTCACCTTCTTTTTGGCGGCCTTCTTGCGGGTCGCCTTTTTGGTCACTTTCTTAGCCAATTCCCAACTCCTATATCAGTGAGTCAAGCTACGTGGTCCCGTAAACCACAACCAAGAGGATCGGGTATTCGGAAACACCTTCACCTCGCAAACTCGAACATAAGGTACGTCACAAGTACCTTCAACAAGAAAAGATCGACCACATCGAGAAAAAAACTTCGGCGATTCCGCGTTCCCGATCCGACGGTGTGGTTCGGAACGCTCGTCACGCGCTCGATGGGGAGGACCGAATCGGTTCATCGGCCTTCGTCATCGAGCCAGTCACGCCGTGGATTGAGAAGCCGAAAGAGCGCCACGAGGAATCGGTTGGCCTCGCCTCCCTCCGACTTCGAGTCCTCCCACTCCGCCTCCTCCGCGGCCAGCGGATTCTCCTGCTCGGTGTTCACCTGAGTCTCTTCTCGAACCATGACCTTCCAGTGCCCCACATCCCCGCTCAAGGTGACGATGAGACGGGTGCGATACCCACCCTCGGCAAAGGGAGCGAGGTGCGTGTTCCAGCGGGTCGTGATCTTGCGCGCGGCCTCGTCGACCTCCTCCAGTTCGTACCGCTTCGCCAGCGCCTTCTGGATCTGGTTCCACATGAGATCGAAGCTGTGATACACCTCGACGTCCCGTTCTTCCTCGAAAGGTTCGTTCGAATGGGACGAACACGCGGCCAAGACCCCCAGCACAAGGCAGGCAACAAAGATACGCATGAATGACTCCTTGCAAGGCGTTATGCAGCCGTCACTTGTGGACATCCTACCTGATCCGCACGCCCGCTGCCCGCCCTTCTTTCAATCGTGGTAGAGGGACTGCCTTCGACGGAAAAAGACCTGTAGCGGGATCTCTTCGAAGGCGAACGCCTCCCGCAACCGGTTCTCGATGTACCTCTGGTAGTTTGCGGGAAACAGGCTCGGATCGTTGACGAAAATGATGAAGGTGGGAGGCGTGCGATCGACCTGGGTTCCATAGAACACCTTCGCCTTGTAGCCGTCGCGGCCCCCGGGTTTCCGCCGCTCGAACGCCTGCTCCAGGACACGATTCAGTTCCCCCGTTCCGATTCGCACCTGGGCTTGGGCGTGCAGGTCGAAGGCGACATCGATCGCCCCTTCCAAGTTCATCTTCTCAAGCGCCGAGATGAAGACGACTGGGGCGTAATGGAGGCCCGGAAGGCGTGAGGTGAGGTACTCCAAATACTCCTCGGTGGACATCCCTTCCCTGGCCAGATCCCACTTGTTGATGACCAACACCGAGGGCCGCCCCGCATCGACCAACTGGCGAGCGATTTTTTTGTCCACCTGGGAGACTTCCAGGGTGGCATCGAAGAGAAAAAGAACCACGTCCGCCCGTCGAATTGCCGCTTCCGTCCGAGCTTGGCTGTAGAAATCGATGGAATTCTTGACCTTCTGCTTCTTCATGATGCCGGCCGTATCGATGGCACGGAACCGTCGCCCATGGAAATCGATGTCGGCATCGACGGCGTCGCGGGTGGTCCCGGCCAGGTCGCTCACGATGACGCGATCGTCCCCCGCAAGCTGGTTCAGGAGAGTCGACTTGCCCACGTTTCTCTTGCCGACGAAGGCCAGCTTCAGCAGTCCGTCGTCCTCGTCCTCGACCTCCGTCTCGGGAACGCGGAACCGGTCGGGGAGAATCTCGATGGCCCTCTCCAACACGGCCTCGACCCCGAAACCCTCCTGAGCCGAGAGGGGAATCGGCTCGCCCATGCCCAGAGCATGGAATTCGAGCACGGCGCTTTCGCGATTGGGGTGATCGATCTTGTTCACGGCCAGAACGACTGGCTTGCCCAGCGGTCGCAGGCGGTCGGCGACCTGGCGATCCAATGCCGTGGGACCGTCCTTTCCATCCACGATGAAAACCACGGCGTCCGCGAGATGGAGCGCCATGTCGATCTGACCCTCGATGTCCTCGTTCAGCATGGCTTCGTCGACGATGCCGATCCCGCCCGTGTCAACCAGCTCGAAGATGCGGCCACCCCGTTCGATCGGAACGCTCACCCGGTCGCGCGTCACGCCGGGCGTGGGTTCGACGATGGCGATACGACGTCCGATCACGGCGTTGAAGTATGAAGACTTGCCGACGTTGGGTCGTCCGACGATGGCGATGCATGCAGGATTCATAACTGACCTGTCATTTTGTGGGTCTGAGGGATCACCCGCACATGAGGGAGACGAGATGTCGCCAAGGCGTGCATCTCCAAAAGTCGTGATGGAGTGGGGGGAGTCCCGACGCCCCGGTGGGGAGTCACGGGTTGAAGGATGACCGGGGTCTTCGGGGCGACACCCGCCACGACGTCCAAAGCCGCCCCCAACTCCTCATCCGACATGCCTTCACCGACGACGATCTTCACGAAGACGTCTTTGTCCGCGAGAAGAGCGAGGAAGGCTCTGTTGTCGTCGAAGCGGGGGGGAAGTCCCGTCGTAGCCGGCGTCTTGATGTCCATTGCGATCTGATCCACGACGGGAAGCACCTCCGCCATGGCCTGGGCGAGGTGGCCGTTCGTCTCGAGATAGATGGGGAGCCCCAATCCGCGGAGCCGTGGAGCCAATGCAAGGATGGCGTCCGTGTGCAACAAAGGCTCCCCTCCGGTCAGCGATACGGATTCATGGCGCGGCCCTGAGTCCACCAAGCGCTTGGCGGCAAAAAAAACATCGTCCCACGGAACGGGGTTCCGCCAGGACTCGAAAACCCGATTCCCGGCCCCCACCTCGATCCGCGCCCGAGGCAGGTCGACGTGGCACAATGGCGTATCGCAGTACGCACACTTGATGTCGCAGTGGCCGAATCGGATGAAGAGCTGACGCAAGCCGACCACGAGTCCTTCGCCCTGCAGAGCGGAGAACACCTCGATGAGATCGGAGGCCTGTGGGTGCATTGCCTGGGGCATATCGTCCCATCCATGACGAAGCCTCGCGGCCAGGGGGACGCGAGGCTGCTGCGATCGGCGAAGGGATCGGCCCGGAATGGCGGCGACCCCGCCATGGGGCGCCGCTGTCCGAGGCCGGAGCGTCTCAGGAGGCCGCGGTCTCCCCCGTCTCCTCCTCCTTCTTCTTCTTCTTCTTCTTCACCTTGGCGACGATCGTTCGCACTTTGGGAAGTCCGTAGACGGGCGTTTCTCCCTCCACGAAGCGACCCTCTTCGATCAAGCGGGCGATGCGCTCGTCTCGGGTCAACACATTGCGGGCCCGACTCAACTTACCGCCCGTCGATAGACTCTTATGCAGGGACATGGTTCCTACTCTCCAGGAGCTCAGCGCCAATTCCGACGTCGCTGAAGCGACAACGGGTCGCGTCAGTGGGCCGGAGACCCAGTAAATAACGCGGGAAAGGCGCACTCAAAAGGCCATGACCCTCGGAATGAGAGACTCCAGAGTTCGCGGGCCAGGTCCTCCAGGTCTCCGGCGTGGGCACCGCGCCCCACCCAGAGCACGAGCTTGCCGCTCCCCGGGTGCTCGTCGTCCGGGTACTGCCAGACATCGACGAGATCATAACCCTTTTCCTGAAGAAGGTTTCGGTAGGCACGAAACTCGTCCTTCCGATCCTGAAAGGTCTCGGGGATGTAGGTTTTCTCCACCGCTTTCACGGCATAGTGGCGCCCCAAGGCTCCCCGCGCGGGGGCTCTGCTGTTCCGAGTCACCCGCAACTGGGGCGACCGACCGTCCTCCACGCGACGCGCTCCCTGCCCGAGACCGATCCAGTAGGCGACTCCCAGGAAGATGAGGACCACGACGGCGAGAGCCGCCACGAATCCCAGGGAGACCCGCACTTCGCGTTCGGTCCAGCTCACAGGCGGAGGCGGCAAGGCGGCTCGGGTCTTCGATCTTGACTTACTGGGGGAACGGGAGGGCGGACTCTTCGTCTCCACGACGTCGAAAACATCGAACAGGATTCTCTTTTTTCGTCGAACCATGACCACAACTCCGTCGCCTGCCCCCGGATGCGCGACGATGCCAATTTGCCCGCAAGGGAGGACATCGCGGCCATCGAGTCGCGATGTCAGCGGCAGGAGAGTGCGTGGCGGATCGCCATCAGCATGCTGGTGAAGTCGGCGACACAACGGCCCGCCAAGTCGAAGGCCGTCCCGTGATCCGGCGAACAGCGGTTGATGGGCAATCCCACCGTCACGTTGACCGCCTGTCCGAACGAGAGCGCCTTCAGAGGAATCAAGCCCTGATCGTGGTACATGGCGATGACACCGTCGAACCCTCGCAGTCGTTCTGGGCGGAAGAAGGAGTCGGCGGCGAAGGGACCGAAGAACCCTCGGCCCTCCCCCCCTGCTTGCTCGATGGCCGGAATGATCAGGTCCAGCTCTTCTCGCCCCAATTCCCCACCTTCCCCCCCGTGAGGATTCAAGCCCAACACGGCGAGACGGACCTCGCGGGATCCCGACCGCGAGACCAGGTACTCTCGGGCCCGGAGAAGGACGAAACGAAGTCTCCGCGGCGTGAGGGCGCCACTCACTCGGCCCAGGGGAACGTGGTCGGTGACCAGGAAGACCTTCATCGCATCCGAGGCGAGCAGCATCAGAGGGTCTCGATCGAAGTACCTCCCCAGCCAATCCGTGTGCCCACGAAACCCGGGCTGAGTCCGGGCCACGGCCTCCTTCGACAGCGGGGCGGTCACGAGCGCCCGCCCGCGGCCTTCGTGGACGAAATCGACCGCCTGCGTGAAGGCGGAGAATGCCGCCGCTCCCGCATTCGCCGACGGAGGGGAGGCGCCGTCACGGGACCAAGGGACATCATGAAATACGAGCCCCCCTCCCCGTTCGAGCAGAGGGCCTCCGCCTCGCGCGAGAAAAACCTCCCGATCGCCGAAGAGAACAACGGAAAGCCCCGGCTGCTCCTCGAAAATAGCCTGAAGGGCGCGGCAGGTGATCTCGGGTCCGATGCCTTGCGGATCTCCCAGGCTGATTGCCAGATCGAAGGAATCCTTGGACGCGAGGGGGACTCTGCGGGCCGACGCGTTCATCGGGCGATCATCCGCTTCAAGAGCAATTCCAGGCCGAACCCCAACAGCAAACTGGGAATCCAAGCCAGGGCCACCGGGCGACGGCGGCGTCTCACGCCGGGGCGGGGGAGAAGATCACTCGTCGCGGCCGAAGCGTCGACGACTCGGCTTGCCCAACGCTCCGCCAGGGCATGGGGGGCCTTCGAAGAGACCGGTTCCAACTCTCGCGAGGGAGGCATCCAGAAAACGATCGAGCCGTGAGGTGTGTTGTCGCTTCCCGTCAGGTCCAAGGTGAGGAAGGTCTCATGAACCGGGTGCGACAGCCTGAGAAGACGTACACCGTCGCGGTTGACCCCTTCTCGAAACTCCAGGGTCTCACCCTGCTCGTCGCGAAGGGTGGCGACCCTCCACGTGTCCAAGGAAGGTTCGACGGAGACGAGGACGAGATCGTCCTGTCCCACGGCCCTCAGCGCGTAGGGGGGGGAAGGTCTTCTTTCTTCCAGGAATGCCGCGATCTGAGCCACCAGACGCGCGTAGCCCTCGAAGAGCGGCCACGCTTGCCCCCAAGAGCCCTCGACCGGCGCGGTGCTGGCCGCCACCCACCCGCCGGATGTGCGCCAGTGAGCGAGCAAGGGGGCCTCGGTGCCGGCGACCAGGGACACCCAGGCTGCGTCCTTCGCACGCGTCGTGTGGAGCCCTGAGAGCGGCGGGATCTTCGCCACGTCGAGACCGACGAGATAGGAGGCGGGGCGCTTCAGCTTCACTGGGAATCTCCTGGCCTTCGGCGGCTTGGTCGCCGCGGAGACACCCTGCTTCGCCGGGCCGCCATCCGTCTTCGTGTTGCGGCTGCGCACCATGTCGTCCTTCTTCTTCGCTCGCGCGTCCTCGGGCCGGCGCGCCCCGTGTTCGCGGACGATCCGATTGGCGAGGTCGACCATGACGGCCGGGATGTGGGAGGAGGAGTGGGCCGGAATCGGACCAGTCCCCCGGCCGTACTTGGCGATCTGGGTCAGCGTACCTCGGTCGAAATTCGACCCAACGCCGATCGTGTTGACGGAGATCCCCGAAGTCACCAGGGACTCGCAGACCTTGCGGATGTCGAAAGCGGGAGTCTGACCGTCGCTCAGCAGAACCACGGTCTTGACCGCGGCCTCCTCCCTGTCGAGGACGCGCTTGGCAAACTCCAGCGCCCGCTTGATGTCGGTCCCGCCCTGGGCGCGGATGCGTCGAATGGATCGCACAATCCGTTCCCTCTCCCCCACCGGCTGCACGGGTACGACCTCAGTAGGTTCCGTGTTGTACGAGATGACGCCGATCCGATCCTCCGGGTGCAACCGCGCCAAGGTCGCGATGGCGCCCTGCTTGGCGAAGTGGAGACGGCTCCCATCCTTCATGCTGGACGACTTGTCGATCACCAAGAGGAGGATCAGCGTCGGCGCCTCGCGTTCTTCTTCGTGGGACTTCTTCGGGTCGGGCCGGGAGAGGCCCTTCTTCGGCTTGGTCTTCGGCTTGCGCGGCGACTTGGGGGGGGTCTCCGGAGGCGGGGGCAGGCCCGCCACCGGAAGCAGACGCCCGAGTGGCCTTCGCGACCAGGCCAAGAAATCGCCACGCCGACTGCGAGGAATGAGCCACAAGCCCCGGCCCGCGTGGACGAGCTCCACGAGTTCTTTCTCGGCGAGGGGAGTGACGTCTTCCGGCGCTAACCTATCGAGAATGACCGCGGAGATTCTCTCCTTGTCCTTCAGGGCCTCACCCAGCATTTCGGGCTTCATGGGATCGACGCCCATCTGTTGGGCACGGAGAGCCCGCAGTGGCGCGGAATCGGTTTCCACGTCCCGAGTCACATAGATCAGCCTGCGTTTCGGAATCACTCGCAAGGCGCATCCCACGGCATAGGGCGCGGTGGGAGTCCGCACCACGACGCGGTGCCATCCGGGCGTCAACCACTCGGGTGGCAGCTGGAATCGGCGTTCGCTGGGCGCGCCACCCTTCTCGATGGCGCTGGGCGTCTTCACCTGTTCGCCGTCCCAGGTCCACGCGAGCGGCGGCGGCTCCTCTCCCGAAAACGCCAATCGCAAGACGACGGGCTCGCCTTCCGGAAACGGCATGGTCCCTTCGACGACGAGATCGCGCAGCCCAGAATCCGACGCCGCGGAGCGACTCGGGAGGATGAAAGAGGGTACGGAGGGTCGAGGGACGCCCTCGGGAAGGGCCCCGTCGGTGACGATCCATCGCGTCGTGTCCTCCTCCACCTCCCGCGCGGCATCCAAACTCACGGCGAGACCGCGAGGATCGGAGCTCCACCGACCGGTGAGGGCTCGAACGTCCCTCTGTTTGAGGGACGCGAGGGCGGTCGCCCCGTCCCCGGAGAGCCCCGTACCCGTGGCAAGAATGCGCCCATTCTCGGCAAAACCTCCCACGACCCAACGCGTGGGCGGGCGGGACCGAGGCACGTCGCTCATGCGAGATCGCAGCAAGTCGACCGCGCGCTCGGCGGCGTCCGGCCCTTCGCTGGCGGAGAGATCTATCATGACTTCGAGGCGTCCCGGCCGGATCTCTTCCTCCCAGACCCACGGCCCGGCGGCAAGCACGACGAGGGCGGCCACGAGAATAGCTCGCGGAATCGCCAGCGCGAGCCAAAGGAACCGACGGCGGGGACGGCGGGCTGCCGTCCAGAGCGCCACGCCAATGAACAGGAGCGCTGGGACGAGGACGAGCAGAAGGACCGGGCGGGCGAATCCGTCCCAGGGGAGATGGATCGTCATCGGGTCGTGGGGCGCGGCAGGACGAGTACGGGGTCGCCCCAAACCGCCCATCCATTGAAATGGAAGTTCTCGGAGAAGTCGGCCAGGAGAGTCAGTTCCCGCACGTCTCCGAGGGGCGTAACCGAGATCCACCGCGCGGGCTCTCCCGCTTTCATGACCGTCACCGGGGAAAGCGGACGACCATCTCCGAGGACGGAAAAGGCTGCGCTCCCCGGGACATCCTTGTCGGCGACGAGGCCGTCCAAGCCGACGGCGGCCACGAAGGACTCGAATCGGCCATCCAAGCGGTAGGTCACGGCGCAGCGGGTGTGGACGCAAAGAGCCTTCAAGAAGTACTCGTCGCTGATGGTGGGCGGACCTCCCCGGAGACCTTCGTCCCGGTGGAGCCCGAAAGCGAGGTCTCCTTGGATGAAGGGTGTTTCCTCGACCTTCACCGGTTCCAGGTCCGACAGAAACACGAAATCACCCCCGCGAAAACCCACTTCGACGAGAGCGTTCTCCTGGATCTCCACGTCGAAACCAAGGGGGCTTTGAAGACGGAACGGGCCGGCCTGACTGCGGAAGAAACGCCCGGTGAATCGGGAACCGTCCTTCAGCAACACCTGGGCGTGGAGGCCCTGGGGACGGGCGACGACGTCCTCCTCGGCGAGACGGATGGCGACGACGCGGTCCTCGTTGAAACGAAAAGTGCTTTCCTCGGATCCCCATTCGAAAACCGCCGCGGACTTCTTCAGTCGAATGAGGTCACCTGCCAGCTTGTCGATGGAGTTGCCGGACCTCATGAAGATCACGTCGCGATCCTTGGGGGCATCCTCTCCGAGATGATCTCCTCGGCGTGCGGCATTCGACAACACCATGACCTGATGCACGGCGTCGAGGGGAAGCTCCAAGCGCCCGAGCAAGGAGTGCTTCAAGACCACGCTGTCGAAATCCGAGGACTGGATCTCACCGAAGATGCGGTCCCCTCCCCACAGATCGAAACGAAGAAGGCGGCTCCCCGCGCCGGGCTCCGAAGCCTTGGGTTCGCTCCAACGGATCCACAGGACGCGCCGCGCCGAGAGGCGGTGCGTCGCGCCGTCGATGCCCGAAAGAACGAGATCCCCCTGCTCGCTCAAAGCGGTCAGTCGGCCCTCGTGGAGCTCTCCGTCCACGGTCCGCACCTTCACCTGACCGACAAAGCAGCTCTGGAGCAACACCCAAAGCCCGAGAGTCGCCAGTCTTCCGATCCTTTCCAATGCCATCCGCCTCTCCTTGATTGCAAGGGCTCCGGGTCCCGTCTTCTCAACGAAGGAGACAGGATGACCCCACCCCGGAATCCTGCCAAACTGTCACGGAGTTTTCGGGAGGAGTCCTCCCGCTCATGACAGCGTGGCAGCCCGGCCGCCGGACTCGGAAATCGGAGGCCAGGCCGATGCTCACAACATATTCCCCGCCATCAGTTTGCGAAAGCCATTGGCAACAAGCCCCTCTGGCGTGCTATTTGTTGCGCCCCCAAGGCGTTCGGTTCCGGGGGACCGTGTGTCCCGAGGGCGCTGCCGCCCCCGGGCCGGCACCGAGAAGACCAGAATTCAAGAAATTCGCAGACTTAAGGGAATCAGACATGGCCAAACAGCTCGTTTTCGACGACGAAGCCCAAGAAGCGCTCAAAACCGGCGTCGAGAAGCTGGCCCGGGCGGTGAAAAGCACCCTCGGACCGCGTGGACGTACGGTGGTCATCGACCGCGGCTTCGGGAGTCCGACCATCACGAAGGACGGCTACAGCGTCGCCGATGAAATCGACCTCAGCTGCCCCTATGAAAACTTGGGCGCCCAACTCCTGAAGGAAGCGGCCGACAAGACCAATGACGTCGCCGGTGACGGGACGACCACATCCACGGTCCTCGCGGAAGCCGTCTACCGGGAAGGCCTGAAGGCCATCACGGCGGGCGCCAATCCTTCGGCCGTCCTCCGCGGACTTGCTTCCGCCGCCGATGCGGTGGGTCACCAGCTCGCCAAGAAGGCGAAGAAGATCGGCATCGACGACAAGAGCAAACTCACCGAAGTCGCCACGATCGCCTCCAACGGCGACAAGAGCATCGGTGAACCCCTCGTCAAGGCTCGCATGAAGGTCGGCGCCGACGGCGTCGTCACCATCGAGGAAGGGCGAGGCACTGAGACGGAAGTCAACGTGGTCGAGGGCATGCAGTTCGACCGCGGATACCTTTCGCCCCACTTCGTCACGGACAAGACGACCTTGGAATGCGATCTGCGTAACGCCTATATCCTCATCCACGAGGACAAGCTCAGTTCGATCACCACCCTGGTTCCGCTTTTGGAAAAGGTCGCGAAGGCCGGGCGTCCCTTGCTCATCATCGCCGAGGACGTGGAGGGCGAAGCCCTGGCGACCCTCGTGGTCAACAAGATGCGCGGCACGTTCGACGTCTGCGCCGTCAAGGCGCCGGGTTACGGGGATCGCAGGAAGGCCATGCTGCAGGACATCGCCATCCTCACTGGCGCGACGCGACCCGTCTTCAAGGATCTCGCCGTCGACCTCTCCACGCTCGATCTGAATGAGCTCGGACAGGCCCGACGCATCACCGTGACCTCCGACAACACCACCATCGTCCAGGGCAAGGGCTCGGAGAAGGCCGTCCAGGATCGGGTGAAGCAGATTCGCATGGAAATCGAGCGCACCGATTCCAGCTACGACCGCGAAAAGCTCGAGGAGCGGCTGGCGAAACTGAGCGGCGGCGTGGCGGTGATCAGCATCGGAGCGGGCTCCGAAACGGAAATGAAGGAGAAGAAGGCCCGGGCCAAGGATGCCAAGGCTGCCCTGGACGCCGCCCTGGAGGAGGGCGTTCTCCCCGGAGGAGGCGTCGGCCTCGCCAAGTCGGGCAAGGTCCTCGACAAGCTCGCCGTGACCGGTGACGAAACGTTCGGGGTTCAGGCGGTTCGCAAGGCCCTCCAAGCGCCTCTGCGTCAGATCGCCGTGAACGCCGGAGCCGAAGGCTCCGTCATCGTCAAGAAGGTCATGGAGGGCAAGGAGACCTTCGGCTGGAACGCGCTCACGGGGGAATTCGTCGACCTTCTGGATGACGGCATCATCGATCCGGCCAAGGTCGTGCGCTCCGCCCTCACGAACGCAGTCAGCGTGGCCACCATGTTGCTCTCCACCAATGCGCTCATCACCGACGTCCCCAAGGAGGAGGAGGACGCAGGCGCCGAAGCCGGCATGGGCGGCATGGGCGGCATGGGCGGCATGGGTGGCATGGGTGGCATGGGTGGTATGGGCGGAATGGGCGGCATGGGCTTTTGAGCCGCTCCGCTCCACGAATCCCAAGCGAACGAAAAGGAGATAGAAATGAAGATTCAACCTTTGGATGACCGCGTCGTGGTGGCCCCCGAAGACGCCGAAACCGTCTCGGCGGGAGGCATCGTTCTCCCCGATTCGGCGAAGGAGAAGCCCCAGCAGGGCAAAGTCGTCGTGGCGGGCCCGGGCACGCTCGACGATGACGGGAAGCGCTGCCCCTTGTCGGTGAAAAAGGGCGACAAAGTGGTCTTCGGCAAGTACAGCGGATCGGACATCGAAATCGACGGGAAGAAATACAAGATCATGCGCGAGAGGGACATCCTCGCGAAGATCGTGAGCTGAAAGGCACGACATCCATGGCAAAGCAAATGCTCTTCAACGACGAGGCGCAGAGGAAAGTCCTCGACGGCGTGCGCAAGCTCGCGCGCACGGTCAAGGTCACCTTGGGACCTCGCGGCAAGAATGTCATCTACACCAAGGCGTTCGGTGGGCCCTCCGTCACGAAGGACGGGGTGACCGTGGCGAAGGAAGTCGAGATCGAAGACCCCTTCGAAAACATGGGCGCCAAACTCGTCAACGAGGTCGCTTCGAAAACGAGCGATACGGCGGGAGACGGCACGACGACCGCCACGGTTCTCGCGGAGGCCATCTTCTCGGAAGGCCTTCGCATGGTGACGGCGGGCGCCAACCCGGTCAGCCTGAAGCGCGGCATCGATCGCGCCGTCCAGACTGCGGCCGAAGCGATTCTCGAACGGGCCCGCCCCGTCAAGGGACGGGGCGACGTCGCCAAGATCGGGACGATCTCCGCGAACGGAGAGAGCGAAATCGGCGACATCCTCGCCGAGGCGATCGACAAGGTGGGGCGCGACGGCGTGATCACGGTCGAGGAGGCCCAGGGCACGGAAACGACGCTCGACCTGGTCGACGGCATGCAGTTCGACAAGGGATTCGTTTCGCCCTATTTCATCAACCACCCCGATTCGATGAACTGCGTCCTCGAGAACGCGGCCATCCTCGTCTACGAGAAGAAGATCTCCAACATGAGACAGCTTCTCCGCATCCTCGAGGGGGTCGCTCAGAAGGGTCAGCCGCTGCTCATCATCGCCGAGGACGTGGAGGCCGAGGCGCTTTCGACTCTGGTGATCAACAGGCTCCGAGGAACTCTACAGGTGTGCGCCGTGAAGGCTCCCGGATTCGGTGACCGCCGCAAGGCCATGCTCGACGACATCGCGGTCTTGACCGGTGCCCAGTCGATCACCGAGGAGTTGGGACAGAACCTGGAGAATCTCGGCACCGAGGTTCTCGGAGAGGCGAAGCGCGTGGAAGTCGACAAGGACAACACGCTCATCGTCGAAGGAAAGGGCACGAAGAAGGCGATCCGAGAGCGGATCGAACAGATTCGCCTTCAGATCGAGGAGACGAAGTCCGAGTACGACCGCGAGAAGCTCACCGAGCGCCTCGGTCGTCTCTCCGGCGGCATCGCCGTGGTTCGAGTCGGCGCCGCCACCGAGCACGAGATGAACGAGAAGAAGGCCCGCGTCGAGGATGCGCTTCACGCAACTCGGGCCGCGGTCGAGGAGGGAACCGTCGCGGGCGGCGGTTCCACTCTGCTTGCGGCCATCCCGGCCGTGGAAGAGATCCTCGGCAAGCTCAGGGGCGACGAGAAGACCGGCGCTCGCATCGTGATGGAGGCCCTCAAGGCTCCTGCCTGCCAGATCGCCGAGAACGCCGGCTTCGACGGACAGGTGTGCGTGCAGGAGACCCTCGAATCGGGCAAGGAGGACTGGGGTTTCGATGCGGCGCGCGGCGAACACACGAATCTCGTCAAGGCTGGAATCATCGACCCCGCGAAGGTCACCCGTTCGGCTCTTCAGAACGCCGCCAGCGTGGCGGGGCTGATGCTCACCACGAGCGCGGCCATCACGAATCTGAAGGACGATGGTGAAGCGGTGTCCGGCGCCGTGTCTTGATGTAGAGGATTCATGGAGGATGCGGGAGGTTTCTTCCCGCGTCCTCCGTGGAGGACTGAGCCATGACCGCGGGAAGGAAGGATACATTGAGCAAGCGTGATTACTACGAGGTCCTCGGAGTCTCTCGGGAAGCAACCCCCGACGAGATCAAGAAGGCCTACCGCAAGCTGGCCTTCAAGTATCATCCCGACCGCAACCAGGATTCACCGGAGGCCGGGGAGAAATTCAAAGAAGCGGCCGAGGCCTACGAGGTCCTCTCCGACAGCGAACGCCGAGCCCAGTACGACCGGTTCGGTCACGCTGGAGCGCAGCAAGCCGGCTTCGGACAAGGTGGGTTCCAGGGAGGATTCTCGGACCCGAGAGACCTCTTCTCGAATCTCTTCGGCGACATGTTCGGGGACATCTTCGGTGGAGGAGGCGGGCGAGGACGGACCGCCCAGCGAGGTCCAGCGAAGGGGAACTCCCTGCGCGTCCGACTGCAACTGACGCTGGAGGAAGCGGCCCAAGGTGTTCAGAGGACCTTGGAGATTCGTCGACACGAGCTCTGCTCGTCCTGCCACGGGTCTCGCAGCGCGTCCGGCCAAGGTCCGGAGACCTGCTCCACCTGCGGCGGAATGGGAGAAGTGGCTCGTTCCCAGGGTTTCTTCAGCATTCGCACCCCTTGCCCCCGGTGCCACGGGGAGGGTGTGATCATCACGGACCCCTGCCACACCTGCGGGGGGACCGGACTGGAAGCCAAGAAGGTGGAGATCTCCGTGGACGTGCCCGCAGGGGTGGATACGGGCCATCGACTGCGCGTGCCCGGCGAAGGGGATGCGGCTCCTGGGGGAGGCCAGCGAGGTGATCTGTTCTGCGACATCGAAATCCTCCCCCACCCCCACTTCCAGCGCCGCGGCGATGACCTTTTCGCCACGCTGGAGTTGAGCTTCCCCGAGGTGGCCCTGGGAGCGACCCGAGAAGTTCCCGGACTGGAGGGCCGCGTGGAGGTGAAAATTCCCGCGGGAACTCAAAGCGGCCAGGTCCTCAGTCTCAAAGGCCAGGGCATGCCCAGGCTTCGTGGAGGCCGCCGGGGCAATCTGTATATCGAAATCAAGGTCGTGACCCCGAAGAAGTTGACGTCCGAGCAAAAGGAGCTTCTCGAGAAGCTCGCCCAGTCCATGGGCATCGGAGACCTCAAGGCGAAACGCAGTGGTTTCTTCTGGGGGAGGAAGTAATCGTCATGGCATCGAAGCGAAGCAAGAAGAAGCGGCAAGAAGAGGAAGCGGCGAAGACCGCGGTGGAGACACCCGAAACCTCGCAACCCGAGGCGTCGGAAGCGGCCGAGCCCGACGCGTCTCCCCCGGCGGACTCGGATGCACACGCTGAACTGACCACACGTCTGCAACGTGCGGTGGCGGACCTCCAGAACTACCGCAAGCAGACCGAGAAACGCATCCACGAGACGAGACGTTTCACGAAGAGAGATCTGTTTCGGGAGCTTCTGCCGATCGTCGACACGTTCAAGGCCGCCCTCGCCGCCGCCGAGCAGGGTCAGGACCCCGAATCGGTGCTCGTGGGCGTGAAGATGATACACGACATGCTGGTCAAGTTCCTGGGTGACCACGGGGTGGAGCCGATCGAATCCAAGGGCAAGCCCTTCGACCCGAATTACCACGAAGCCGTGACGAGCGTCCCCAGCGAGGACCACCCGCCGGGCGCCGTGGTCGAGGAGATGCAGCCCGGTTGGAAGATGGATGATCTTGTCGTACGCCATTCCAAAGTCATCGTGGCCTCTCCCCCCCAGGAAAGCGCAGAGGCCTGCGATGATGCGGAGGCGAACAACGACGACACAAAGAATGGGGAGGATTGAGGATGCCAACCTACGACTATGAATGCGAAGCCTGCGGGCACGAGTTCGAACTGTTCCAGTCGATCAATGAGCCGCTCAAGAAAAAATGCCCCGAGTGCGGGAAGATGAAGCTCAATCGGCTGTTCGGAACGGGAGGAGCCCTTCTCTTCAAGGGTTCCGGGTTCTACACGACCGACTACCGGTCCGACTCATACAAGTCGGCGAAGAAGAAGGACAAGCCCAAGGAATCGTCGGGGACCGCCCCGGCCACGTGAACGCCCAAGGGTTGCTCTCCGTCGGAGAGCTGACGTTTGGAACCGGCTGCGAGACGTTTCATGAAGTGCCCGACCTGTGGATCGAAGCTCCCTCCCCCCAAGAAGGGGGCGCCCCTGCCCTCGACGTACCCCTTCTGCTCGGTCCGATGCAAGATGATTGACCTCGGGCATTGGTTCAATGAGGAGTATCGGGTCTCCCGGCCCCTCGAGGAGGAAGAAGATATTCCCCTCCCTCCAGCCCACGAGGACTGACTCTTCTTTGCAAGCTGTGCTGACGGGTTCCGGGGCTCACCCAGATCAGGGAAAGTCCTGGCGAATCGAGCCGCCGGGCTGTAGCGTGACCTCGCGACGCGCGGTGACACGGCCGTAGGCCGCCGTCAACGTGACGGCATAGCGACCGGGCGGAAGGTTCTCGAACACATAGGCCCCACCGATGTTCGTCCTGCGGCTCCGCCGGAACCCTGGACGATCTAGCGAGGCGACGACGACTTCCACCCCTTCCCGAGGATCTCCCCGGGCATCGCGAACGAGCCCCTTGATCGCGCCTCCCTTCTCGAGCCGGACGTCACCGACGTCCCGCACCTCTCGCCGTCCCACCTGAATGGCCTCGTCGACGACACGATGAGCGAATCCGGGATGATCGACGGCAAGCTTCCACCCCCCCTCATCGAGATGTTCGAGTCGAAAGCGGCCGGAAGCATCCGTGGAGACCTCGACCCGGCCGAGCGACCATGGCCCCTGCGAAACCGCATCGGGGGCGACGACGACGACTCCCCTTCCAGCCTCGGGGACATGGGTCGCCGCCACGTGGGCTCCCTCGACGGGAGCGCCCGAGGGGTCCACGACGCGCCCCGAGACCTCCGATCCCCGGATGAGGCGCACCTCGATGTCTCGGTAGATGGGAGCCCGTGCGCGGACCCGGCCGTTCAAGCCCAGCGCGACCCCGAGTTCCACCTGTTCAGGAGCATGCCCCGGCGCCAGGACGTGGAGCCAAAAGTGGCGAGCAACGATGGCCCCATGGTCCAAGGGATACCGAAACGTTCCGTCCTCGGAGACGACCGAGCGGATGCGCCCCGGGTCGATGGCCGCGGGGCGCCGACTCGGATGGGTGAAGAGTCGAAAGGCCTTGATGGGTTCGCCCGTCTCATCGTCAAGAACACGGCCCTCGAGGATGGGGGCGGGAACGAGGTAGAGTGCCACGCCGCCATCGCCCGCCGTAGCATTGACCGAAGAGGTTCCGTAAAGGGGAGGCGTGACCGTGTCGTCCAACAGGAAACGTCCCCCCGTGAAGCCCACCTTGTCAGCGCTGAGCACCCAGTTTCCTGCCGCCAACCCGGACAACACGAACCGCCCCGCGCCGTCGGTCAGGACCATGTGGTCACCGAGGAGCATCTTGCCCGGGGAAGCCACTGGCCGAGCCCTGACACGAGCTCCCGCGATCGCACCTCCGGAAGGCGCCAGAACGCGGCCGGAAATGCTCGCACCGGGTTGCAATCGCACTTCGAGGGGCGGCGACGGGCGACCTCGGCGAACGGGGCGAGGAGGAAGCGTCTGCACGGCGTACCCGGGAGCCCCCACGACGATGCGCCGCATCCCGGCGGAAACTGCTCGGAGAAGGCAGCGCCCCGCGTCGTCGGCGTGGACCTCACGGTCGACCTGGAAACCTCCGTCCGGAAGCGGTTCCTCCAGAGCTTCGATCCGCGCCCAAGCTGTGGGGAGGGGGTGGCCATCACCCGCGTCCTTGACCATGAGAACGAGGTCCACGCCCCCTCCCAGATGGGCCGTGACCTGGAGCGTGCGACCGGGAGCAAGAGTCACGGGGGCGGTCCAACGGGGGAAATCGGGGTGTTCGACCCGCAGGATGCCGGGACGATCTCCCGAGAGCCCATCCATCCGAAACGCTCCGTCCCCGTTCGACACCTCCTCCGCGATGAGGTCGCCTTCGATCAACACCGAGCCGCCCTGCGCGGAAAGATTCTCGAACAACCTGACGGAGGCCCCCGCGACGGGTCCGTCATCGGCGGTCACGACGCCCTGAATGGCGCCCCACGGGCTTCCGAAGGGGTCCCTGCCTTCCTTCGGCGCGGGAGGCTGCGGCACCGCTCCCTGCGCGCCCGCCGCTCCCGTCGATGCATCCGGCCGTGCGAGAGGACCCCGGCCACCGCGTCCTCTCCGCGCCGTATTCGTCCCCGGAGCGACCGCCTCTCCAAAGGGCGACACTCCCGTCCCCCCAGGGAGTTGGCCGGGATCTCCGGCAAGCTTCCAGAATGCCACGAATACGAGACCGATGATGGCCGCAAGAATCAGGAATCTCGTCATGATCTCCTATCGCGCGGATCGGTTCCACGACCCGCGTCCTCGGGGTGTCTGCGCGCTCATGAGGTTAACGCAGCCGACGCGGAATCCCCCGGGGGGAGCGGAATGGCTCACCGGCGGCGTCTCATGGGAGCTCGCTGCTCAGCCGTCCACGTCCAGCGTGGCCTTCTCACCGTCGCCGATGACGACCTCCTGCTGGTTCTTGCCGAGGAGAAGACTGCCCAGATCGAGAACGGGTTGCTCGCCCTTCAGTTGAAGGACGCGCACCGTGTAGATGCCGGGACGGATGTTTCGGATGATGTAGTGCCCGTTTTCATCGCTCGTTCCCGTGTAAGCAACGCCTCCGAAACCGCCCTTCTCCCGAATTTCGACCTTCGAGTTCGGCGCGGGGTTGTGATCCTTGTCGTAGACGATGCCTTCCAAGGTCCCGCCCTTGACCAGCGTGAGGTTGGGAGCGATCACCTCGCCCGTCTCGGGGACGAAGATCGGACGGCTCAATTCCCCCTGGGCGTATTCGGCGTGATCGGCCGTGATCTCGGTGTCTCCGGAGGGGACGTGCTTGACCACGTAGCGTCCTTCGGAATCCGTCTTCGCCATCCGCACGGACGAGGAACGCATGCTCTGACTGAAAATGTTGAGGAAAGCCGCCGCGGCCTCCCCCTGCCCGCCGAGACTCGTCCGAACCTTGACGCGAGCGTTCGGGATCCCTTTCCCCTCGGCATCGACGACCAACCCCTTGATCGTCGCTCCCCGCTTCATGGCGATGACGAGCCCTTCAATGTCCTGCCCGATCTTGGGACGGATGATATCACTCTTGCCACCGGCGTAGTCAGGAGCTTGCGCGAAGAGGCGGAATTCTCCGTTGGTGTCCAGGTCGGTGTACTCGAACGTCCCGTCCTCGCTCTCGAACCGTTGCGTTAGCTGGAACGACGTCATCATGAGTCTTTCACCCCGGCCGATCTGGAGGCTGAATCGCGTCACCGGCTCGCCGGTCTCCGCGTCCACGACGCGGCCCCGCGCCACGGGACTGCGTTCCAATTCGACGCGGAGATTCTCTTCTCCCGTGCGGGCCGTCCTCTGGACTCCCACTCTCCCATAGCCCTTGGCATGAATCCGCAGCTTGTAAGCGCCGGGAGCCAACCCGATGAAATCGAACTTGCCGTCCTGGTCCGACTTGACGGGGGGATAATTGGCCGTCGAGATTCCGCCACCACCGGTCCGAATGGGCATGGCCACGATGATGGCGTCGGCGATGGGGGCGGCGCTTTTCTTATCGACGACGACTCCACGAATGGCCTCTCCCTTGGTCAACTGAAAGTTGACGGGGTCCGCCGGCTGCGAGGCCTTGATCTGGACCATGAGATTCGTCTGCGATGCGTACCCCTCCTTGCGAGCCGTCACCCGTTTGAAACCCACATTGAGGTTGTGGAATTCATACTCGCCGTTCGCGTCGGTGAAGGTCCGTCGCTCCACGTCCATCGCGGGATCTTGGCTGCGATGCTGCTGATCGAAGACGAGGATCTCGCAGTCGGGAATCCGCCCTCCCTCGAGGTCGGTCACGACCCCCGTCAACGTCTGGCCAGGGTCGAGGACGATGGTGACGGATTTCGTCTCCCCCTTGGAGAGGGTCACCAGGTTTTCGAAGGAAGAGGGGAAGTTCTCGTGATCGACGCGGAGCAGATAGCGATCCTCCGGCGAGATGTCCCGGATCTGAAAGGCTCCCGATTTGTCGGTGGCGACGGAAGCCTTCACCGGGCCTTGAAGACTCATGTGCAGAGAGTCGGAGACGTCCACGCATAGCGAGACCACGGCTCCCGGCACGGCCTTGCCGGCCCGATCCTTCACCCAGCCCTGAATCGTGGCGGCTTCGCCGGGGGCGACGTGATCGTCGACGGCCACCGTCGAAGCCTCACCGGTGTCGGCGCTGCGGAGGGCCTCGGGTCCCCGTTCGGCGATCCGTGGATTGCGGCGAGCCGTCCCCGTCTCCTCGGCCGTGGGGTCATCCAGATGCTCGACATCCGCCGGGACGAACCCCTGAGGGGACTCATCCTCTGTACTGAACACGAAAAACAGGATTCCGCCTCCGATGGCCAGGGCCACGAGCAGACTGAGGACCAACGTATCACGACCCATTTTTGTCACCTGTGTAGTTGATGGAAGTCCCAATACACTATCGGGATGCGGAATTTCGATCAAAAACCCGATCTTCACCCGGCTGGGACTTCGGTCTTGGACGACGCCGACTTGGGCGATCTTCCCTTCCGTTTTCGACCGATTGCCAGAACGCTCTGCATCGCGTCCGTCATTCTTCTCAGTGGCTGGTTGTTCCCGATCTCGTCGGCCGGACAGGATCTCCCCTCTTCTCCCCCCACGAGGGGGCTCTTGAGCCTCCTTTGGATGAAAAACAGCCCCCAACCGGGACCTGACCTGTTTCGAGCCTTGGACGCCCTCGGCGTCTCCGGAACCAACGTGGCGGGCACTGCGCCCGCCAAGGCCCAACTCGCGGCCCATCGACCGTTCTATCTGGAGCACACGGCCGGCAAGGGCATTTTGTATCTCGCGGACGAGTGCTGGGAGAGGGTTCAACGGGAGTTCCTGAAGGATACGGCCCTCGCGGGCCGGCCTCGGCCCCGATGCCTCGCACAAGAAAGCGTCCGGGCCCAGCTGTCGCGCCGTATCGAACAGGTCCTCGACTCAAAGGCCCGACGCCAGGCCTGGGCCTTTTCCCTCGATGACGAGGTCTCCCTCGGTCGCCGCCGCACCCCCATCGACTTTTGCTTTTCTCCCGAACACCTACGGCTCTTTCGAGCTTGGCTGCGCCTTCGGTACGGATCGCTGAAAGCCCTTCGGCAGATGTGGGACGTCGACGTGGATCGCTTCGAAGACGTCGTTCCCCTTTCGACCCAAGCCATCCGACGCCGTGAGTTGACGAAGTCCCCGGATCGCTGGAATCTCGCCCCGTGGTCCGACTTCAGGGAGTTCATGGAGGAACGGTTCGCCCGTACCCTCGACGACCTGGCCCGGGAAGTGCGCCGGAAGGTTCCGGGAAAACCGGTGGGCTTCAGCGGAGGAGGAACCCCCTCGCCTTTTTCGGGGATCGACTGGGGACGTGTCACTCGCACCTTGGATTTCTTCGAACCGTATGATCAGGGAGGAGTGGGCGAACTCGTCCGCACACTCGCCCCCCCACGCGCCGTCCTCTTCCACACGCTCATGCCCCACCCGGGCGGCCCGGCCTTCGAACGCCGCGAACTGTGGGAGAGATTCATCCGCGGAGACAAAGGAGTCGTCCTCTGGAATTCCTCCCTGTGGTTTCAAGAGGGAGACGTCCGACGCCCGACGCAGCGTGCACGGCTCCTGGCGCCGACGTTGAGACTTCTGGGCAGCAAGGATGCGGCGGCCTGGTACGCCGCCCGCCCCATCGCACCGCAGGTCGCGATCCTCGAATCCCAGCCCTCGAATCGACTTCACTGGATGTTGGATACGCGATTCGATGGTCGGGCCTGGATCCATTGGAAGGATCAAGAGGCCCTCATGCAAAGCAGCCAGAACCGGGCCCGAGAGGCCTGGATCAAGCTTCTCGAGGACCTGCAGATCCCGTTTTGCTTCGTTCGCCCCGAAGACGTCCTCAGAGGACTTCCAAAGGCGATCAGGGTGCTCATTCTCCCCCGCACGATCGCCATGTCCGACCCGTTGGCGAATGCCATTCGAACGTATTGTCTCGAGAACACGGTCCTTGCGGACATGCAGACGGGCCTGTTCGACGAGCACCTGAGGTCACGATCCCGGGGCGTACTCGACGACATGTTCGGTCTCGAACGCAAACTCAGACGCTGCACCTTGCAGGGGAGTACATGGAAGGGCCCCGCTGACCCTAGATTCCCGGCGCTGTGCCTGGGCGAGCCCGGTCTGGAGGCCAGTGACACCGCCACCTCCATGAGGAGTCTCGCCGGCCACCCGGCTCTTTTCGTTTGTCCTCAAGCCCGAGGGGGGCGCGCGGTCTATCTCAACCTCTGGGTCGGACGCTATCTCGCCGAACGTTGCCACGGCCCCCGTCATGTGCTGCGCGATGAACTGCGCGGACTGCTTCGCTTGTCCGACGTTCGCCCGCCGGTGACCGCAGAGATGGACGGCTCTCCGTGGCTGCCGTTGTTGGTGCGCGTTCGCACGACACGGGACACCCTTCTCGTCGGCATCGTGCCCAATTGGGACGCGACCACGCTCGCGTCGAACGAACGTCTGGACATCACGGCACTGCGAGACGCCCTCCCTCGCGCGGCGCGGGTGCGTCTGCCTCGCGCGGGTCGCATGCGACCCTTGTTCCTCGTTCCGACGAACCCGAAGGATCGACCACCGTTTCGTTCCAAGTTCCCCGTCTCTCTCACACCGACGATCGGTGAGATCGTCCGCATCGACATCACCGATGAGGATGTCCGTACGAAGTAACATTCGCACGGGGTTTCACCACACTCCGCGTCGCGCGAAACCTCTCGGAGTGGGGAACCCACGCGTACTCGCACGGTGGCGAATTCGAAACGACATCGACGCGCGCACCGAGCCAACCGCGACGTCATGCCCGCGTGCGGCATCCCGCGCCGAGGAATCTGGTCGCCGTCGGGATTCCCGCCCCCTCCCCTCGCGGATCCACGGCTCGGGAGAGACCGAGGACGAAGGATTCGACCTGTCTCGGTCTCCCATCGCGCCCCAGTGCACCCGTGGAGCTGAGAGCCTCCGATCCCTCGCCCGGATAACTTTCACTCAATTCGGAACCCGTTGTTTAGCATACACTTATGACCTTTTTTCGCTCCTCGGGGTGAAAAAGTCCCGGATTCTCCCCAATCCCCTGCAAGACGGTTGACCCGTACGACCGAGATACTATAATCCAGCTCCGGCTTTGTGGTCGAAGCTCGAACATGAAGCAGGACTCGAGTCGCTTTGGTCTTCCCGAAGGGCGCTCCTTTTCAAGAGATCTTTGATGTTTTCTGAAGGAGAGCCCCATCCCAACGTCGCATCCGACATGGGGACGGCTTTGCGGTTTTTCCGTGGTGAGGAACTGTGAGCGGGCTGTGGAGGACCTGTGGAGAGGAGCTGGAAGAACTCCTCTTTTCTTGAGGACAAAACAACAAATAACCGTTACCTTGGCGTAACGCACGACATTTCGGACAATCGAGAAAGGTCCCGTAAACCCTTCTACCGTCCGGAATCCAACCCCCGGAAGCTTGCCAATTCCCCCGGGGGTTGTTTTTTGTCCCCAGCGTAACGCCGACGGGGTCGTCCGAGGGGCGGGAGGGTCATGGCCCCCCTTGAATGGACGGAATCACATCTATGAAACATCAAGTTATCCTTCTTTCATGCGGAATCGTCCTTCTCATTGCGATGGGTTGCGGCACGAACCAGCAGACCTCACGTCGGCCCTCGGAGTCACCGACCGCTCCACGCTCGGAAGACGCCGCCCCAGGCGGCGAAGTCGCCGCCGGGCTCCCCGCTCCGTCGCCCAAGAGGGGCCCTCGTCCGGGCCTCGAGACCCGAGCTCGAGGGAGGATCAGCCCGAAAAAACTTTCCGGATTCCTCCGCGAGCTCGTGGCACGCCCCCACCCGGCCTCCAGTGAAGGGAGTCGAAAGCAGGCCCGGTTCCTTGCGGCCCAATTGGAATCCTGGGGCTACCAGGTCGAACGGCAACGGCTCGAGGTCCTCCTCCCCTTCCCCCGACGCATCCGCGTGGAGATGCTGGCTCCGTTCGCGTATTCCTGCGGACTTCGGGAGCGACCTGTGGACGAAGACGCCGACACGTTCTCGAAGGACGTCCTGCCCCCCTACAACGCTTACTCTCCTGAAGCCGACATCACGGCCCCCCTGGTGTACGCCTACTACGGACGCCGGGAGGACTATGAATCGCTGAAGCAACAGGGCGTGCCTCTCCACGGAGCCCTGGCCCTCGTCCGATACGGTCGCAGCTTTCGAGGCTCCAAGGTCAAGATCGCCGAGGAATTCGGCCTGGCCGGCGTGCTGCTCTACAGCGATCCCGCCGACGATGGGTTTGCTCGCGGAGACGTCTATCCCAAAGGGCCCTATCGACCCGAGACCGGTGTTCAGCGGGGATCGATCCTCTACCTGTTCGAATATCCGGGCGACCCGGGAACGCCTGGGCGCCCCAGCCTCCCCGGCGCCGAGCAACTGCCCTATGGACAGATGAAATCGCTACCCACTATTCCCTGTACATGTCTCTCCGCGGAAGACGCCAAACCGCTCCTCGAGAATCTGAAGGGCCCGGTCGCCCCGCGCGCTTGGCGGGGAGCGCTCCCGTTCACCTATCACCTTGGAGGGCGCGGAGAGGTCAAGGTGCGCCTCGTCATCCGCAACGACGAGGCCCTTCGCCCCATCGAGAACATCATCGCCACATGGGTGGGCCTCGAACACCCAGACGAAGAGATTCTCCTGGGGAACCATCGTGATGCATGGGTCTTCGGCGCCAACGACGCGGGCAGTGGAACGGCGGTGCTCCTGGAAGTCGCGCGGGTGTTCGCGGACACCGTGCGGCAAGGTCGAGCCCCCGCCCGGACCGTCCGCTTTTGCTTCTGGGATGCGGAGGAGTTCGGGATGATCGGCTCCACGGAGTATGGAGAATCCCGTGCCGAGGAATTGAAGTCCAAGGCCATCGTCTACCTCAACCTGGACGCCGCCGTATCGGGCCCCCATCTCCGCGTGGCAGGTTCACCCTCTCTCCGGCCTCTCATCAAAGACATCCTCGCAAGTTGTCAAAACGAAAAACGAGCCCCCCTGCTCTCCGAAGTGACGGACAAAAGCGGCGGGATGACATGGGGCCGCCTCGGAAGCGGCTCGGACTTCACCGTCTTTCTCGACCACCTGGGGGTGCCATCCCTCGACCTCGCTTCGTCGGGAGCCCACGGCGTTTACCACTCTCTCTACGACACCTACGCATTCATGAAGCGCTTCGGCGATCCCGGATTTCAACGACACACTGTCATGGCGAGCGTTACCCTCACGACTCTTCTCCGCCTGGCCTACTCGGGCGGAACCCCTCTCGCGTTCGGCGAGACAGGCCACTTCATTGTCGAAGACGTGCGTGCGCTCGAAGCGGAACACCCGAATCTGGACTTGGGCGAGATCCGCGAACTCGGGAAGGATATCGCTTCGATCGGTGAGCGCATCGACGTCCTTCGGTCGCAACTCGATTCCAAGGGAGCCCTGTCGTCCGCGCGGTGGGAAATCCTGAGAAAGCTGTCCGTCCGTGCCCACCAAGCTCTCCTCCTGGATCAGGGCCTCCCCGGACGCACCTGGTATCGCCACGTCCTCTTCGCCCCTTCCCGCGACAAGGGCTATGGCGCCGCTCCCCTTCCGGCCCTCAGCGACGCCTTGGCCAAGGGGGACCGACGGGCCGTCGAGGCAGGCGCCGCCCTCACGACGGAGCGGCTCCGAGCCCATCGTGCCGCGCTGCGCGAGATGCTGGCCACACTCGAAGCCTGGATTGGAGCTGCCCCCAGGGCCACGGGTTCCTGAACGTCAAAGGCCCCCTGGGCCACAGCTTCCTTCAGCCGTCGAAGCGGGGCTCGTCCTGCATGGCCAGGCAATCGGGGCCCTCGTGTCGGGCGTCGTTGACATAACGGCTGACCGGCCGGAAAGCGAGGCCCTTCGACGGGAAGGGCTCGAGGAGAGGCTGAAGGAGTTCCGGCGACCTCACTTTGGGGTCGAGCCAAAGCTCGTGGTCGTCCCTCGGAAGAATCACGGGCATGCGATCGTGCAAGGGCGCCAAGAGCTCGTTGGCGGGGCACGTGAGAATCGTGCAGGTCCTGAGCACCGAACCGTCGGGGCCGCGCCAACTCTCGTGGAGGCCGGCGAACGCCAAGAGCCCCATGGGCTCCGAGTGAATCCAATAGGGCTGCTTGCCCCGCGCCGTCTTTCTCCACTCGTAGAAGCCGTCGGCAGCAATCAGGCATCGGCGGGAGCGAAATGCCTTTCGGAATGACGCCTTGACGGCCGCGGTCTCCGATCGGGCATTGATCATCCGATAGCCGATGGAAGGCTCCTTCGCCCAGGAGGGCACCAACCCCCATCGATACTCCACCCAAACTCGCTCCCCTTCGTCAGGGTCGACGACGACGCAGCCCACATTCTGACCGGGAGCAATGTTGAAACGAGGCTTCAGGGGCGGCAGATCCTCGAGAAGAAAGAACTCTCGGATGAGTTCGGCGGGACTCTGAAGAGTGAAGCGTCCACACATGAGCTACTCCTCCGCCGTCTCCGACACGGCGGCTCGTGCCCCGAGCACGGCGAAGACAGTGGCCGGGATCAAGGGCAGCACCCGTTCCGCGGCACCGGCCCATGGGCCTACGGAAAGAACACTGCGAGCGAAGATCACGAAAACGAGACCGCTCGACATGGAGAGAAACGCCCACCCGCCAGCCACCCGCCCACGTAGGATTCGCACGATCAGAAGCGGGCCGAAACTGGCGCCCATGGCCGAGAAGGCGAAAAGGACCCTGCGGAAAATCGACTCGTCGTGGGCCAGTGCCAACGCAAGCGCCGCAAGACTCACGAGGCAGACGACCCAGCGGTGGATCGCCATGCGAAGCGCCGGCCTCGGACCCTGGCGCCTGAGATCATGGGTCACGGCGGAAGCAGCAACGAGCAACTGGCTGTCGGCCGTGGACATGATGGCCGACAAGACCGCGGCAATCATGACTCCCGCGAGGACCGGATGGAGGAGGCGTCGCGCGGAAGCGACGAAGACTTGCTCGTGATTTCCCAGATCGCCCAACAGGACGCGTCCGCAGAGCCCGACGAGGATCATCCCTCCGTAGACCAGGATCGCCCAGGCCATGGCGATTCGCCTGGCACGGCGCAATTCCGCATCCCCGCCTCCCAGTGCCATGAAGCGATTGACGACGTGGGGCTGCCCCGGGTAGTTGAGGCCGATTCCGAGGATCCCCAACACGAATCCCACAGCCGACGCCCACCCCAGCCCTTGGAAGACGCTCGTGAACCCCGCGATGGGAACCTTGGCAAGACCGTCCGTGAAACCGGACCAGCCCAGCTCGGCAAACGCGATCACGGGCAGAAGAAGGGCCGTCAGGGCCATCAACAAGCCCTGCAGCGTGTCGGTGGCGCTCACGGCCCAGAATCCCCCCATGAGGGTGTAGATCAACACCACCGCCCCACCCACGATCACCGCGAGATTCCTGTCGAGACTCAAGGCACTCCCCGCGAAGGCCCTCTCCAGGCTCTCTCCCGCCGCATCGAATTGGGCGGCGACGTAGAGCGTGAAGAACACCAGGATCACCGCGGAGGCCAAGATTCTCAGGCGACGCCCCCAAGGGCCTCGGTCGTCTCCCGTGAGAAGATCCGTCAGGGTGAGGGCTTTGGAAGATCGGGAAAGAGCGCGGACCGGGTTCGCCAAGAGATACCACTGGATCGCGAAGCCACCGACGCAACCCGGGAGGATCCAGACGGAGGAAACTCCCACGGAAAACGCCAAGCCGCTCACGCCGAGCAGCGACCACGCCGAGGACGAACTCGCCGCGGCACTGATGGAAGCGACGAGAGGCCCGAGGCGACGCCCGCCCAGATAGTAATCCTCCTCGTCATGCGTCCGACGGCTCATGAACGCACCGATACCGAGGAGGAGCAAGTTGTAGAGAATCAGAGTGACGAGGATGGGCCAAGCTGCGTCCATGGTGGGGCCATGGTACAGCAAGGCGCCCCTCTCGTGAGCGAGAGGGGCGCCTTTGTCGAAATGCGGCAACTCGAAAGGTTCAGAACGTCATCGTGACGATGTTCGTAAATCCCAGGTTGGAGTTCACCGTGCCGGCGACGGAGGTCAAAACGGTGGGATCGTACCAGATCGCCTGGAAGTTGATGGTGAGACCGGCCGCGGCTCCCGCCGGGAAGGTGTAGATGGCGGTCTTGGAAGGATTCCCGAAGGGACCGCCCGGCGAGTTCGAGACGCCCCCGTACAACCCGCCGCCATCCTCGATGATGATCGTGTTCTGAAGGGTGATCAGGTCGATGCCCAAATCGCCGTAAATGGTCGGGATGATCGGCCCCGGAGGCGTGGTCATTCCGAAGAGCACGGGTACGGGAGCCGTCCCGTTCGTCGTATTGGTCATCTGAACGACCAAAGTGTCATTGACCGATCCGGAGATGTGGATGATGTTGAGTCCACGAGCGAAAAGAGAGGCCGTCGCCGCGCCAAAGTTGGCGGTGGATGCCGACACCGACGCCGCGCCTTGTCCCACAGGCGTGACGGTCACGGAGACCTGCCCCTGGGCGTCCGTCATGACCTGAGGTCCCACCGAAAGCGACGCATTCGTCGAAGTCAGCGTGACGGCCGTATTCGCAAGGGGGTTGCCGTTGGCGTCATCCACCTGGAAGACGACCGGGAGTTTGAAGGCCGTACCCCGGACTCCCACTTGTCCGTCGCCGGAAGCCACGGTCACCACGTCGACGGGCCCGAGAGGCCGGATCCGCTTGAAAGAGCCGCCGGACGTGGAGTACGTCCCCGCATGCTGCGTGAAATACATGGCGCCGTCCGGGCCCATGTCGAACTGGGAGATCCCGACGAACCCGGTTCCCCAATTGGTGGAGGAGGACTGGCCGGGAACGGGAGCGGGATTGACCCAGCTCGTGCCGTTGAATTCGGCGCGACGAATCTGGCCGGAAAAGTAGTCCGTGTAGAACCACTGTCCCTCGTAGGTCGGACCGAAATCCATCGGGCCGCCCTGATTGCGATAGCGGGGTCCGGTGATGCAAGCCAACCAACCCTGTCCGTGAGTCACGTCAAAGGTCGGGGCGATCAAGTTGGGGAAGGGCCCGCCCGGGCAGCTTTGGAGACTCGCAATCCCCTCGAACAGCGGCCACCCAAAGTCCTGAATCGTCGCCGCCGGCGGATAGCTGACCTCGTCAAACTCTTCCCGCGCGTTCAGCCCCACATCGGCCAAGTAGATGTTGCCGCCCACCGCGTCATAGGTGAATCGCCAGGGATTCCGCAGCCCCTTGGCCATCACGAGCGCGGAAACGCTCCCGCTTCCGCTCGACGGGTTGTCGCCCGGATCGATCTGAGGAATCGTGGCGGATCCGGACCCGGCGGGCAGCCCGGAGACGTCGAGACGAAGAAGGACGCCTTGCGCCGAGTTCTCGCTGCGTGCCGCGCAGGAACTTGCGTCATCACCAATGCTCACGATGAGCTTACCGTCGTTCGCGAAGGCAAGAGAGCCTCCGTTGTGGTTGAAGGCGTTGTCCGGCGCACCGTTGAACACGGTGAACAGGGACGTGGGCGAGAACGACAGATTGCTGCTCGTGGCATTGTTCAAGTCGCCCGTGCAGGTGAATCGCATGAGCCACATGAACGCCGAACCCGTACGGGCGGCCCAGGCGTAGATGTAGCCGTTGGTGGCGAAATTCGGATCGGCCACCATGGCGAGAAGCCCCCGCTCCGAGCCGGTCTCCACCTGGGGCACCGTCCCGATCGTCGACAGACTGCCATTGACGAACAACTTGACCCCGCCGGCCCGTTCGAAGATGACTGGGCGACCGTCGGGCAGGAAGAAGAACCCGTGGGGCGCGTTGAGCCCCGAGGAGACCAGGGTCTCCACGGTGAATCCCGGGGGGACCGACTGGGCCTGGCCCACGGACCCGAAGCCGAGAATAATGGCCATGAATGCGGTGAGGATGAATCCCCTCGACATGATGCAACTCCTTCTTCGAACATCGGCGCCGGCTGCCCTCTCACGGAGGGCTGTGGGTGATGGCATGACGGAGGCTTGCCTCCGAGAGAGAAGTCTAAACCCGAGACGACACCCCCTCCAGGAAATTCGCTTTTCGGGGGCGGTGAACGACAGCGGTCAAGGTCGGAACATCGCATGCGGCGCTCTCTGAGCGAGAGGGCCCTCATTCCCGTTTCGTTTTATGAACGGGACGCTCTGATCGTCGCCAAGGAGCTTTTGGGCATGCGCCTGCGTCGGGGGCCCGTGCTCCTCGAGATCACCGAGACCGAGGCCTATCGGTGGCCCGACGACTCCGCGAGCCACGCGCGATCCGGGAGAACTCCCCGAAACGCGGCCATGTGGGGGCCTGCGGGACGCTGCTACGTCTTTCTTTGCTATGGGATCCATCACATGCTGAACGTGGTCACCCATCCCGAAGGCGAAGCCGCGGCCGTCCTTGTTCGAAGCGCACGGGTTCTGGCGGGCCTCGAGACCGTCGCCGCCAGGCGCCGAGGTCGGACCGGACCAGACGTGGCGGCCGGCCCAGGAAAACTGGCCCAGGCGCTGGGATTGGACCTCACGTGGAACGGCCACCCGCTCCACGAAAAGGGAGGCCTTGAACTCCATTTTGGAAGTCCCCCGGCGCGCATCCTGGCGGGGCCTCGGGTGGGGATCGACTACGCCCGCCCCGAACACGTCCAGGCGCCCTGGCGATTCGCGAGTGGCGACGTGGCGGCGGTGAGCCGCGGCGGCCCGCTGAGTGAAATCCACGGAGACCTGACGTGAGTCCCCGCCCCCCCTCCCCCGCGTTCGACGTTCAAGGTGAAGCCGAGCCCCTGCGATTCCTGTCCGTCCTCCGCTCTCTCCCAGGACGACGTCTTGCGGGTCACGCTCATTGGCGAGGCGAAGACGTCTTTGCGAAGGTCCTCCTCGATCGCCGCGGGGCCAAGCGCCAACGCGACGCCGAGCTTCGCGGCGCGGCCATCCTGAAGGAGTCGGGGCTTCCCGCCCCCTCCGTCCTCACGACCTTGGAACTCGTAGGAGGCCGGCAGGCCGTCCTCTTCCGGTGGCTGGAAAACTTGGAGACGGCCCTGAGTCTCCTCCGATGGGACCGACCCGCGGAGGAACGTCACGCGGCCATCCTCGATCTCGCCGCTCTCATCGGACGGGCGGCAAGACGCGGCGTCGTCCTGACGGATCCCCAACTCGGGAACTTCGGGCGCAACGAGAAAGGTTGGTGGTTTCTGGATGCCGGATCCGTCCGGAGCCGGCGGCGAGGTGCGACCAGCCGGCGTCCGGAGGAGACCGTCTTCTGCCAATTCATCGCCCAGTGGGATCCGGCGGACGACATTCACCTGGGCGAGGCGGCCGATGCTTGGAGCCTCTCTTCCAAGACGACCGCGTTCTCGACCCAACGGTGGAGGAACGCACAGGCCCGAGTGAGGAGGGAGCGACTCACTCGCTTCGATCGGAAAATGCTGCGCGCCTCGCGACGAATCGACGCCCCCGCCCCAGGACTCCTCGTCCCGGCCGACTTGGAGCCAAGCATTCGGGAACCACTCCTCGCCTGGGCACGCGCCGCGGACGTCCCCGGCCCCGGGCGGGTGAAGCTCTCCAGCCGCCTCCTCGCCGACGTGCGCACCTTCGATCGTGCGAAGGACGCCCGCAAGGCCTGGTGCGTCCACCAAAGGCTGGAGCTCTTCGGAGTCCCCCACACCCGGGCCCTTCTCCTGGGCGACGGCACCCTCGTCGAAGACGTCGCCGACGATGACGGCTCCTTCGACGCCCTCGCTCTGCGAGAGCTCCTTGCCCGTCTACGCACCCTCGGAGCGGACGGGTTGATCCGGTCCCGGGAGGACATCGTGTGGTCCCACGGTCGCCCGATCCTTCGTCCGCGGCCAGAAGCCCGCGTCGGCCCTCCTCCCCCACGCGCCCTGGAGACCACCGAAGACGAGACGCGCGCGTGGAAACTCTACGACGTCGTCGACTGAGCGAGAATCACATCGGCGGCACGGGGAATCAGGGATGTCAGGTCGTGGTCGGCCACGTAGGCCACCCCCCGGGCGCCCAACCGTTCTCGCTCGGAATCGGACTCGATGAGGCCGCGGACCACATGGAGGAAGTCCTCGTCGCAAAAGGGCTCGGCCAACACCCTGCCGGCCTTCGCAAGGCGCACATGGTCCGCGAAACCGCAGACCCCGGAGCAGACCACGGGCACCCCGAGCGCCATCGCCTCCAAGAGCGTCGACCCCGTATTCTCCAACCGCGCTGGATGCACGTACAGGTCGGCCGCCAGATAGAAGGTGGACACGTCGTCTCTCGGGCCCATGATCCGCACGCGCTCGCCGACGGAATACCGCTCCGCCAGAGCCTTCCATCGCCTCGTATCGTCCCGTCCCACGATGACGGCATACGCCTTTGGAAGAGCGGCGAGCAATCGGAAAACACGATCGACACCCTTCGTCTGATACCCCGAGCCGACGGTGAGGAGGAAGGCCGCCCTCTCGGGAATGTTCAGTTCTCTGCGGAGGGCTGCCGAGTCCGGGGCGCTCGCGGCGCCACGCTCCAGCCTTTCGAGATCCAAGCCCGGCGGCAGCAGATGTATCCTCTCCTCCTCCGTGCCCCAGCATCGCTGATAGAGCGGCTTTTGAACCGGCGAGAAAAGAAGAATGCGCGCCTTCCCCCCCCTCGCGAACACGGCACCCTCGGCCCGCCGGAAGGCCCGGTATCGAGGCAAGAGACGGCGTAGACTCGCGAATCGTCGCCGGTCCATGCGCTCCACGAAGCACGGGTCCGCGGCATAGTAGACGTCGAGGCCCGGCATCTTCAGAAACCCCACGAGGATCTCCCCGGGTTCTCGATCCAGATCGCCCACGGCCCGGGCGAAGGCCTCGTTCTTGCCGTGATTGGTGAGACCTCGCGACCGGACGATGTGAACGTCCACGCCCGCCGGTGACTCGCCCTCCCAGGATGTCGTCACGACGCGGACACGGACGCCGCGAGTCATCAGTTCCATCGCCAAGCGCAGCAGAGTGCGCTGCATGCCGCCCTCCGGAAACCAGCGTCGCACGGCCAGCGTGACCCGGCGATCCCTCACCGGTCCCGCTCCAGGTGCGCCACGAGTGTGTGACTGTAGAGATTCAGATAGCGCTCCACTCGCGGGTAGCGCACCCGGCGCAGGGCGCGCAACCAAACGGGCCTGGGTTTCTCCAAGGACACGAGGTCGCGGAGGACGAGCCCGTGACGGCGGGCCATCTCCTCGAGAAAGCGGCGGGCCTCGACGTGGGAGAAGAACCAGCGATGACGATCGGCGGGCGGATCGACGGGCAGACCGTAATGGGTGAACGAACCGTAGCCGCGCCGAAGGGGCACGCGCGCCACGGACCAACAGTTGGGAAGCGAAATCAACAGACTTCGCCGCGCCACCCGGACGCACTCTCCGAAGACCTCGTGGAGATTGTCCAGGTGCTCGAGGACATCCGTGCAGACGACGGTGTCGAACACCTCGTCCTCAAAGGGGAAGGGGCCTCCAGCTTGGAGGTCATGGTGAAGATCCGCCCATCGCGTGCGATCGATGCCCACGTAGGAGCCCCGAGTCACGAAGTCCCTCAAGACCGCCTCGTCGCACCCCACGTCGAGGACGCTGCCTTCGAGAAGAGGACCATAGGTCGCGGAGACCCAGCGAGGTCGGTCCGTGCGTTCGCGAAATCGGACGAATTCCCGGCGCATCAGCAGGTGACACTCCCAAGGAACCCGAGAACGACGGCGAGAAACAGAACGACCAGAATCCGGTTCCGGAAGCGGTGCCCCTGGTGGCGATCGACGGCGAGCGCCGCCTGGCTGACCAACATGTCGGCGCTCAGGGTTCCAGCGCATCCTCCACAAGCCAGGGACGGCGCGCCCGCGAAATCCTGCCGCAGGCCCGCCGGGTATCCGCACCAGGGGCACAGCACCTCGCGGGCGTCATCGAGGGCCCAATCGGGGGACGCGTCGACCAGCCACGCGTCACTCAGATACAGATGACATCCGGCGCAACGCCAAAGGGCGTCCGTCCTCTGGGACGGCGCCTGGAAGCGATCGCAGTAGGGGCAAAAAACCCGCTCCTCGGTCATTTTGCCGCACCCTCCCACCCGGGCCCGGGGAATTCGTCCGGCCAAAGACGATCTTCGGCACGTCCCGAGCCAGTATCGTTCAAGTCCGGGGCTCTCGGAAGGGGATGAATAGAGAGAGACTTGGAGTTTGACCGCCGCCCCTGGAGAATGTGCCCATGCAGCCGTCCCCCGCCGGAATGCGCCCCCAAAGCCGAGCGATCTTCGTCCTGATCCTGGCTCTCGCCGCCTGGACACCAGCCCAGGTCGTGATCAACGAGATCTACACGGGGGATCCGGACTTCATCGAGATTGGCAATCTGGGACCGACGGCCGTGTCCCTCGACGGCTGGGTCGTGGACGCCAGCTTCGCCTTCACGGTCTACCCCAGCTTCACATTCCCCACCGGAACGGTCCTGATGCCAGGCGAGTTCCTGATCGTCCTCGAGAACAACGCCCCTCTGCCCCCAACGATCACGCCTCCTCCCGCGGGGACGCAGATCTACAACACCAACTTCGGATACGGATGGGTCGGCAACAGCTCGGGCGCTGTCGTGTTGACGGACGCCAACGGCCAATGCGTCGACTATGTGCGCTTCGGCACCCTCGCCGTCCAGGACCCCCCGTCCGCGGCCGGGTGCGGGCTTTTCAGCAACCCGCTCGATCGCACGGCGAATGACCCGTCCCTCGACGACGTTCTGGCTCGCCACACCGTCATCGACACGAACGACGGGCAGGACTGGGTCATCGGATCGGATGGGGATGAAACGCCGGGGCAACCCAATGCCGGCCAAGTCGTGGGGCCCGCCCAGGCCAAGGAACTGATCATCGACCCGCAGGCCGCTCAGACGTTCCAGGTCGACACCGGAAACGGGACGGTGGGCATCACCGCTCAGATCGGCGCCGTCGTGACGGACACCGGCGTGACAGTGCAGGACCCGGGATTCGACACCCTGGTGGGGGCAACCGTACAGATCAACGGTCTCGTGATTGGGGGCGACCTCTCCACATTCGGCGGAACGCTCTGGCCGGGCCTGCAAGTCTTGATCACTCTGGCCGACGGCTCGGCCCAGCTTCAGATTCTCGGCACGTTCCAGGGGCAATCTCAGGTCGAATGGGAGTTGAGCGGTCCTTTCGGCGCAACCCCGGTCGCCAGCCGCCCGGTGGGGAGCGTCTCTTCTCTCGTCGCGAATCCCACCGGGAACCTCTCGGCGCTGGCGGGCGGGTTGGTCGCCGCCCTCCAGAACCAGTCGTTCACGATGATCATTCGACTGGAAGCCCAGGGCCCCCGGTTGATGCGCCTGGTGAAGAGCTACGCCGCCAACCCGAATCCCCCATTTGTCGCCGCTCTGGCTTCGACGGGAATGGGCGGAGCGGAGCTGGGAGTCATCGGCGCCCAGTCCACGGAGATGTGGAACGTCTTCGCGGTGAACTCCTTGACCCCTTTAGGAACCGGACCCTTCTTCGGGATCGAATTCGGAGCGGTTCAGTACGCCCTGGCCCTTTTGCCCTTGGGCACCGATCCCTATCACGTGGTCCCCAACGGCGGCAGCTATCATCTGGTCGTGCCGCCGGGCATCGTGCCCCTCGGCTGGACCGTGGATCACGTCGCCGTGGAGATGCGCCAGGGTGTCCTCACGGCCACCCCGGCGATCCGCGTCGGATTCTGAAGTCTTCCAGCGAAGGACCTCGCCTCAGGAGTCCTTGATCTTTCCCAAGAAGCCCTTGGGCAGTCCGTCCTTGTGAGCCATGAAAGACAGCATCTTCAAGGCCACATAGGGGCGCGACATCATGACGTAGCCCTTGTACGGCCCGACAGGGCCCCATGAGTTCTTCGTCAGGTACCAGACCTTCCCGTCCTTGTCGCGCGCCACGCCCACGATGTGCATGAGATGGTCGTCGGTGGTCTGCTTGTTGAGAAACTGCTCCTTGCGGAGCTCATCGGTGATCTTGCCGGACTCGAGCTTCGCGGGCAGTTGGGCCGTGCCCTTCATGGGAGCGAATCCGGGTTCGGAAACGTCCATGTCCACTGCGACGCTGAACCCCTTCCCCAGGGCGTGATCCATGGCGGCCATCATGTCGTCCACTGGAACGTTGACGTAGCGATCGTAGTGCATCCAGTTGTCGGGAACGTCGAGCGCGGCGCGCTTGTAAAACGGTTCGGTGGCGAACGACATCACTTCCACGTAGGAGTCATACGGGAGTTTCAGCACCTCGTCACTGAAGGACTTCGGCGAGTAGGTCTTGCCGTTCCAGTCGAAGGATTCCGGAGCCTCGCCGATGTAGACATCCATGACCTTCTCCAAGGCCTGAGGCCAAAGAGGCGAGACGCGCCGGCGCGCGACCAGCGCCTTCGCCATGCCCGCCAGAAGGCTCTCCATCTCCGTGTGATTGTGACGGCGGCGCCCATTGCAGAGTCCCGTGTAGACATCCGCCGGCACGGCCCCGTACTTGCGAATGACGTCGATCACATCGTGGCACAGGCCTCCCTGGCCGTAGGTGTTCTTGCCCTTCATCTTGAGGAAGCGCTTGGTCTTCTCGATGTAGGCGCCGCGAACCGTGTACATCTCCGAGAGATTCACCTTCTCCCCGGTCATGCGGCCGACTTCGCTCTCGAGGAACGACGTCGTCCCGAACGACCAGCACGTCCCCGTGGCGTCCTGGTTGATAACGCCGAAGCGGGGAACCTCGATCTCCAGGGTGAATCGGCCGTCCGGCGTGGTTTTCGGGCCATCCTGGGAGAACAGGGGCGCGCCCAGCACGAGGAACGCCATTGCGAGAAGGGGAATTCGTTTCATCATGGTCTATCTCCATTGAGAGGTCGTTCGCGACCCCATCCTAATTCATGCACCCGGCGCGGGCACGCCCGGGATTTCGAGGGTTTCCCCCACCACCCGGAGGCTCTTCCATGGACTCGCTGCGCCGCGTCGCCACCGTGACCACCGTCGCCACCCTCTTGTTGATCACCGTCGGGGCCCTCGTGCGAGCTTCCGGGGCGGGGCTCGGCTGCCCCGACTGGCCCCACTGTTACGGCCGATGGGTCCCTCCTCTTTCAGTCGAAGACCTTCCCCCGAGCGCGGACCGGGCGACGTTCAACTTGGCGAAGACCTGGACCGAGTACCTGAATCGGCTGGCGGGAGTGCTGGTGGGCGGACTGGTCCTGTGGACCACCTGGAGAGCCTGGAGCGTCCGCAAGGCCGCTCGGCGCGTCTTTCCCCTTGCCCTGGGGATCGCCCTTCTCACGGGCTTCCAGGGCTGGATAGGGGGCCTCGTGGTGAAGTATGAGTTGGACCCCCGCTGGGTGACCGTCCACCTGTTCCTGGCGCTCCTCATGCTGGCGCTGCTGATCGAGCTGCGTGAGACGACTCGACTGGGGGATATTCCCCAGTCGCGACGTGAGGCCGGCATGCCGCCTCTCCTCGCGCGGGCCCTGAAGGTCCTCCTGTGGTTCAGCGTGATCCAGATCCTCCTTGGTGCCCTGGTTCGAGGCGGTCTGGAGGTGGTGGTCCAGGAGAATCCGGACCTTCCCCGGGACCGCTGGATTCCGACCTTGGGCTCGGTGGAGCTGATCCATCGCCTCCTCGCAATCGCCCTCGCCTTGGCGGTCCTGGGCTTCAGCTGGCGGCTCGCCCGCTCCCGCGAGACGTCCGCAACCGACCGACGACTGGCCTGGACGGCCGCTTTTCTCATCGCTGCCCAATACGGAAGCGGCGTCGGCCTTCACCGCTGGGCCCTGCCCCCGACCCTGCAGGTGATTCACATCACCCTCGCCTCATGGCTATTCGCCGTGCTCTTCCTCCTCCACCGCCGCGTGCGGTGACGCAAGGACGCAAGCGTGTCGTCCCCTTCACGGTGGCACGATTCCCCTCCCCCGACGCTCCCAGTGGCCGCTGAAGTCGCCGGTCCAACAGTCGACGCGGCCACGAGCTTGGGACTGGAGGCTTGAGCCTTCACTTGACGCCTCGGGCAAGGATCAGCCCACTCGGCGTTCGCGGGACGGGGACGTCCCGGCTCCAGGAGGACTCTCACGGAGACGCAGAGACACGGGCCGTGGCGTTCCGGGTAACGCGCAATCCTCACCCTCTTCTCCGCGACTCCGCGACTCCGTGAGAAAAAAATGACCGGGCGCACGGGGGACGACTGAAGCCGACGGTCCCCGGGGCGAGGGCGTCCCGGCTCCAGAGGACCGCGTCAGTCCAGGAGAGGGGGACGGCAAGGCAAAGGAAGCGAGACAAAAAAAGAGGCGGAGCCTCAGGCTCCGCCTCTTCTCAGAAAGCTTGGCTTCCGTGGATCAGAACACGACGCGGGTCTGCAGGTAGAACAGAACCGTCACATCGTCGTCGTTGCCGGCGAAGCCGCCACCCTTGAGGGGCGCTGCGTCATCCGGGAAGAACGCGGCGATGCCCGCGCTGAAGGTGGTCTGATTGCTGTAGCGGTACTCGCCGAACAGATCGATCTCGAAGCCGATGTCGTCGCTGCTGCCCGAGGGGGTCACAACGTCTTCGTCGTGCTGAGCCCACAGGCCGGTGAGGCCCAAGGTCCAGTCGGCGGCGGGATCGAAGGTGAGGCCAACCTGAACGGTCAGGACGTTATCCATGGGGATGATGTCCAACACACCGTAGCGGGCGCGGCGGTCGTCGTTGCCGCCGAGGTTGGTGGCCTGGGCATGCCGCTCGGGGAAGAGCGGAATGTAGCCCGTGTTGTTGCTGTCGGCGCCCTCGGCGAAGAGGAAGCGCGCATAGAGGCGGAAGTTGTTGTTCGAGTTGAAGGTGATGCCCAACTCGGCCTCCACGGAGAAGCCCTCCACGTCCACCGAACTGCCCGACAGGTTGCCGGTCTGGTAGGCGAACTCGACGTTGTAGTCGAGACCCGCGGCCACGTCGAACACGCCGTCGAAACGGATGCCGAACGTGTGGTAGTAGAAGTCGGGACCGCCCGCGAACTTCAGCGCGTCGCCCGTGGACGAAGAGCCGAGAGCATTGGCGAGGGTGCCGAAGCTGCCACCGTTGTGACCGTTGAAGTAGATCCAGTACAGATCGACCGTCAGGTTTTTGATGCTGGTCAGCGTGAAGTAGAGCGAGTAGAGCTCATCATCGTCGAAGCCGTCACCCGAGCCCGCGTTGGGGAAGGGGTGATCCGCCGGATTCACGAAAGGATTCTGCACGTTCAACTTCGCGAAGATGAAGTGCAGGGTGAAGTTGTCGGACTCCCACATCCAGTGCGAACCGTCGAAGGTCTCGCCGCTGAAGAAGTCGTTGTTGCCGAACTGGTACTCGTTGCCCAGCACGATCTCCTGACGACCGGTCTTCGCGGAAAGCTCCTTACGACCGAAGATGTTGCGAACGAGGATCCACCCCTGGTAGAGGTTGATCTCGTCCAGGTCACCCGCGTTGGGATCGGCGTTGCCGTTCCCGTAGAGGGCGTTGGCCATCAACTCAAAGTGAGTCGTCACGTCTTTGTCGAAGTCGAATTCGAACGCGACGTTGAAACGGGCATCCGTGTAGCTGCCCTCGTCATCTTCGGCATTGCCGTTGAAGGCGCCGAAGTCGCGGTCGACGGTGTAGCCGCTGCGAGCCCGGAACTCACCGGAGATGGTGATGGGGTTCGCGACGCTGTTCACCGTGGTGCCGGCCGCATAGTCCAGGTTGTCCGCGAGAGCGTTGATGCGCTGCTCGAGGGTGTCATTGGTTTGGACCTCGTCGACACGACCGCGGAGCTCCGCGTTCTCACGCAGGATCTGCGCGTTCTGGTCCAACACCTTGCGAAGCTGCTGCTTCACCTGATCGAGCTCACGACGAACTTGATCGTTTTCAGACTGGGCCGAAGCAAAGGAACTCGCGAAGAGCCCGAACGTCAGCACCAGCGCCACAACTTTCCACTGTCTCATCTGAGATAAACCTCCTCATAGAGAGCGATGAAGCCACCCATAACCCTTCTGTGGCTCCCATCGGCGGCCAGACTACCGATCATATTCCCCGATGGCAACAGTCCAGATCGGGGAAAGATCCCACATCGTCCGCCGATGTAAGGGGCCTTGTCGGGCTCGATCCTTCGCCGGCTGTAGGAAAACCCTCGGGCGAGAACCGCCGATTTCGGCCGTTCTCGGACGGGCGTGGGATGACGGCCTGGAGGCCCCCTTCGGTCTCGGAGAGCCTCACGAGAGGGTGGCTTGGAACTCAAGCCACTGCATCTCAATAGCTTAATAATTATTACGCCTACAGAGTCCCAGGGGGCGTCCGTTCGGAGGCGAGGGACGCAGACGTCCACCGCAAAGATTTGCAAAAAAAACGGCCTGAAGGGGGCCTGGAGGGGGTTTCAGAGGGCCTCAGAGAGATTCGGAAGCCCCAAAAGACTTTCAAGAATCCCGGATCTCGACCTGGACTCCCAGAGTTCGGAGGTACTCCAACGCCTCCTCGAGGCGATCCTCCGTGCCTTCCAGCTCGAGGGCGACGAACTGAACATCCTCGTTCACCGTGGCTCCGAAGATATTGAAGGTGAGCTGGAACTTCTGAGTCAACGTGCTGAGGATGGGCTGGTCCAGGGAAGCACGGTCGAACGTCAAGTAGGCGCGGGTTTTCATGGTCGGGGTCTCATCAGTTCAGGGTGACACGAGACCGACGCCTCTTCCAGCCGCTTCGCAAGAGAAACCCCAGAATGGCGAAAACAGCCATGAAAAGGCCAATTCGAGCCATTTCGCGCATCCCTATCTCGCGGGAAGGCGTGGTCACCAGCTCCTCGCCGGCGCGAAAGCTGCGGTAGAACGCCTCCTCTTTGAAAAGATCATGGCCGAGAAGAGTCGGCGCCAGGAGACTTGGGGGCGAGAGTGCGAGGGCCCGCTCCACGGCAGCGCGACCCGATCCCGGCGGCAAGGGCCGTTCCAAATAGGTGTCGAGAAGACAGGGCCCCAAGGTCAAGACGGCCCCCGCGCACAGAGGCGCCAGGATCCCTCCCGGGCGACCGAAAAACGCGGTGCCGAAGACGACGGCGCCGAGGAGAACCCCCTGGAAAGCCGCCCCCAAGAGGAGAAGATCGAGGAACGAGGGCGGCGAAGAGGTCCCCGCGAGGAGCCACGCCGTCCCGACCGTCGCCACGCCAATCAACACCACGGAGGCGACGAGAAGGCGCAGGCCCGCCTTCCACGTCGTCCGGGGAACCCCGGCCAACCAGACGAACGCCGCCGGCCAGACGAGGTAGAGCATCCAGAGGCGGCGAAGCGCGCCGGGGGTGTCCGCCGACGGGCCCGCATACCCCAGGGCGAGACCGCCCCAGGCGAGTCCCAAGGCAGCCAAGAGCGCCCAGCCTCCCCTCACTTCTTCAAAGCCGCGAGGCACTCCTCCAGAGCCAGAACGGCGTAACACGTGCAAAGGACAGGACTTCCCTCCTGCCAGCGGCTGTTCTTGTCGTTACGCCAGACGCCGTGCTTCTCCAAGGACAGCAGCTTCTCCGCCAATTCGGCGGGCCAGTCATGGCGCGTCCCATCCTCCGAAGCGACAAACCGGTCTCCGAGGACGCCCAGGCATCGCGCCATGCTGTAGTAGTAGTAATAGAGCCCCTGGTAGGGCTCGTTCCCCTTGGGGCCCGGAAGGAATCCGGGATGTCGGTCGAGATCGAAGTGGGCGACGCACCACCGCTGCACCGCCCTCACCCGGGGATCCCGCCGGTCCAGGCCCGTGAAGATGTAGCTCTTCAGCAGGGCGTAGGACATCGAACCATACGAGCGGAAGACCCGCGTGCCGTCGGGGAGGACCTCGACCCCCGACTTGCTCTCTCCGGGGAAGTAGATGGCTCCCCCATCGTTCCCCGGGCGGACTTCGTGGCCCTCCGCGTCCTTCCAGACCTGGTCGTTGGTCTCGCTCCAATTCTGGGACCGCTGAAGGAAAACGCGGGCGCGCTTCCAGAATGGGTGGTCCTTGGGCAAGCCCGCCTCGTGAGCCGCCTCGAGAGCGAACTGGGTGTTGGAGAGGTCCGGGCGCTCATCACCGCCGTAGCCGACGCCACCGTAGAAGCGATCCCCGGGACGGTACCCCGTGTCCTCGCGACACTGCATGCGCACGAGCCAATCCAGGGCCTTTTCGACCACAGGGCGGAAGCGGGCCTCGCCGCTCTCTTGGAGCGCCATCACGGCGATCGACGTGACGTAGTTCGCGGAATCCCGTTCGAAAATGGAGCCGTCCGGCTTCTGCAGGGACGCCAGCCATTCCAGGGCGGCTCGGACGAAGGGGCCGTCCTCGCTGCGGTAGTGGCGCGGGCTGCGCAGGTAGGCGAGGACCGCCAAGGCCGTGATCCCCGGATGTCTCATCTTGGGGTCGTAGGGACGGGCGAAGCTGACGGCGCCCGTTTTCGGGTCCTGGTGGGAACGGATGACCCGAATTCCCCGATCGATGGCGTCCTTGATGCGCTTGTCCAGCGGTTTCGGAGCGGAGGTGGGCATCGTCCCCCCCGCCTCCCCGGACGTCGACGAGGGCGAAGCCTCCCCGGACGACGAAGCATCCGACTTCTCGGGGCCGCAGGCCCCGACGACGAGGCAGGAAACCAGCAAGAGAAGAATGGGCAACCTGTTCACGATCATGGAGTCATCTCCGCATCGGCGACCTGGACGTCGTCTCTATATAACGTGGGGGCCCGGCCTTGGGTTCAAGGCCTACGCTTCGAGGCCCCGCAACTTCCGCACCCGCCACCCCGGCCCTTCACGGTGGAAAGGAGGCGCCGGACGAGAAACCACAGCACGCCGCCAAGAGCGACATAGGTCAGAACGACCTGAACGTCGGGGGGAATCATCTCATGCCATCCAAAGACTGCCCAGTTGATACGTGAGAAAACTCCCCACCCACGCCAGAATCGTCATATAGCCGAAAAGGAAGGCCGGCCAGCGCCAGGTCCCCGTCTCCCGCCTCACGATGGCCAAGGTCGACATGCACTGGCAGGCCAGCACGAAGAACACGGCCAGGGAGATCCCGGTCAAGGGCGAGTAGAGCAAACGCCCCGTCCGGGGATCCTTGGCGGATCGGAAACGGCTCGCCAAGCTGGCCACGTCTTCATCGTCGGCCCCCACGGCGAAAACCTGAGCCATGGTGGAGACGAGCACCTCCCTCGCCGCGAACGACGCCAACAGACCGATCCCGATCCTCCAGTCGAAACCGAGAGGACGGATCACGGGTTCGATGGTCTTCCCGACCACGCCGGCAAAACTCTGCTCCAATTGGGCGGAACGGAGCCCGTCTTGGATGTCCCGCTTCTCGTTGATGAGCCGCTCCCTGATCTCCGGCGAGACCCCGTCCCTCAAGGCGCTCTCGATGGCCTCGATCTGAGTGGCAGCGACGGCGCTGCGACTCTCGTCTCGGGGGAATGTCTGCAAAAACCACAGCGTGGCCGTGACGATCAGGATGACGGTCCAAACCTTTTTCACGAAAAGCAGAGACTGAACCCAGGTCTGCCGGAGAACGGCGCCCGGACGAGGCATCCGGTACGGCGGCAACTCCATGAGCAGCGCGGGGGGCTCCCCCTTGACGAGGAAGCGGCGGAACAGCACCGACATGAGCGCCGCCGCGGCGATGCCCAAGGCATACAGAACAAGAAGGACGAGGCCCCCGGTCGACATCACTCCCAAAACCTTGCCGCTCCCGAAGAACGCGGCGATCACCAGGGTGTAGACGGGAAGACGGGCGGAGCAACTCATCAAGGGCGCCACGAGAATCGTCGTGAGACGCGTCACCGGATTCCCGATGGTCCGCGTGCTCATGATGCCCGGAACGGCGCAGGCAAAAGAGCTCATCAGTGGGACGAAGGCCCGACCATGCAACCCGAACCGTCGCATGAGGCGATCCATGATGAACACGCCGCGGGCCATGTAGCCCGAATCTTCGAGGAAACCTATGAACAGGAAGAGAATGACGATCTGCGGGAGGAAGACGAGGACGTTGAGCACTCCGGACAGAACGCCGCCCAGAATGAAATCGTGAAACATGCCCGGCCCGATCCATCGCCCCACCAAAGCGCTCAAGGCGTTGAAGCCCGACTCCAAAAGGTCGGAGGGAACACTCGCCCAGGTGAAGATGCCCTGGAACACGAATGCCATCACGCCCAAAAAGATGAGGGGACCGAAGAATCGGTGCAGAAGAATGCGGTCCGCGTTGGCCGTCCCGCTATCGGGGCGGACCGGCTCTTTGCACTCACCTTCAAGGAAACAGGGAAGGTGGGCGTCGATCCAGCGGTAGCGCGCGCCCGCTTCTCTCTTCCACCAATTCGGGTCCTCGCTTTCGAGGGCCGCCCGCACCTCATCGAGGCGCGAAGAATCCAGGCTGTCCAGGGTTTCTTCTCCCTCGAGAGCGAGGAGAGCCGCGGCCCGGGAGATCCTGCCCCGCAAGGAGCCCTCCAGGTCCGCCAAGGACTTGGAAAGGGCTCCCTCCACCGGGACCACCGGCTTGGGCGGCGGCGACTGGGCCACGCGCTCGACCGCGGCAGCCACCGCATCCATGGCCTCGGCCCCGTGGTTCTCCAACGGAACGACGGGAACTCCCAAGGCCTCCTCCATGGCCCGCGCATCGGGGACCAGGCCGCGGCGGCGCGCCACGTCCATCATGTTGAGAACCACGACCATGGGGCGGTCGAGCTCCAACAGTTGACTGGTCAAGAAGAGGTTGCGTGCCAGATTCGACGCATCCACCACGTTGACGATCACGTCGGGTGACCGTTCTCCCGGGAGGCGCCCCATGAGCAGGTTCACCGCCACGGCTTCGTCGGGCGATCGGATGCCCAAACTGTAGGTTCCGGGGATGTCGACGATCTCGAGGATCTCCCCGCCGGGCCGCTTACGAACGCCGACGCGGCGCTCCACCGTGACGCCGGGATAGTTCCCGACCTTTTGGCTGAGGCCGGTCAGGGCGTTGAAGACGGTTGTCTTGCCACAGTTGGGATTGCCGACCAATGCCACGCGAAGGGGTCGTGTCCGGGTGGGAGTGGACATGCTCACATGCGCAGACGAACGGCCTGGGCCTCGTCTCGCCGCAGAGTGAGACGGTAGCCTCTCACGGAGACCTCCAAGGGATCCCCCAGGGGAGCCAGTCGAATCAACTCCAGGCGCGTGCCCCCCGTGAGCCCCATCTCCAGGAGCCGACGGGTCAAAGAGCGGGGAGCCAAGATGTCATCGATCACGCCGCTCTCGCCGATCCTGAGATCGCTGAGGCTTCGTATTTCGTTGCTGGTCATGGCTCAACTCCCTAAATGAGAATCACTCTCATTATCGAGATGATGATAGGAAAGCTGAAGCCCAATTCAAGCGGCCCGACCGTGGCAGGATGTCGCGGACATAAGCTGTTTTTCTTCAATCACTTACCGAAGTCGGGCCAGCCTGGCCCTCCTCGATGACCTTCCGCCCTTCCGCCGTCTCGGCGCAGGCGGCGCAAACTCCGAAGATGGCCAAACTGTGGTGAATCGGGGCAAACCCCAGCTCCTCCGCCGCTTGGTCCTGGAGTTTCTCGATGTCGGGGCTTTGGAACTCAACGATCTTACGGCACGCCAGGCAGACGAGATGATCGTGGTGTTCATGCCCGAAGACGTGCTCGTAATACTTGGCCTCACCTCCGAAGTCGTGAGCACTCAGTAGTTTACAGTCCGTCAGGATGGCAAGGGTCCGATACAGGGTGGCTTTCGAGATTCTCACGTCCCGCTCTCGGCAACGGTCGAACAACTGGTCGGCCGTGAAATGGCTGTGGTCGTCGAAGATGAGTTCCAGCAGTTGTCGGCGGGGGACGGTGAGCTTCAACCCTTTCTGGCGCAGGTAGGCTTCAAAAATCTCGACCTCACTGCCTTTGCCCTGGCGGTGGCGTTCTTTGTCGAATGCGAAAGTCACGGCGACCTCCCGATGACGCAATGGGCCTTCATTGTGGCCTTTTTCCATGGAGGAGGGAAGCCGTCCATCCATGCAAGGGGTCTGTCAGAGGGCGCGGGCACCGATATCTCGACGGTAGAAGAATCCCTCGGGATCGATCCGTCCGATGGCGTCGTAGGCCTTCTCCCTGGCCTCCCGCAAGGTGTCGCCCAGGGCCGTGATGGTGAGAACCCGCCCCCCCGTCGCCACGATCTGCTCCCCGTCCCGACGGGTCCCGCCGTGGAAGACGAGGGCCTCCTCCGGCGTGATCCCATCCAGTCCCCGAAGAGGACGTCCCACGGGAACGGCCCCCGGATAGCCTTCTTGGGCCAAGACGACCCCCAGGGCGGGGCGGGGATCCCAGTCCACGGACGCGTCGGCGAGGGTGCCGTCCAAGCATGCGAGGAAGAGATCCACCAGATCCGCCTTCAATCGGGGAAGAAGAACCTGACATTCGGGATCTCCAAACCTCACGTTGAATTCCAGGACCTTCGGCCCCTTTTTGGTCAGCATGAGACCCGCGTAGAGGACTCCCCGAAAGGGTCGCCCCTCTCTTTTCATGGCATGGATGACGGGGACGAGCACTTCACGTTCGATGCGGTGCTGGATGTCCGCTGTCACGACGGGAGCGGGCGAGTAGGCCCCCATCCCCCCGGTGTTGGGCCCCTTGTCCCCATCAAAGGCTCGTTTGTGATCCTGGGAGGACTCCATCACGTAGAGGGTTTCGCCGTCCGTGAGGGCGATGATGCTCGCCTCCTCACCCTCGAGAAAATCCTCGATGACCAAGGTCCTGCCCGCCGCACCGAAGGCCTTGTCCAACATGAGCTTTCGAATCGCCGCCACGGCGTCCTCGGAGGACTCGCAGATGATCACGCCCTTGCCCGCCGCCAAGCCGCTGGCCTTCACGACCATCGGGTAGTCGACGGCCTCCTCCACGTAGGCGAGGGCCGCATCGGGATCGTGGAAAACACGATGCGCCGCGGTGGGAATGGAGTGGCGCGTCATGATGTCCTTGGAGAAGGCCTTGTCGCCCTCGAGCGCCGCCGCGGCCTTACGCGGGCCGAAAGCCCGCAGTCCGTGGGCTTCGAATTCGTCGACGATCCCGGCGCAAAGAGGAGCTTCCGGCCCCACGACCGTAAGACCGATGTCCCTGGCCTTGGCGAACTCGACGAGTTTCTCCACGTCTCCGGCTGCGATATCCACACACTCCGCGATCGACGCGATGCCTCCGTTTCCTGGGGCGCAATAGATCTTGTCCGCCCGTGGCGATTGAGCGAGTTTCCAAACGAGCGTGTGTTCGCGCGCACCGCTGCCGACGACGAGGATGTTCATTGGGGAAGCTCCATGGTTTCGCCCCCCACCATGGCAGCGGTCCCCCTCATGAACAAGAGCCCCGGGCGCTGAACGCCCGGGGCTCTTCGATTCAGTCGCTCCCGTCGAGGGTCACTCGGTGACGGTCACCGTCTGACCGGCCAGGAAGCGTGGCGTCACGATGATGGTCTTGGTGGAGCCTCCGGGGAAGTGCACCTCGATGCGGTACTTCGTGCTGGGAACGATCCCGCCGAAGTGAGCCACCTCGTGGTCCTGGGACCCGGCGCCGCGCCCACCGTTGATCTCCCGGGAGGCCAGCGTCGTGGAGCCGTCGCTGGACTTGAGGATGATCACGGCGCCGCGGGCGTCGCTTGAGCTGGTTCCGGCGCCCGACCCTTGACCGGCGACCTTCACCTTCAGGAAGTTGAAGTTGTTCAGGTCGTTCCGATAGAGGACCGCCGCCGCCGCGTCGTTGCCGACGAAAATGTCCAGGTCGCCATCGTTGTCGATGTCACCCATCTGGACCATGCCGGCATCCGAAGCGTTGTCGACTCCCACGCCCATCATCGAAGCGATCTCGGTGAACTCGAACACGTTGTCCGCATTCGTGTCCCCCAGACCTCGATAGAGCTTGTTGGTCGTCGACGAACCGATGTAGAGGTCGAGGAAGCCATCGTTGTCGATGTCGCCGAAGACCACGTCGTCCGCCTGAACGTCGGTGTCGATTCCGGCGAGCGCCGCGACTTCGGTGAAGGTTCCGGCCCCGTCATTCCGCCAGAGCTGGTTGACACCGGCCGCGCCGCCGCGAGCGATGAAGAGGTCGAAGTCGCCGTCGTTGTCGTAGTCGACGAAGACGACGGGCTCACCTCCGGCCGAGTGGTCGAAGCTGACGCCGCTCGTGGCTCCCGCGATGTCCGTGAACGTCGAGGAACCATTGTTGCGGTAGAACACGCCCGGAGAGATGTCCCCGAACACCACATCGATGTCGTTGTCGACGTCGAAGTCGGTGACCGCTCCGAATCGCGAAGCCGAGAGGTTGTTCTCGAGCCCGGTTCCGCTCGCCGCGGCGAAGGAGTTCATGGGCGTCGCCGCACCTCTTTGATTCCGCATGATCACGTTTGCGTTCGACGCGGAATCGAGGACGTAGAAGTCCAACCAGCCGTCGTTGTCGAAGTCGAGCCAGAACACCTGGGTTGCCGTCGCACCGGAGAGGCCGGCGGCCTCCGTGGCCGTGACGTCCGTCAGCGTCTTGGTGCCAATACCTACGTTGTCGTTGCGATAGAGGGTGGTGCCAGCGGTGGCGTCCAGAGTCAGAAGATCCAGGTCACCATCGTTGTCGAAGTCACCCCAGACCGCGGACAGGCTGCCGTTGAGAGGACCGCCGGCCGCCGACGTGATGTCGGAGAAGCTTCCGGTGGTCCCATCGTAGTCGAGAAGCATGCCGCCGGTCGGACCGCAGAGGAACAGGTCCAAGTCGCCGTCGTTGTCCCAGTCCGCGAATGCGCCACCTGAGCCCTGGGTCACCGCCCCGAGGCCCTTGGCCGCGGTGTCGTCGGTGAAGGGCACGTCCGGCGCCGTGGCGTCCTGCAGAACGTTGAGACTGGCCGCGTTCCAGTCCGTCATGACCATGGTCGAGGGGTTGCCCGCGACGTCCCTGGCGTAGACCACCAGGTTATTGGTCACTCCGGCCGCAAGCGGCACCGTGATGGCGAAGTTGCCGCCGGTGTCGCTGGTCGCGGTCGCCTGGGCGGAGCCGCCATCCACGACGTGCTCGGTGCTCTGCGGTCCCACGCCGGTGATCACCTGGGTCGTCAGATTCGTGGGCGTGGTCACCGGATTCACGATGGGCGCCGGCGGAGCCGTCACGTCCTTGACGGCCGAGGTCCCGGTGAAGGTCCCCGACGGGTTCCCCGCCGCATCCGTCACGTCCACGGAGACCGTGATCGTGCCTTCCTGCAGCGAGCTGGCGTCGATTCCCGTCACCTGGACGGTGCCGCCGCCCGCAGGGGCGTTGGTCTGGCCCTGAACCGTGATAGCGCCGTCGAACAGGCTCACGACCGCCACGTCCGCGGCGTCCGAACCGACCGGGAACGTCATCTCGACCGTCACCATGGAGTTGCTGGCGATGTTGATGAAGCTCTCCGGATTGTTGGCCGTCAGCGCGACCTTGGCCACGGTGGGCTGAGGAGGCGCCACGGTATCCTTCGACGCGGTCAGCACGGCGCTCGTCACCGAGTTCATGTTCGCATCGTCCACTTGGAGGTTGACGGTCACCGAGCCATCAGCCAGCCCGCTGGCATCCAGACCCGTGAAGGTGACGACACCGCCGCCCGCCGGAATCGACTGCGACCCGGAGGTCACGGTCGCCGCACCGTCGGTAAGGCTGAGGATGGCCGTCTCGGTCCCGTCGGCCGTGGCCGGGAAGGTCACGTCGACCTGAACCGCACTCACGTTGGTCGCACTGATGGCGTCGGCGGCGTTGGTGGCACCGGCGGGGATCGTGGCCGACGAGGCCGCGACCACCGTGGTGTCCTTGGTCGCCGGCGTCCCGGTGAAGCTCGACGTGTTGCTCGCCGTGTCCACCATGTCCACCGTCATCGTGATGCTGCCATCCGCCAACGAGCTCAGATCCAGAGCGCTGAACGTCACAGTGCCGCCGCCGGCCGGAACCGACACGCCCGAAGACGTCACCGACGCCGAGCCGTCGCTCATCGTGACGGTTGCGGTCTCCGAGCCGTCAGCGGTGGCCGGGAAGGTCGCGCTGACGGATACGGATGTCTCGCTCGAGATGTTGATCACGTCCTGCGGGTTCCCGGCTCCCGCCGCCACATTCGCGGCAGTGGGAACGACCGGGTTCGCCGTGTCCTTCGTGATGGCGGTGCCCGTGAAGCTCTGCATATTCTGAGCGGCGTCGGTGACGGACACGGTCAAGGTGACTCCGCCGTCGACCAGGGCGCTGGCATCGATGCCGGAGAAGCTCATGGTGCCGCCACCGGAGGGAGCGGTCTGTTGCGTGGACGTCACCGAGGTGATGCCGTCGAACAGGGTCACCGTCACCATTTCCGTCCCGTCGGCGGTCGCCGGCATGGTCACATCGACCTGAGTCGCCGTGACGTTGGCACCGTTGATGGTGTCCGCCGGATTGTTGGCGCCCGAGGGAACCGCAGCCGCCGTGGGAGCCGCAAGGACGGTGTCCTTCGTCGCCGCCATCCCGGTGAAGCTGACGGTGTTTCCGGCCGCGTCCGCGATCTCGAGCGTGAGAGTCAGGCTGCCATCGGCCAGACCACTGAGATCGTTTCCGGCATAAACCTGGACACCACCGGCCGCGGGCGCCGCGATGGGCCCGAGGACGAAGTCCGGGTTGACGCCGTCCGAGGCGCGAAGCGTCACCATGTCGGTCGCCACCGTCGATGCGGCATAGTTCACCGCGAGGTTTACGGTGCTCACTGTCGCGGAATTGACGGTGTTGGCGGGGTTCATGGTCCCGGCCGCCACCTGGTAGAGGCTCGGAGCCGCCGGCGCCACCGTGTCCTTCGTGGCGGACGTCCCGCCGAAGCTCGTGGTGTTGCCCGCCGTGTCGGTCACCACCACGCTGACCGTAATCGATCCCTGAGCCAAAGCGGAGGTGTCGAAGACGTAGCTCACCGTGTTGCTCGGATTCGCGGACTGCGAGGCGGAACTCAGGGTCGTGAAGCCATCCGAGAGTTGGACCACGGCATTGTCAGCGGCGTCGGCGCCAGCTGGCCAGACCACGTCGATCTGAGCCGCCCCCACGTTGAAGGAGTTGATGATGTCCGCGGCGTTGTTGGCGCCAGAGGCGACGCCGGCCGAAGTCGGCGCCGTGGGAGCCACGGTATCCTTCGTCGCAACGATGCCGGTGAAACTCGCCGGGTTACCGGCGGCGTCCGTCATGTCCACGGTGATGGTGATGCTCCCGTCCGCGAGAGACGAAGCATCCAAGGCCACCATGCTCGACGATCCGGGAGCCGGATTGGCGGAGGATGAGACCACCGTCGCGGCGCCGTCTCCCAGGGTCACGGTAAACGAATCGGCCGCGTCTGCCCCCGCCGACCAGGTCACCCGGGTCGTCGCGGCCGTCACGCTCGCCGAGTTGATGATGTCCGCGGCGTTCGACGGGCCGGCTTCGATCCGAGCCGCCGTGGGGACGACGGGAGCCACGGTATCCTTGGTGGCCGCCGTGCCCGCGAACGTGGCCGGGTTGCCGTTGGCATCGGTCGTGCTCACCGAGACGGTCAGGGCCCCGTCGGCCAGGCTGGAGAGGTCCAGCGAGGTCATGGTCGTGGCGCCTGGCGTCACGTTGGCGACAATCGAGGTCACCGTCGCCGAGCCATCCCCCACCGTGATGGTGAAGGTGTCAGAGGCATCCGAACCGGCGGGCCAGGCCACGTCGATCTGAGACGTCGTCACGTTGAAGGTGTTCACGATGTTGATGACGTTGTTCGCCCCCGCGGCCACGTTCGCGGACGTCGGGTTCATGGGCGCCGTCGTGTCCTTCGTGGCCGCCGTGCCCGCGAACGTGGACGGGTTGCCGTTTGCATCGGTCGTCGCCACGTTCACCGTCAAGGCCCCCTCGGCCAAGCTGGAGAGATCCAGCGAGGTCATGGTCGTGGCCCCCGGCGTCACATTGGCGGAGGCGGAGCTCACGCTGGACGTCCCGTCGCTCACCGTGATGACGAAGGTGTCGGAGGCATCCGACCCGGCGGGCCAGGCCACGTCCACCTGAGACGTCGTCACGTTGAAGCTATTCACGATGTTGATGGCGTTGTTCGCCCCCGCGGCGATGCCGGCCGTGGTCGGGTCCATGGGCGCCGTCGTGTCCTTCGTCGCCGAAGTCCCCGCCGTCTGCGTC
>DRQF01000194.1 GCA_011369445.1 Planctomycetota bacterium | reverse complement strand
TCGAAGAGGACTTGAAGTTGGGGAGCCACTTTCTCGAAGGCCTTATCCGCCGCCTTCTTCAGGCGCTGTTTCTGCTCGGGGTTGAGTTTCAGCTTGCGGGCCGCTCGGTCGAACCCCCGCGTGAATCCGCGTTTGATGAACGGCTTGAAGACCGCGAACTGCCGTTTCTGCTGTTCACGGAACTTCTTTTTCACCACGGAATCCAGTCTCGACTCCAGAGCGGCTACGACTCTGGGCTGAGCGTCGCTCCCTTCCAGAAGCGGCGTCTTCGCCCGCTTCAGCGCGGCAATCTCGTCCCGCAGGACATCGATCCTCGACTCGAGGTCGCGCTTGAGGCGGAGGGTCTCCAGTCCCGAATTCTCTCCTTCGGCCCGCTGGAGACGGGCGTCCATTCTGCGCACCGCATCCTTGAGGGAATCGATTTCGGCCTCAGCGTTGTGCAACTGGCCCATCAGGTCGGCCTTTTCGGCGAGCCAGGATGACGAGGTCTCGTCGTCGGAGCTGGAGACCAAAAGGGATGTGGTGAGACTCACGGCAACCGTGACGAGGGCGACGGCGATGATCAGGTGCAGCGGCTTCATCGAAGACTCTCCTTCGAAGATTTGGGACAACGGGGCCGGGTCAGCGTCCTCCTCAGAGGACAGGATTACTTTCCGACGCGGCCCAGGGCGGCTCCTCGAGCCTTTTCCCACTCCATGTTGGCACCTTCAACCAACGGGCTCCAAAGAGGTTGCGAGCGTTCAGGGAAAAAAAGCGATCGCCACGCCCGTCCGGTACGGAAGTTGATGTGAGAAGGGAGGTTCGGCCCGTCGGGGCCGGTCAAGAAAAGTCGGGAAGGGAGAGTTTGCGACCGGTGGGTGATTTCGAAATCGAAAAAACATCCGCTCCATCAACACATCGAACGTGACCGATTCCTCGAACGTCTGGGAGGAATCACCCAAGAGGAATCCCGGTCGCGGCTCTCTCGACCTCTTAGGGCGCTCCCCCGAGCGCCCTTTTTCGTCGGAGGCGCTCTCGCGCAAGTCTGTGCGAGAGCGCTCCGACGACGGGGCCGGGGGCTTCCTTCAGAGGTCGTAACCCAGCAAGAAGCTGTTGATGAAGGGAACCACGTTGTTGGTGACGTCGGATTCGAATTCGAACGTCACGCGAACGAAGCGCTTGCCGTCCAGAAGATCCAACTGATCCGACTGGACCACGCCGTTGCGCGTGACGTAGGTGAGCGTACCCGTGCTCCCCACTCCCATGTTGGAGTTCACCATGTCGGCGCCCTCGATCCGTACCGTGATGGCCGTTCCCGGCGGACGGTTGGCAATCGGCGGAAAGATGCTCAGCGTCGTGTAGTCGGGGTTCATCGTCGTCGCGCCGACGTCGATGAAAACAGTCCTCGCCGAGGAGTTCTTGTTCACGGTGGTGAATCTTCCGTGATACCTGGCCGCGTCCTGAAGGAAGGGAAGTCCGGAAACTCCAGGTTGCGCCAAGGAAGGGCCCACAAGTCGACGGACGGGGAAGGGCGAGTCCGCATTGGCGCCGACGACCACGTTGTGGTTGCCGTTGACCTCGAGGACGGGGGGCGGGATGTCGATGTCGACGATCAAGTTGGGTGACACGAAGGCTCCCGTCATCGACGGCTCCATGCGGTTGTTGTCGAAGTCGAAGGGAATCGCGAGAGGTGGATAGGGGACGAAGGCTCCGATGGGCGTGAACTGCCCCACGGTGTACGTCGTGCTGGGGATCACCAGGACGGGGGCCTCATTGAGGTTTGGGTTGATCGGACTGGGATGCGCTTGGGGCATGAGCCACTCGTTCTGCGGGTTGTCGAAGTCGAAGTTGACCGCGTAGGGCGACATCAGGCCGAAACTGGATGGGAAGTTGGCCTCTGCCGTCGTGTGAGACATCTGCATCTGGAAACCCGGATAGCTGATCGCTGAAGCGATTCCGGCCGGGGCGGCCCACTCGAACAGTTCGATGGAGTCCGCCAGCTGGGCGGGCAACTCGTTGCCGTTGGCAAGATACAGGCTCATCAGGTGACTGCCACCCATGGGGTTGGCGCTGAACCCGAGATTGTGGACGTCGGTGTCGAACGGAGAGGTGTAGGGGCAGGTCGGCGTGTTGCAGTTCACCGGAATCGAGGGGACGGCGCCCTGAGGTTGGAAAGAGAATTGCTGCCGCGTTCCCAGACTCGGACCGAAGGGGCTGCCGCTGAGGGCCTCGCCCCGGAGTTGGCCGGTCGGCGAACCCGTGGCTCCGGAGACCTGGTTCCATTCGGCAGGATTGTAGCGCGGCATGAATCCGGAATCCTGCTGGGCGGTGGAGTCGAAGGACTCTGCGACGCTCGCTGCCGCGGCCTGTCCGGGTGCGGACTCCGTCGTGAATTCGACCACGAGGGAGTTGGCCAGGGCATTCTGAGAACCCGTACTTCCGGCGGGGAGGTCCAAGATGGAGTTCGCGGGGTTTTGATTCGTCCCCACTTCCACCCGAATCGTGTAGGGCCCCGGCCCGAAGCTCGTCGGCGTGAAACTGTAGATGACGCCCTCGGCGTCGGACACCTGCGTCACGGGAACGATGACGCCCATGGGTGAGGCCGTCGTGGTCAGCGTGGTATTGCGGATCACGAGATTCGAGACGAGGTCGATGGAGTTCGGGTCGACCGGCTCACTGAACGTGACGATGATCGTGTCGTCGTGGGGAATGGGAGTCGAATTCGGGAGTCCGTTCTGACTCAGGAATTGGGTCGTCACCGAGACGACGGACGGAGGCGTGGTGTCGGGAACGAAACCCGGCCCCGAGAGAAACACCGTGCCGACGGATGGCGTCGGAGAAGTGAACGGGGGAACGGGTTGCGGCGGCGGACCGCCGAAGGGCCCCACGGGCAGCCCGCCCGCCGTGAGGGCGGTGCCAGCGGGAATGAAGATGTCGTATTGGGTGTTCGCCTCGAACCCGGCTCTCGGGACGAGGCCGAAGGGGTTGCCGGGACTCACGTGCGGGTCGAACACGAGGGTGTTGGAGTCGATGGTCGAAATCCCCAGAACGCCAGCGTAGGGGGTCGCGGCGGCACCCTGTGCGTCATTCAGGACCTGGAAAGCCTGTTGGGCGGCGAGTTGATCCACGAACGCATGATAGGGCACCCCCGCGGTCGCGCCGCTGGAGACGCCGATGAACGACTGAAGCTGTCCCGTGCCGTCGGTCACGAGGCCTCCCAGGATCGTCGTGTCGACGGCCCGGTCCAGGGTCAGTAGAAGGACTTCGTCCCTGAAGATGGGGGACAAACCCGCCCCCGCGGCGGCGGGAAAGCCAGGGAAGGACGTTGAGAGAACCATCGGGGCGCCTCCCGAATTGTCGCTCCCGTTTCCGCCGCCGCATGCCGCGAGAAAGACGACGAATATGAGGGCCCCGGTCCAGGCCCAACGTGATGGGTGATTCATTCCGAACATCGATTCCTCCTCGATTCGTTCTCGGTTGGCTCTCCCGTGTCCCCCGTTGCGCACGGCTGGGATCGGTGGATTGCCTGAAAGCTAAGGAACGTGTATCGCGAACAGCGTGCCTGGCGGCACGGCCGAGCCGGTTTGCCTGAATATGATGATATAGAATGGTTTAGGCTTGTATGCAAGGAGAGGGGAGCGTTTCGCGGCCGAATATCGAGCGAATCCGCACAAAGGGGGAGCGCGGGGCGTCCGGGGTGGACCGGTTGGCGTGCCGCCGTATGCCTCTACTGGATGACGAGCTTGACGGCGTTCGTGGCGGAGGCCGAAGCGGGGCCGTCGAGAATGACGCCTTGGTAGGTCAGCGTGAAGGGGAGGGGCAAGCCACCCGGGTCCATGACGGTCCAGTCTCCGGGCGTCGACGGGACGAGTTCCGGGCAGGCGTCCGGCCCGAAGTTGTTGGTGATGAGGACGTTGTTGGGACCACCCACCGTACAGGGCTGGAAGAGGAAGTCCCCGATCCCGAAAGCGAGAGTCACTTCCGCCGTGGGGGGAGGCGCCCCCAGGTAGGCCCAAACGGCGAAGTTGGCGGGGGTCGTCATTCCCACCGGCTGCAGGACGGTCAAGCGCACGGCTTCGTTGAGTCCCAGGTTGACGGTCCGGTCGAGACCGCCGCTGCTGTTGTTGACGAGAAGCACGTCATAGATGTCGCCTTGACTCGTCGCGAGGTGGCCGGCGGCCGAGGTGGCCAACGTGGTGAGTTGATTCGGATTCGGGGCGGGAAGGATGGCGGTCCAACCGGTGAGGTTGAATCCCTGGGTTCCTGGAGCGCCCACGACGATCTCGCCCAGGCCGTCGCCGTCGACATCGCCCAGGGGAGCCGCGGAGGCACCGAAGCGCTCATGGGCCTTTCCGCCGTGGAGGACGTAACGCGGTCGCGGCCAGAATCTGGAATAGACATGGATCGCGCCAGCATCGGTGGCCCAGGCGTCGGAGCCGGGCACACCCACGAGAAGGTTGGGGCTTCCGTCGCCGTCCACATCGTCGGATGTGGCGAGGAAGGCGCCGAACAGATCGCCCGCGTTCTCACCCACCCAGCCGCCGAAAGGACTTCCATCGGCGCCGGAGTAGATGACGGCGGAACCGGTGTTCGAGCCGGTCAGGCCCGCGGAGGCGGGGGCCGCCGCCACGAAATCCTGGATGCCGTCGTTGTCCGCGTCGATCCACGCGGCCACGCTCTGACCCAGCCGCGCTCCGCTTTCGAGCCCTTCCATCGTGATCAGAACACTCCCGTCGGACGTCGAAATCAAACGGGCTCGCCCCGTGTCCGGGCCGAGGGTCGCCGCCCCCGGGATTCCCACCAGAAGATCGCTCAATCCGTCACCGTCGAAATCATCCGCCAGGGAGAGTGAAGACCCGAATTCGGCGTCACCGACCGACGCGTTGCCGTTGATGTTGAGAATCAGGCTGAGGTCCGCGCCGGACAGGATGCGCACGCGGCCGATGCCGAGTGTGCCGCCTACCGTCGCTCGCGGAGCGCCGATCGCCACGTCCGGCACGCCGTCGGCGTTGAGGTCTCCCAGGTCGAGAACGCTCGATCCGAATCTCTCGTTGGCCGTCGAGCCCGTGACCTGGAAGAGTTGGGCCCCGTCGGACCCAGAAAGAATCGTGACTTTTCCGGCACCGGAAATAGGGCCGAGGCTCGCGTTGGGGTCCGTGACGGCAAAGTCCCGAATGCCGTCGCCGTTCAGATCGCCGAGAGAAAACAGGTGAGCCCCCAAGCGGTCTCCGGCCGCGGCCCCCGTAACCTGATAGAGGATCTGTCCGCTCTTTCCTGAACGCACGACGACGGCGCCCGCATCCAAGCCGCCTTGATCGTCGCTCGGGACCCCCACCGCAAAATCCTCGATGCCGTCTCCATCCACGTCTCCCAAGCCGGCGAGGGCCGTGCCGTAGAGATCCTCAGAGAGGGGCGCGTCCTGCCGGAAGAGGACCGTCGAGGGGTCCTGGAGCGTCAGCGCTGCCTGCCATGCGACCGCATAGGCGTTGAGGAGCCCCTGACTGTAGACAGGGTCGAATCCGGGCGCCCCCAGGTCCATGCAGCTAAGCGCGAGGATGTCATCCACCTGGTCGGCGGTGAGCGACGGGTTGACCGAGAGTGCCATGGCGCCATGGGCCGATCCGTAGGCGCAGGAAAACGTCGTCCCCGACAGCGCCGCGTAGGTCAAGGTGGGGTCGAACCCCAGCATGCCCGTTCGGTCGGTGGAGTAGATGAACTGGGCACCAGCACAGTAGTCCATATTCGGGCCGAACGAGCTGAAGCCCGCCACCGAACCCGTGAAGTCGATGCCCGTTACGCCGTGGACTGAAGCCAGATTGGCGGGCCAGGAAGTCCCGGCGACGGGGTCGTTGCCTGCCGAAGCGTAGTGGAGGATGCCAGCCTGACGCAGTTGATCGTACTTGGCGGTCAGGGCCGAATCCATGAGCCCCAACGTGACGCTATTGTTCGTGATCTGGACCCCTTCTTGAAGACACCAGTCGAGGCCGGGGACGGTCCAACTCGTCATGGAGGTGAAACCGTAATACGAGAAGCTCACGTAGACGCGCACGGAGAGGATCTCGACGTCCGGGACCAATCCCGACACGCCTCGGCCGTTGTTGCGCGTCCCCGCGATGATCCCGGCGACGACCGTTCCGTGGTTGTCCCACGTGACCTGGGGAGCGCCGCCGCCCCCGACGACCCCCGTGGCATCGTACCCGCGGATGTCGCGGGGCAAGTCGGGATGATCCATCTGGATGCCATCGTCCACGATGGCGATCTTGACCGCGTGCCGTCCCATCGAGATGTCCCAGGCTTCGGGCGCATCGGTATCCATGTCGGAAGCCAATAGCTCGCCGGGGAGGGGATAATCCAGATACCACTGTTCGTTGAAGTATTGATCCGTCGGAATGCTGTCCTTGCGACCCGTGAACACCCAATCCGGCTCGGCGAATCGGGTTCGGGGGTCGGCGGCCAGAGCGTTGGCGCGAGCGAGAATCGCAAAGCCGTCCGCCAGGCCCGCGTCGACATAGACGCATCGAGGCAACCCGCCCCAGTCCGACTCGAGGACGCTGGAGCGGCCGTCCTCCGAGATCAGGGTTTTGAGCGCTTGCCGCGAGAGATTCTCGTTGCCCTGTACGATCAAATGGCGCGTTGGCCACATCGGGCCGCCCGTCAGCCCCAGGAAAACAGGGGAGGCGCATGCAATCGCCGGGCTTGCTGCGAGTCGAGCCACGGCCTGTTGCGGAGACCTCGTCGCCTGCGGTTTTCGCGTGAGGAGATACCAGTTCGGTATGGGCCAAGGTCGAAGGTCCGAGACGTTCACGCCGAGGGCCCGCAGGGATTCGGTCGCCTCTTCCAAGTCGGGGATCTCGAGGGCGAGACGGCCGGCATCGAGTTGGAGGGTCTGAGGTGCTTCGAACCAGTAGCGCATCTGCTGGGCGCTTCCCCTCGCGCTCGAGAGCAACAGGAGCATCCCGGCAAGGAGAACGGGAACACAAGGATGGCGATGGCGGGTCTTCGGCATGGCTTGGATGATCGGCTTCAGTTGGCCTATCGGCGCTTCCGGCAGGAATCTTAGGTGATTGGGGCGGGAGGAGTCCAGGAATCCTCGCTCCGACGCAAGATCATTCAATGGAGAATCCTTGACGTGGGAAGGGGGGAATCGCCATGATGGACCATCATGCGTTGGTTTGCCGTCGTCGTCCTTTTCTCTGTGCTCCTGCCGGCTCAGCAATTCAAGCCGAACCGATGGTTTCCGGCCCAGTTACAGCTGTCCGGGGACTGGTACTCACTGCCCGTGGGGCGGTCGGATTACAGATTGCGGACGAATCACACCCTCGCCCGTATCTCGATCCGGTTCACGAACACGAGGCAGTTCGGTCTCTCATGGGATACGACCCGGATCCAATTCCCGACCCTGGTTGCCGGTGCTTTCGCCTGGCGCCTGGGAAAAGGACCCTCGCCCGGGGTGTGGCACCTGGCGGAGCCGATTCTTCCCCAGCAGACCTTGGCTCGATTCCTCGATCCCGCGAACGACTACACCTTCGAGCTCTTGACGACGTCGCCACCCATCGCTGCCCCCGGGACGCCCTCCGCGACGACATCCATGATCGAGCGGTTCCGGGACTTCGCCGGGGTTCAGGGGTATTTCATGGACCTGAAGAGCGTGGATGCCGATCCCGGCGTGATTTGGCTTCCACCCCGCCCGGCACCGTTCCCGGAGATGCAGGTGCTCATCCTGGGTGACTCCCTCGCGGACGGATTGGTGCCCTTCAATGCCGCCGGGGCCGCACACCCCTACGGCGCCCTCGTCTCTTGGCCGCGTCGCGCCGTCGAGTTGGCGTGCAGCCTTCTGCCGAACCCGCGCACGCCCCGATTCATCAATCACTCGTTTCGCGGTTGGTGGGGGTGCGAACTGGCGCTCCCCTATATGGGCTATCCCACCGAGCAGGCCTTTCGCATGGCCAATCCCTGGGCTCAGCCTCGCTTCGATCTCATCTTCGATCGCAGCCATTTGTATGCACCACCCTTCGTGCTGCCGAACCCCGAACTCATCATCTATCAGTTGGCCCAGAACGATACCCTCACCGGGCGTCTCGCGAATCCCGCGGCCTACCGGCAGGACATCGTCAACAACATCACGATGCTCCGTGTCAAGTGGCCGAATGCGAAGATCCTCGTGGCCGCAACCCACCTCTCCACGCCTCTTGGTCTGACGCAGCGCCAAGAGATGCTGGCGGCCATGAATCTTCTGAGCTACCGCACCGACTCGAAGCTCGACTTCGTGGACACTGGAGCGATCCTCGATGTCTTGGGGCTCTCCCCGCAACCCGCGCACCCGCTGTCCTTCATCCACGACGTGTGGACCTACTTCATCGGCATGCAGCTGTACTGGTTCCTCCAGGTCTGACCTTGAACCTCAAGCTCGAACCTGGACGGCTCTTGCGGCGGTACAAGCGGTTCCTGGCGGACGTGGAACTCGCCGATGGCCGGGTCGTTCAGGCGCATTGCCCCAATACCGGCAGCATGAAGACCTTGCTCGACCTCCCCCGCCGAGCCTGGGTCGAGCATCGCCCCAGCCCCCAGAGAAAACTTCATTGGACCCTGGTCCTTTTGGAAACCGCTCGCGGTGGATGGGCCCTCGTGGACACGTCACGCCCCAACGCCGTCGTTCAGGAAGGCGTTCTGCGCGGCGTCGTGCCCCAACTCGTCCCGGCGAGCCCCATCGTTCGAGAGCGCGGCCCCGAAGGGGTGAAGAAACGATTCGACCTTTTCTTTGCCGATGAGAGCGGTCGCCGAGTGTGGGTCGAGATCAAGAACGTCACCATGGATTCGTCACTGCGAAAGGGGCGCTCGGACTTTCCGGACTCCGTCACGCAGCGAGGGCGGGAACACCTCGAGCTGCTGACGCAGCTCGCCCGCGCGGGCGACCGCGCGGTACAGTTCTTCCTGCTGTCCCGGACCGACTGCGACGCGGTCGGGTTGGCTCGGGACATCGACCCCGCCTACGCAGCGGCCCTCGAAGACGCGCAGGCCGGTGGGGTGGAGGTGCTCGCCCATCGTCTCGTCATCGATCCTCGGCGGCTTCTCCTGGGAGAGGCGGTGCCCATCGAACACTGAGGTCGCCTCGAGAGGCGCCTACCTGTCCAGGGTGGCTTGCGCGCGGTCCAGGCACCTGAGGACTTGGAGCCCATGGCGGCCGTCGGTCAGCGGCGTTTTGTCCTCGTCGATACAGCTCAGGAAATGCCTCAACTCCCTGGCGAGCGGTTCTTCATCGACGAGCGGCACCGATGTCCAGCCTTCGCGACGGGTCTTGAGAAGCCCCGCGGCGTCCGTGTCGATGCCCACGTCGTGCAGCTTCAGCTTCCCATCCGGGGCCAGATCGTCGAAGACGGCCATCTTGCGGCTGCCGACCACTACGAGGCGATGCTCCTTGTAGGGATGGAGCCAGGAGACGAAGACGTGCCCTTGAATGCCGTTCGGGAATTCGAGGTGAGTGACCGTGAGGTCCACGAGGTCGGGCCGCAGCCAGCTGCCCCCCTTGGCCTCGACCCTCTCCGGTTCGCTCTTCAATAGGTGCAGCATCACCGCAATGTCGTGAGGCGCGAAACTCCACAGGATGTTCTCGTCCTGTCGCACGCGCCCGAGGTTCAGTCGATGCGAATAAATGTATCGGATGTCGCCCAGTTCATCGCCGTCGATGAGAGTCTCGAGCGCCGCGACCGCGGGATGGAACAAAAGGATGTGTCCCACCATGAGTTGCTTTCCGGCTTTTCTCGCTTCCTCTTCCATGGACAGGGCTTCTTGGACCGAGAGCGCCATGGGCTTTTCGACGAGCACGTGCCAGCCGCGAGAGAGAGCCTGCGTGGTCACGTCCGCGTGAGTGGCGGCAGGCGTGGCGATGACAGCGCCGACCACTCGGGAAAGGACATCGTCCGGGAGCGCCTCGATGTGGGAAACGATGGGAACATGGGGAAATTCGGCCCCGAGGTCTTTCATCCGCAAAGAAGGATCGACGACGGCGGCCAGGCGTTCCATCGAATTCAGAACTCGGAGGTGGTTGCGACCCCAGGCGCCCGCGCCGAACAAGAGGATCTCCCGGGCGGACACGGGGATCAGATCTCGTCGGCCAGCGAGTTCAGGCGGGGGGGGCGGATGTCGGTCACGAGGATCATGAGGAAGTCTCCGGCCTCCTTGATGGCGACGCCACAAGAGGGACACCCGTGAATGGCGGCCAGGCCCCCTGGAATCCGTTCTTCGAGGACGCGAGCTTGCGTCTTGCACAGCATGTAGATCGAGAGGTGGTGGTCGGGCGAGTAGAAAATCAGATGGGGAATCGCCAACTTCATGCCGTCCACGGTCAAATCGACGACCCGCGCGCCGACCAGCTGGAAACCCCTCGGAATGGCGGGAATGGGCACGTCTTTTTGGGTGCAGGTCTTGAAGAGTCTTGCCGAGTCCGCGCGGCGAAGGTCCATGTCCGCCGAAGCGTTCCAAACGCGACTCTCCGTGCGTGGGGCTTTCACCAGGAGCCCTCGAAGGGTCGCGGAGAAGTCCTTGTTTCCGCCGGCGTCGGCCAGATTCCGCATGAGAGCTTCGTCCTGGCTCAAGACGACGTCGACGATGGGGTCGTGGTGGTGGCCATCTCCCTGGGGGGTGGCGTCGAAAAGGCCTCCGGCCCAAAGGGCGAACGCGATGACTGCTGCCGCCGCGGGCAGGGCCATGGGGCGGAAGCGGTGGAACCATGGACGGACGACTTCTCGAGGCGACGCAGCCGCGGCCTCGCGCCGAAGTGCGTTCAGAATCCGCTCCTTGGCTGCGGGGTCTGCGGGCGCCCCCAGTCGGTCACGGAGAAACCCGTCGAATCGTTGGGCCTCCGCCACGCGGGCCTGGAGGGCGGGCGAATTGCGCACATGCTCTTCGAAAGCATGGGCTTCGTCGGCGTCCAGAGCGCCATCCAGCCAGGCGGAAAGAGTCTTTTCGAAGGCGTCTCGATTCATCGTTTCTCGGGTTCGAGTTCCTGCCCACGGCTATCGAGCCATGGAGTATCCAAGAGTAGAACAAGCGGCATGGCCCATCTATTCCCCGGTTTTCTCAATCCTTGCCTCCGCATCCCGAGGGGAAACCCTGTTCCTGGGCGTAATGGGCCAAACGCTGCTTCATGAGGCTTCTGGCCCGGTGGAGCCGGGACATGACGGTTCCGACGGGGCAGTCCAGGATTTTGGCGATCTCCTGATATTTGAACTCTTCGACCACTGCCAGCAAAAGTGCACTGCGGTGCATGTCTGGAAGTTCATGCAGGGCCTGCTTCACTTTGTCGTCCATCAGCTCGTAGATGGTGTCGTCCGTCGCGGAGAAGCGGTGGGTGTCCGTGGACAAGTCCTTGTGTCCCAAAGCGTCCAGCGCGCCGCCGCTCTCCTCGCCCAGGTCCACTTCCCGGCCTCGCCGGCTCCGTCTGCGCTGGTGCGAGATCACGGTGTTCACGAGAATCCGGAAGATCCAAGCCTTGAAGTTGGTGCCTTCCTTGAAGCCATCGAAGAATCGCAAGCCCTTCAAGACGGCCTCCTGCGTCAGATCTTCGGCGAGGGTCGGGTCGTGGACCATGCTGCCGGCCAACCGGAGCATGCCATCGAGGTGAGGAACCAGGAGTTCCTCGAACCGCGCCGCCGTTTCATCTCCGTCCGCCATGGGGTCGTGCTGCCCTTTCCGTAACTTGCAGGCCAAGGGCACCATGACAAAATGGGCGAACTGGCCCCAGCGAGGACTGCGCGGGATGCCGATGGGCGTCGCGGACCACCTCGACGACCAGGGAGTCCTCCATGAAGCTCGCGACCCTGACAACCCTCGTGTTGGGATTGGCGCTCTTGGCGCCCGGGTTGGGGCTCAGAGACTTCTGGCCTCCCGACGAGGCGCGGTACGCGGAAGTGGCCGTGGAGATGGAGGCGGCGGACACCTGGCGCATTCCCCGGTTGAACGGCGAGCGCTATGGAGACAAGCCTCCGGGCTACTTCTGGTTGGTTCGGCTGTTCGGGCGCCTCACGGGGCGTATCGACGCCGCCGCCGCGCGATGGCCGTCTGTGCTGGGAGCGCTCTTGACGCTCTTCGCGGTCATGGGGTTCGCGGCCCGCCCCGGACGACCTGCTACGGGGTTCTTGGCCGTTGGCCTGCTCCTGGCCTCCCCGTGGTTTTTCTGGCAATCAAGGTTTGGCCAGATGGACGTCCTCATGACCGGATTGATCGCTTTGGGCGTCGTCGCCGGTTGGAAGGCGTTCGAGGAGAGGCGACCGTATCGTCTCATCATCGCTGGCGCCGCTTTCGGATTCGCCCTGTTGGTGAAAGGCCCCCTCGCTTTGTTGGGGGTGGTCGTCGTTGGGCAGGGTGCCTGGCTGCTGCGTCCGCGCCGTGACCTTCGACCGGGGAGCGGGGAGAAGGCGGGACGTGCCTGGGGTGGGTCTCTCGTGGCAGCGTTCCTCGCCCTCGTCTTGCCTTTTTCCGTGTGGCTCGCGGCGGCCGTTCGAGCCGAGGGTTGGGGGTATCCCCAAGAACTCGTGGGGCTGCACGTGGTGGAGCGGATGCGGACCGGGCTCGCCCATGTGCAGCCCTGGTGGTTCTACTTGAGGAAGCTCCCCTGGGAGTTCGCCCCCGCCACGTTCCTGCTGATCCCGTGGGCCCATCCCCGCGTGCGCCGGGAGCTGGAGGAGTCGGAGCGTCGTCGGGGGACCTTTGCCGCGCTGTGGAGCCTGACCTTTCTGCTCGTCCTTTCCCTTTTGCCCGGCAAGCGAAGCGTCTATCTCCTCACCATTCATCCGGCCCTCGCGATTCTCGCGGCGATCCCTTTGGCCGCGTGGTGGCGGCGCGTCGGCGCCGGGGGGTCGCTTCGCGCCGGGCGCATCGCCCTTTTGACTTGCACGGCCCTCTCGGCCGCTTTCGGTCTTCTTCTCCTCCTGGTGGCCGGTGGATTCCTGGGGCTCGATCACACCCTCGATGGGGCGTGGGGGCGCTTGCCTTGGCTCCGTGCACTCCCCCGACCGGGTTGGCCGCCCGAGGCCTCCGCGTTCAGGGCCGCGTGCGGGGCCGCGGCCGTAGCCCCCCTGCTCGCCGGTCTCGCAGGCTGCATCCTGGTTGCGATGAATCGACTTCGCCCGGCTCTCGTCCTCGGGCTTGCAAGCTGGCCCGTCCTCTGGCTTTCCCTGTGCCTGGGAGTCGCCCCGCTCATGAATCCCCTGGCCTCGCGCCGACCATTCTCCCGGACGGTGAAACAGGTCGTGAGCGAGGAGGCGTCTGTTGCCATGTACCGCAACCTCGATGAAGGCCTTCTTTTCTACATGGGGCGGCCGCTCGAGGAGATCCGGCCTGAGGCGGAGAATCGGGAAGAATCGCGATCGGCTCGACGGGAAAGGGAGCAGCGTCTCTGCGAGCGTCGTCTGCGTCGCTGGTTGGATCTCCCCGGGGAGCGGTATTGTGTGGTCCGGGGCCCGGATATGACCGCTTTCCGCGAACTCGTGGCCGGGCGCGACTTCCGAATCGTGGCGACGGGAGTTCTCGGCCGTCAACGCACCGCCTACGTGATCGCTCCGATTCCCAAGAGGGAGAGGCCCCGATGATGATTTCCGTGGTGATTCCCCTCTACAACGAGGAAGAAAACGTCCAGCCGTTGCTCGACGAATTGCTTCCCGTTCTCGATGGAATGAAACTTGCCCACGAAGTCATTCTCGTGGACGACGGTTCCGTGGACGCCACCGGAGCGAGAATCGCCGCGGCGCGCGCGGCCCACCCCGACCGCATCCGACACATCGCGTTGGAGCGCAACACGGGCCAAACGGCGGCCCTGGACGCCGGATTTCGGGCCGTGCGCGGCGACGTCGTGGTGATGATGGATGGAGACCTGCAGGTCGACCCCCGAGACATCCCCCGCATGGTGGAGCACCTTCAGGGCTGGGACATGGTTCACGGCTGGCGCTGGCAGCGCCGGGACACCTTCTTCAAGCGTATCCAGACCCGGATCGCGAATCGGGTCAGAAACGTCTTGACCGGTTCTGACGTCCACGACACCGGATGCCCCCTGAAAGTGATGCGTCGCGAGGTCGTGGAACGTTTTCGGCTCTTCACCGGCCTGCATCGCTTCCTCATCACCCTGGCGCGCATGGAGGGGTTTCGAACTCTGGAGGTCAAGGTTGCCCACCGGCCGCGGTTGATGGGAACGAGCAAGTATGGCCTCTTGAATCGGGTTTTTCGGGCTTTTCGGGACCTCTTCGCCGTTCGCTGGATGATGGCGCGCCATTATCGCCTGGAGGCCCGGGAGCTCGGCGTGGAGGGAGCCCCGAAGGACCTGAGGAAGGGTGTTGAGTCCGAGGGCCGGGCGGGTTAGATTTCGCCCCACAAGCACCCGTAGCTCAACTGGATAGAGTACTTGGCTACGAACCAAGAGGTTCCAGGTTCGAGTCCTGGCGGGTGTACTCGAGGCCGTCGACCCCCGTCGACGGCCTCGCTTCATTGGACCGGCGGCTTCCGTCGCCACGAATGCGCCCGGGAGGGCGCCCTTTCTCCTGGAGCCGGGGCGCCCTCGCCCCGGGAAGGTCGGGGGCTGATCCTTGCCAAGTGGCGTCACGTGAAGGCTAAAGCCTCCGGTCCCAGGTTCGCCGCGCCGCGCTTTCTTCTGGAATGACGAGGTCCTCCTCGTCCAGCGAACCCTCGCTACCTTCGATTCACCGCTGCTCCACGCGGATGCGTTGGGGCGTGCCTCCGGCCAGGGACGGCACCGAGTTGAGCAGGTTCAAGTTCGCATCCAAAACGTAGATGGTATTGGCTCCCGCGGCGGAGGCGAACACGAGATTTCCCTTGCCCGAAGTGGCGCATCCTCCGTCATTCGCCCCCATCCCGCCGCCCGCCGACAGGGGGGTGACGGTGGAGGCGCCGGTGGCCCAATTCAGCCTGCGCAACTGAACGGCGCCCGCCATGGTGGACTCGGTGATGAGCATGGTTTGTCCCGTCGGGTCGCTCCGGTCGAAGGTGGTCTGATTCTGGCCGTAGTTCGGGAGAGCCACCGACTGAATCTCGGTGAGGGAGGTTGGGCTCGATGGATCGATGTCGATGATGCTGAGCCCGGCGGCTCCCGTGAAGGCGCCACCGAAGGCTCCCTGTTGGAGAACGGCCAGTTTCGTGCCGTCGGGAGAGACCTGCGGGTCGGTGACGAAGGCGAATCCAAGGAGGAAGGGCATCTGCAACGTGATCGGGATCGACGAAACCTGAGTCATCGTCGCATCGTCGACCACAGCGACGGTGCCCGCCGCCGAAGTGCCCTGGCCCCCGCCGCTCACGTAGAGGAGGAG